>NZ_JBIUCF010000038.1:0-144912 GCF_044593615.1 Nonomuraea sp. NPDC051941
GCCTCCCTCGCCCACCCGCCGACTTTCACCATCAGTGTCGATTTGATAGCTCAATGAACACAATGGCCGCAATGAGAGATCCCCAACGGGGTCCTGAAGGCCGGAGCACTGACCCGCATTCCGGTAGCCGGGCCTGCCGGAAGTCAGGAAGCAGCAAACCGTCGAGAACAAACACCCACGATTGACGGCTTGATCACCAGGCGCTCGGCATATCACCCACCCAACTCGGCCTATCACCCTCCCGAGCTGCACCATTTGCCGATCAAGCCCACTTTCTCGCGTTTCCCGGAGTCCCAAAGATCCACGGCGCATGCTGGGCGTTCTTAGCAATCTTGTGGCTTAAGTGAGATATGTCACTGGCTGTCGCATTAAGTTGCCTTTACTCGGGCTTTGTCGCATATGTTCGTCCTCACTGCGCGGGAGCCCCCTTCCCGCCTACGGATCGGCCGCCGTACGCCCTCCACCCCCTCCGGCCCGGCCTTTCCCTGCCCTATCCCCTAGCTAGGACTGTGGTTTACCTTGGGCCAGCATTCCCTCAAGCCGACCCCTCAGTACCGCAAGCTCATCGCAGGCAAGCGCCGCTGGATCACCCTCGCGGCCGGCGCCGCCGTCGTGGCCGCCGCCTCCACCGCTGCCTGGGCCGCCATGGACACCACCGGCTCCCCCAACCACCCCTCGGCAGCCCCCACCCCACTCCAGGCCAAGCCGCTTAACGAAGCCGCTCGCCAGGCGACCCCCCAGTCGCCCTCGCCGCTCCCCAAGCCCGCGGCGGCCCGCCCGAGGCCCACCAAGTCCCCGGCGACCGCCCAGCCGAACACCACCGCCTCCCCGGCGACGGCCTCCTCCAGCCCGGCCGCCAAGCCCACGGCGACCAAGCGCTCAACCCCCGGGACCACGTCGCCCACGCCCACGAAGGCCACCAAGTCCCCGACCCACATGCCGAAGACCCGCGTACTCTCATCCGGAACCTGCGGCGCCTCCTACTACGGCGACCCCCAGATGACAGCCAGCGGCGAGCGCTTCGACCCCTCTGCCATGACCGCCGCCCACAAGACCCTCCCCCTGGGCAGCAAGGTCCGCGTCACCAACCCCAGCACGGGCGAATCGGTCACGGTCCGCATCAACGACCGCGGCCCGTACGTGGGCGGCCGCTGCCTCGACCTCTCCGAAGCCGCCTTCTCCGCCATCGGCAACACCAGCGCCGGCGTCATGCGCGTCAAGTACGAGGTCCTGTCCCGCTAACCCCGTCTCCCCAAGACCCTGCCCCGCCTCCAAGGTCCCGACCCGCGTACGCCACCCGCCCCAAGGTCTTGCCCCGCTTACGCCACCCACCCCAAGGCCCTGTCCCGCGTACGCCCCCCGAGGTCCCGACCCGCGTACGCCACCCCACCCCAAGGCCCTGCTCCGCGTACGCCCCCCGAGGTCCCGACCCGCGTACGCCACCCCACCCCAAGGTCCCGCCCCACGTACGCAACCCACCCCAAGGCCTTGCCCGGTAACGCCGCCCCGTCCCGAGTTCCTGCCCCACTACCGCCAGCACCCTCAAAGCTCCTGCCCAGCTACCGCAGCCCCCTGACCGCATCTGAACCACGCAGCCATTCAGTGTGACGCCAGCACGGGGCGCCCGGCTCAACGGTGACGTCAGTCCACCGCACCTCTACGCCTGGCCGGAGCCCTGCAGCCCTTCCACCGCACCCAACGCACTCACTCGATGGCACCAGACGGGGCACGGTCGTCACACCGAACCACCACCCACCCCGCACCAGCCCCGCCCAGACCTCCACCCTTAACCAGCCGGCGCGACCGTTCTACCAAACCAGCACGCGCCCGACATCAAGCCTCAGCTTTGACACCCACCCCGAAGCCAGCCGGCACGACCGTTCTAACGAACCTGCGCCCGCCTGCATCAACCCCCAACCCCGACACCCACCCCAAAGCTGGCCGGCGTGCGTTCGTCACACCAAACCAGCGCACTTCTCGCGCTGAACCCCGACCCAGCCGCCACTCCGAAAGGGCCTAACTGGATGCGGCCCTTTGCTGGGCTGGACCAGGCCGGGCTCGTATAGATCTCGGCGGGTGCTGGCGAGTGGAGTCACTTCACCAGGCGCAGCGTCATCGGGTAGCGGAAGTTGCCCTCCGTCAGGGACGTAATGCCACCGACGATGGAGAGGACGACGGCGGCGACCCAGATGACCGGGAGCAGCACGACACCGATGACCGTGAACGGCAGGAGAACCGTGGCCCCCACGACCGTGAGCTGGAAGTTGAGCGCCTCGAGCGCCTGCCTGCGGATGTAGGGCGAGGTCTTCGCGCCAGTGAGCAGCAGGATCAGAGGGCCGGCGATCGGGATGCCGACGACCATCAGCAGGTGGCCGACGGCGGCAGCGAGACGTTCGTTGCTCTCCGGCGCCCGCTCAGGGTGGACCGGGGGCGGGAGCGGGGCGAGCCGGGGTACGGCTTGAGCGCCGTACAGCTCGGTCATGATGGGCATCAGGTCACCGTGCGTGCGCGCCGTCATCGCGCGCTCCAGCCGGTCGTCGAACTCGAGCTTGTCGAAGCGGCCCTCCGCGTAGGCGGCCTTGACGTGCTCGACCACGTGCTCTCTGTCCTGGTGGGTGACGCGCAGATGAGCTGGCTGCACCTGTCCCGGCCCAGGGGTTTGTGGTACCCCAGCCATAATCGCCATGCCTCTCCTTTGAGAATCGGGCAGTCACCTCTCATACTGCGTCCCTCGGACCCTCGGTGCTATCGGGAGAATCCCGGATGTGACCCCTAGATCATCCCCGACGCACGGAGGCTCCAGACGGTATAAAAAGGATGCATGAGATGGCGAGACCGCTACGGCATTCGTCGACTGCGCGGCCCCAAGGTCGCGAAGTTCGACCGCGAGGCGACTGACGCCGACATCGAAGCGCTTATCGCTTTTGCCCGCTCGCGCCGCGGCGTCGAGTTTTACGTCGAGCCAGAGACTTTCGCCACCGACACGACCGCCGTGGCGGTCGCCGACGACGGCGAATGGACCAGGCGCAGGGTCGGTTCCCCTGCCGTGATCCACAAGGTTGCCCGCGATCTTGCCCTCCCGGTTTATGACGTACAACTCACCGGCTATCCGCCGCGCATGCGCGCTTACAACGAGCGCCGCCGCCGCGAAGAAGGCACCGGCAGCTGACCCCCGACAACCGTCCGCCAGCGGGTCACCCGTTGGCGGACCACTGACTGACTGGCGATTGGTGATTGGCGCAGTGTCGGCTCACACTGGCGGCCGCCAACTCACAACCGGCGGCCAGCGACCGGCAGCCACCCGACCTGCGGCCAGGCTTGCGGCTCACAACCAACAGCCGCCGTCCCACGGCCAGCGCGACCGGCGACCAACAACCGGCGATCGGCGATCGGCGATCGGCGACCAACCCCGCTTGCGACTGCGACCGTCAAGCGCAAACAGCAGCCCGCGGCTGGCGGCCAACCGCTCACGATTGGCAAACGGCGACCGACAACCCTCCGAACTGCGACCCGACCAACAACCGCCACCTCGCGGCCAGCGACCGGCAGCCAACCGTTCACGGCCAATAGCCGTCAGTCGGCAGCCCTCAATCAGCAACCCCGCAATCGGCAACCCGCGACCGACCGCCCCAGCTCACGCCAGCCGCCCGCGGCCAATCGCTCACGACCGCGACCAACCGTCCGCAATCGGCAACCCGCGACTGACAGCCAGCGGTCGGTGGCCCGCGACCTGCAACCGGCAGTCGGTGGTTTACGACTGGCGGTTGGTGACGATCCGCTTCCGCGTGGCGGGCAGTTGGCGACGATCCGCTTTTTCGCGGCTGGTGGATGGCGACGATCGGCGCCTCCCTGTGGATTAGGTCGTCCCCCATTGCGTTGTTGCTCGGTGGTCTCGATTGGTGCTCTTGGCAGGGTGCTTGTGGGTGGTGGGTGGGCGTTATTCGGGTGGGGAGTGCGGGTCGTCTTCGTCCAGGAGGTTCACCAGGGGGAGGAGCCAGGAGGCGTGGGGTGGGCCCATGGCGGCGTCGAGTTCGGCCGGGGTGGGGAGGCGGTCTCGGAGGATCGTGGGAGACAGGAGGTTTTGGAGGGCGTGCATGAGGAGGTTGGCCATCGAGTAGCTGGGGTCGATGGTCAGGGCGCGTTCCAGGGCGATGGTGGCCTGGACGTTGTTTCCCGCGCGCCAGGAAGCCATCGCCAGGAGGGATGCGGCCGGTGGGATGAAGCGGGGCTCCAGCCTGCGGGTCAGGTCCTTCCAGAGGAGTACGTGGGAATCTTGCATGAGGGTCCAGGCCTCGTCGCGGGCTCGGGTGATCGATAGGGCCAGGCCCAGTTTCGCCGCCTCCGCGTCGTCCAGGCGGCCGCCTTCCTCGTGGGTCTGGAGGGCTGATCGGACTCTGTTCAGGCTTTCGGCGATGAACTGTGTCGCGAAGGTGTCGAGGTTTGTGGTGGCTGTCAGGTCGACTCGGAATTCTGCGATCGCGTCGGCTGTGGCTCGGCGCATGGCCATGCGTACGGGGCCTGCGATGGGGGCGATGGTACGTTCCAGGGATTCGCGATCGGGGAGGGCTACCAGGCCTCGGATGGTCGCCTCGGCGGAGATCTGGCTGGTGGTCAGGTCGTACGGAGTGCCTTCGGCCGGGCAGCATGTCGCGAGATCGCAGATGTAGGACCAGTAACGGCCCTCGTGTGCTCGTAGTGCTTCGCCTACATGGAGTTCGGTCTTGGCGGCGAGGAGTCTGGCCTCGTCGGCTGCCGGGGTCACCAGCTCCCCCGGGCCGTAGCCGACGACGACGATCTCTGTCACGCCCTCCCGGTCGAAGACCGGCTCCAAGGAGGCGAGAGTGCCGGGCGGGAACGGGAGGCTCCATCTGGCCACCAGCTTGGCCTGGCGACGGTCGAGGCCGATCACGATGAGGCTGGTCTTCGGGTGGAAACCGACGAGGTATGGCACGGCGGCCAGGATGTCGGTGGGGCTGGTGAGGGTGAGACAGGGCTCCAGCGACGTGAAGCTGGATGAGGGGGAGGAGGGAGGGGAGGGCGAGGATGGTGACGTAGGGGAGGTGGAGGGTGACGGCGAGGGAGCGACGGTGGTGGGGTCGGAGTCCTCGGAGGTGGAAGTGGGAGTGGGGTTGGGGGTTGGGGTGGTCGCGGGGGTGGAGTGGTTGGTCGTCATGGGCCCTTAGGGTGCCCGGGCGAGGGCTGTGGGATCGGGCCCGAATGCGATTCTGGGGATGGTGGGGACGTCCAGGAGTGGCGTTGTGGATAACTGCCCGCCGGTTTTCGGCTGGGGCTCTTTGGGTGATGGTGGTTCTTGCTGCCCAAGCCATGGCTGCCCAAGCCAGGGCTGGTGCTGGTAGCGGGCGGCGGCGACGGCTGGTGCCCGATGGGTGATGACGGGTGATTGGGCCCGCGAGGCCCCAAGCGAAGTGGCCGGAGCCGGAGGAGGTGACCGGAGCCGGAGGAGGACGGGCCGAGGGGTGGGCCGAGCCGAAGGCTCTGGGGGTGAAGGCCCTGGGGGTGAAGGCCCTGGGGTCGAAGGGCTGAGGTCAAAGGGCTGGGGGTGGAGGCGCTGGGGGCGAAGGCGCTGGGGGTGAAGGCGCTGGGGGTGAAGGCGCTGGGGGTGAAGGCGCTGGGGGCGAAGGCTGGCCGAGAAGGCGCTGGCCGAGAAGGGATGAGGTGGGGGGCTACGAGACGGGGGGATCGGGTGGAAGTGAGGGTTATGAGGTGGGGGTCAGGTGGGCGCGGACCAGGAGGGCGGCGCCGGCTACGGCGGCGGGCATGGCGATGACCGCGACGAACGGCACCAGGAACAGCAGGAATCCCACCACCCCGAACCCCAACGCGCTGGCCTTGTTCGCGCGCAGCAGCGCGAAGCGTTGCTTGCGGGCCATCCCCCGCCGCTCCAGCGCCAGGGTGGTGAGCTCCACCGTCAGGAAGAAGCCTGAGACGAGCGCCCCGAGCACCGGCACCACCGTCTGGCCGACCACCGGCACGAAACCCAGGAAGAACAGCGGGATCGTGAAAAGGAGCACGTAGAACAGCGTGATCAGGCTGTCTCTGAGCGAGCGCGGCAGGGTGCGCCACCACGGCTGCTCGTCGGCGTCCGGAAGCGGGTCCACCTCGGCCGACAGCCGTTCGTAGAACGGCTCCCCGATCGCCAGCGTGAGCGCGGTGAAAGTGAGTACGGCCAGCGCCAGCCCTCCGAGGAACAGCAGGATCCCCACCAGCGTCCGGAACAGGTCACGCCAGCCCCACGACTCCGCGAACGGCGTCAGGAACGCGGCCAGGTCGGTGGCGTGCGTGCCCAGGAAGATCAGCGCCGCGACGTACACGGCGAACGCGATCAGCGCCGGGATCAGCCCGAACAGCCACCACCGCCCATGCCTGGCGACCCACCCCAACCCCTGGAAGAAGAAGCCGACGCCGGACGTGAAGTCGCGCAGTGATCGCATGCCCGGCAGGCTAGCGCCAGAACGACGTCACCGCGTAGCCCAGCTCCGCGAACAGGTCGTGCAGCAGCGGCAGCGAGATGCCGATCACGTTGCCGTGGTCGCCTTCGATGCCCTCGACGAACCACCCGCCGCGCCCGTCGATGCTGAAGGCCCCGGCCACGCTGAGCGGCTCCCCCGTGGCGATGTACGCGGTGATCTCCTCGTCGGACGGTCGGCCGAAGCGAACCACGGTGGTGGCGACCTGCGCCGCCTGCTTGCCCGCGGCCACGTCGATCACGCAGTGACCCGTCACCAGGCGTCCCGTGCGCCCGCGCATGAGCCGCCACCGCTCGGCGGCCTCCTCCGGCGTGGCGGGCTTGCCGTACGGGCGGCCGTCCAGCTCCAGGATCGAGTCGCAGCCGATGACCAGGCCCTCGTCGAGCTCGTTCGCGACCGCCTCCGCCTTGGCCTTGGCGAGCACGAGGCTGAGTGCCGCCGGGGTGTGCGCGGAGAACGAGTCTTCGTCGACGCCGCTGACGATCACCTTGGGGTCGAGCCCGGCGCTGCGGAGGAGGGCGAGGCGGGCGGGGGAGGCTGAGGCCAGAACGATCACCGCATAAGCCTACCGTTGACCTGCGCCGCGTCATTCACCAGTCGGGGTTCGAGGTGCCGGGGGCCACCTCGTGCGGGTCCCCCTCCTCATGACCGTCCGGGGCGCCGCGGCGGCCCACGGTGCCGGCGTCGGGGCCGGCGTCGGGGCCGGTGCCGCGGCCGGTGCCGCGGCCGGTGTCAGGGCTGATGCCGGAGGGCGGGCGGGACTCGTACGGCCCGCCCTGCGCGGGCACCCCGCCGCCGAAGACGGCGTCCAGCAGCCCCTGGAGCAGCTCGCCCAGCTCCCCCGGGCAGGCCGGCTGCTCGCGGTCCAGGTCGTCGGCCAGAGCGCCCGCGTTCATGCCGCGGCTCTCGGCCCGGTCGGCGAGCAGGGACATGATCATGGGCGCGACGAGGGGCAGCAGCCTCATGATGATCCCCGGGTCGACTCCGGCGAACCGCGCCAGCGCGTCCGCGGCCTCCTCCGTTCCCTGGCCGCCCAGGACGTGGCCGAGGATGTTGTGCCCGTCGCGGGTCAGCGAGGCCACGTCGCCGGTGAACGGATCGGTGTCCACGTGGTCGTCCAGGGCCGCGCGCAGGGCGTCGGCGCCGTCCGGGTGACGGGCGTTGCGGGCCATGCCCCCGACGATGACGCCCGACACGGCCTCGACCACGTCGCGGGCCATGGTCGTGTCCGTGCTGAGCATCCCTGCGATCTGCTCCAGCCCTGAGTCTCCGAGCTCGGTGAGGAGCTCGTCCGTCAGTGTCACGACAGTCCCCCGATCGTTGTTCCGGGAGAGCTGCCCTGATCAGGGCCGGAGCAATGCCCGATTTGCGCTAATTCTCGGAAAAGCCGCTCACGGGGACGGGAGTGGCCGACGAGGTCAGGCCCGCCGCCGTGTAAGCGCCGGCCTCGTCGAGCGTCTCGTGTTCGAGCAGGGCCTTCACGATGGCGTCGAGCTTGTCGCGGTTGTCGGCGAGGATCTGGATCGCGCGCTCGTAGCACTCGTCCACGATCCGCCGCGCCTCCTCGTCGACGGTGGCGAGCGTCGCGGGCGAGGCCTGCGGCTGCTGTCCGTCGTTGGGGAGGATGGTCAGCGGGCCGACCTTCTCCGACATGCCCCAGCGGCCGACCATGCCACGGGCGATCATGGTGACCTGTTCCAGGTCGTTCTCGGCGCCCGTGGTGATGACCCCGTACACGACCTGCTCGGCCGCCATGCCGCCGAGCGCGCCGGTGATGCGCCCGCGCAGGTACTGCTCGTCGTAGGCGTACCGGTCGGTGTCGGGGGTGGACAGCGTGACCCCGAGCGCCCGCCCGCGCGGGATGATCGAGATCTTCCTGACCGGGTCGGCGCCCGGCTGGAGCATGCCGAGCAGCGCGTGACCGGCCTCGTGGAAGGCGGTCCTGGTGCGCTCCTCCTCCGGCATCACGATGCTGCGGGCCGCGCCGAGCTGCAGCTTCTCCAGCGCGTCGGCGAAGTCGGACATCGTGACCTTCTCCTTGCCGCGCTTGGCGGCCAGCAGGGCGGCCTCGTTGACCAGGTTGGCCAGGTCGGCGCCGGTCATGCCGGGGGTGGTCTTGGCGAGCTGGTCAGGGCTGACCTCGCCGTCCAGCGGCACGCCCCGCGTGTGCACCTGCAGGATGGCGGTGCGGCCGGCCGCGTCAGGCAGCCCCACCTGGACGGTACGGTCGAAGCGCCCGGGACGCAGGAGCGCCGGGTCGAGCACCTCGGGACGGTTCGTGGCCCCGATGACGATCACGCCCTCGGCGCCGGAGAAGCCGTCCATCTCGGTGAGGATCTGGTTCAGCGTCTGCTCGCGCTCGTCGTGGCCGCCGAGGCCGCCGGCACCGCCGCGGGCCCGGCCGATGGCGTCGATCTCGTCGATGAACACGATCGACGGCGCCACCTTCCGCGCCTCCTCGAACAGGTCGCGCACCCGCGAGGCGCCCACGCCCACGATCATCTCGATGAACTCGGAGGCGCTGGCCGAGAAGAACGGCACCTTGGCCTCGCCCGCGACCGCCCTGGCCAGCAGCGTCTTACCGGTGCCGGGAGGGCCGGCGAGCAGCACGCCCTTGGGCAGCTTCGCGCCGAGCCTGCGGTACTTCCCGGGGTCCTTGAGGTAGTCGACGATCTCGACGAGCTCGTTCTCGACCTCGTCGATGCCCGCGACGTCGTCGAACGTGACCCGCACCTGCCCGGCCTCGACCGGCTTGGCGGCCTTGGACTTGCCGATGCCGCCGAGGCCGCCGCCCATCAGGCTGGCGCCGCGGCGCATGACCCAGATCCACAACCCGGCCAGCAGCAGCACGGGCAGCAGCGAGAGCAGCAGGTTGGAGAAGAAGCCACGGGTGATCGGCTTGGAAGTGATCTCGACCTGGCCGGTGGACAGCTGCTGGTCGAGCTGGTCGGTGTTGGCGAAGGCCGGGATCTCGGTCGCGAACTTCGTGTAGGACTCGTTGCTCTCGGGGTTCTTCGCCGCCGACCGCAGGTCACCCTCGACGGACAGGCCCTGGGCGTAGATGTCCTTGACGTTCTTGGAGTTCACCTGCTTGGTGAACTCGGTGTACGAGATCGTCTCGACGGATCCGCTGTCGACGAACGACGACACGACGAAAAAGCCCGCGTACACCACGAGCAAGGTGACGACGAATCGCCACCAGTTGATCTTGGGCCGGCCTCCGGGCGTGCCGGGCAGGCCCTCCGAACGCCAGGGCGGCTTGCCCTTGCCGTTCTTCGGTGCCTGCGGCTGTCCCGAGCGTTCCACGGCGTCACTCCCCACATCGCCGCATACATGATCCTTTTAGCCTAGAACACGCACCCCGGCGACCACGCGGCTGATGTCACGCCACTGCTTGCGCTGCGAGTCAGGCACTGTGACGAACGCCAGCCCCGGCTTACTCATTCCCCCGTCCATCACGACGACGGCCGCCCGCGACTGATGCTTTCCGTATTTGACGCGATATACGAGCATCCAGCCGCGCTTGACGGGTTGCGAGGCGAGCCAGGTGATCCTGGAGCCTTCGGGGTGGTGGTTGAGCGTCCAGCGGGCCGCGAGCAGCGCCGTGTCACGTGGGGACTTCTGCCGCATGATCGGGAGCGGACATGTGACGAACATCCCACGCAGGCCGGCGCGCGTCTTGGGGAGCACCTGCTTGGAGGTGAACGGCGCCGCGCCGTACGACTTCCACGGCTTGGAGAGGTTCGGCACCGCCAGCCCGATGCGCCTGTCCTTGACGACCTTCCTGGACGGGGAGGCCAGGGACATCCGCTTGATCCGGCCCGTCAGCTTGGGGACGCGCGGGTCGGCGTACAGGGCCTGCATGGCCGTGTAACCGGGCGCGAGCGACGAGCCGGGCGAAGGCGTCGCCTCCGCTGTGGGGGTCACAGCCGGAGGGGCCGCAGACGGAGGAGCCGCGGTGGAAGGCGCGGTGGAAGGCGCGGGGCCGGACGAGGACGGTGCGGCCGGCGGCGCGGTTACCGGCCCCGCCGCGACCTCGTCCGGCCCTGACGGGAGCACCACGACCAGCGTCGCGGCCGCGGCCACGACCAGGCCGATCGCGGCGAGCCCCCGGTACACCACCCGCATCCGGATATCTCCGATACGGGAGCGTTTGGGCGGAGAAGCAGGGGTTCCGGGCCTCGCCGCGGTCCTCACTTGGGAACCCTTGATCTCTTCTTCCCCATCGAGCACGAGCGGAGCGTACGACATATCCAGCCATTGCGCCTTGGAAGCTACCGAAGTGCAATCATGGACGGCGTGGAACAGGTTGAGCTGCGATTCGACCACGCCGCGCGAGCGGCCCAAACGCACACGAACCTCTCAGCGATCCGGCAGGGCTCCGCCGGGCTCTGGGTGGCCGGCGACGAGACCGCGACCTTCGAGCACCTGACATGGCTGGGCGACCATTTCGGCGCCCAGCGCACGTTCCCCCTGGCCGACTACGTCGAGCTGCCCGCGGGCCCCGAGGACGAGGCCGACATCGAGGGGCTGGCCCGCGCGAACGGCTACCTCTGGCTGGTCGGCTCGCACAGTCTCAAGCGCAAGAAGGCCAAGTCGAAGGACCCGGAGAAGGCCGCCGACCGGCTGGCCACGGTGGTCAGGGAGGAGAACCGGTTCATCCTGACCCGGCTTCCGCTCCACGACGAGACTCCGGGCCCTGGAACGATCCTCGCCGGCAGGGACAACCTGACCACGCACATGCGCGACGACCGGCACCTGGCGCCGTTCCTGGAGCTGCCGGGCAAGGACAACGGGCTCGACGTCGAGGGCATCGCCGTCGTGTCCGAGCGGATCTATCTCGGGCTGCGCGGCCCCGTGCTGCGGGGCTGGGCGGTGCTGCTGGAGCTGCGGCTCGAGGAGGCGAGCAGGTCACGGCTGCGGCTGCGGGAGCCGTACCGCAAGCACTTCCTGGACCTGGGCGGGCTGGGCGTGCGGGACCTCTGCCCGGACGGGGACTCGCTGCTGATCCTCGCCGGCCCGACCATGGACCTCGACGGTCCCGTACGGATCGTGCGCTGGCGGCCCGGCACCAGGCAGGGGGTCGTCCCCGAGGGCGAGCTGGAGACGGTGATCGAGCTCCCCTACGGCGTGAAGTGCGACCACCCCGAAGGGCTGGCGCTGCTGGCCGACGGCAGGCTCATGGTCGTGTACGACAGCCCGTCGCCCGCGCGGTTCACCCCGGCGGGCGGCGTGCTGGCGGACGTCTTCACGATCTAGCCACGCGTCCGCGCAACCAGGGCGCCTCGGCCACGAACGTGCACGAGCCCGGCTCGATCTCCGTGAACCCGGCGTCGCGCACCACGGGCAGCCCCGCGGCGGCCATGGCGTCGAAGTCGCCCTGGGAGGCCGCGGTGCGCACGGACACCGCGAGCCCGCGGGCGCGCCAGGCCTCCCGCTCGGCCGCGTCGCTGGCCCACCAGGCGAGCTGGGCGGCGTGCCCGGCCTGCGCCATGGCCTTGCCCGCGGACATGGCCAGGCCCGGGTTGGCCCACAGGACCGGCGGCTCCGCGGGCGGCGGATCGGCGGTGTCGCTCAGCTCGGTGCCGCCCACCTGCAGCCGCGCGAGGTCGCGCGGCCAGCCGTCGAGCGGCACGGGCGGATGGACACGCACCTCGGCCGTGCGGTGCTCGACGGTGCGCCCCGGCAGCGCGACCGCCCTGCGCCACTCGGCGCCCCTGGCCCGGCGGACCACCTTGCGGATCTTGCCGGTGGACTCCCAGGAGTGCAGCTCGGCGGCCCACTCGCCGGGGTCGTCCAGCAGGCTCAGCACGGCCATGGCGGCCGCTTCCAGCGCGTCGGCGCGTTCGGGAGGCGCGGCTCTCTCGATCCTGACGACCAGCGGCAGGACATAAAGCTCAGAATTCATCGCCCTCTAGCATGCACGATGGCCATGGACATGCCCGCGGCGAGGAGGCACAAGGCGCCGGCGCCGTACCAGGCGAGGTCGTAATTGCCCAGGTGGTCGCGGGTGAGCCCGGCGGCGACGGCGGCGAACGCGGCCCCCACCTGGTGCGAGCCGAACACCCACCCGAACACCACGGCTCCGTCGGCCCCGTAGATCCGCCGGCACAGCGCCACCGTGGGCGGCACGGTCGCCACCCAGTCCAGCCCGTAGAACACGATGAAGATCAACATGCTGGGCTCGGTCGTGGCCGCGAACAGGCTCGGCAGCACCATCAGGGAGAGCCCGCGCAGCGCGTAGTAGACGCCGAGCAGCACCTTGGGGTCGACCCGGTCGCTGAGCCAGCCGGACGCGATCGTGCCCGCGATGTCGAAGATCCCGATGACCGCCAGCAGGCCGGCGGCCACGGGCTCGGCCATGCCGTGGTCGTGCGCGGCGGGGATGAAGTGGGTGCCGACCAGGCCGTTCGTGCTGGCGCCGCAGATCGCGAAGCCGCCGGCGAGCAGCCAGAACGGCCGGGTCCTGGCCGCCGAGGCCAGCACGGTGACCGCCCTGACCGCCGCGTTCACCTTGCTCGGGGGCGCGGTGCGGACCGCGTCCGGTTCCGCGCCGAGGGCCGTCGTGCCCACGTCGGCGGGGTGGTCGCGCAGCAGCCACCACACGAACGGCACCACCGCCAGCGCCGCACCGGACACGGTCAGCGAGGCGAAGCGCCACCCCGGCCCCTCGGCGAGCTGGGCCAGCACGGGCAGGAAGATCAGCTGCCCGGTGGCGCCGGCCGCGGTGAGCACGCCCGTGACCAGCCCGCGGTGCCGGACGAACCAGCGGTCCACCACGGTCGCGGCGAACACCAGCGCCATCGAGCCCGTCCCGAGCCCGACGAGCACGCCCCAGAACAGCAGGAGCTGCCAGCTCGCCGTCATCAGCACGGTCAGGCCGCTGCCCGCGGCGATCAGCAGCAGCGCCAGGGAGACCACGCGGCGCATGCCGAAGCGGTCCATCAGGGCGGCGGCGAAGGGGGCGGTCAGGCCGTAGAGCACCAGGTTGATGGAGACCGCGAGGGAGATCGTGCCGGCCGACCAGCCGAACTCCTCCTGCAAGGGGGTGATCAGTACGCCGGGGGTGGCGCGGAACCCGGCCGCGCCCAGGATCGCCACGAAGGCGACGGCCGCCACGAACCAGGCCCGGTGCAGGCGGCGCGTGGGGGCGGTGGTGCTCAACGTCATGCGCCAATCCTGCTTTATCCCCTTACAAGGTCACGAGTGGCCGGATGGTCAATATGTGAAAGAATTCGGCCATGACACATCGCGTGGCAGTCGTCGTGCTCAACCACTTCGCCACGATCGACCTCGGCGTGCCCGGCCAGGTGTTCGGGACGGCCGAGACGGCGGACGGCGAGAAGTTGTACGAGGTGGTGACCTGCTCGGAGGGGCGGATGCCGGTCCGCTGTTCGGCGGGCTACAGCGTGCTGCCCGACCACGACCTCGACGTCCTCGACACCGCCGACACGGTCGTGGTGCCCGGCATCCACGCGGGCCGGGCGCTGCTCGACGGGACGATCTCGGACACGCTGGCCGCGGCGCTCCGAGGACGGCGCAGGATCCTGTCGATCTGCACGGGGGCGTTCGTGCTGGCGGCGGCGGGCCTGCTCGACGGGCGCCCGGCCACCACCCACTGGCGCGAGGCCGACCGGTTCGCCCGGCTCTTCCCGCAGGTCAAGCTCGATCCCGACGTGCTGTACGTGGACGACGGCGACGTGCTGACCTCGGCGGGCGTGGCGGCCGGGCTCGACCTGTGCTTCCACGTGATCAGGAACGACCACGGCAGCGAGGTGGCCAACCGCGCCGCCCGCCGCTGCGTCATGCCGCCGTGGCGGGACGGCGGCCAAGCCCAGTACATCGACCGGCACCTGCCGGAGGCCGGCGGCGGCACGGCGGCCACCCGCGACTGGATGCTGGCCCACCTGGAGCGCCCGCTCGACCTGACCGCGCTGGCCGAGCACGCCAGGATGAGCGTGCGCACGTTCACCAGGCGCTTCCGCGACGAGACCGGCGTGAGTCCGGCCAGGTGGCTGAACGGCCAGCGGGTCCAGCACGCCAGGCACCTGCTGGAGACGACCGAGCTGGGCGTGGAGGAGGTGGCCAGGAAGGCGGGGTTCGGGACGGCGGTCTCTCTCCGTCAGCATCTGCACGCGGCCGTGGGGGTTTCGCCGCTGGCGTACCGGCACACGTTCCGGCGACTCTGATTCCTCCGGCAAAAGCCACATTTCGGCCCTACAATCGGCCCCAGGAAGATCGACTAGAAAGGGTCGTCACATGGCCGAGGCGGATCGCGTACCCGCCGGGATCAACCCGAACGTGCCCAGCGTCGCCCGCATGTACGACTACTACCTCGGGGGCCGCGACAACTTCGCCGCCGACCGCGAGGCGGCCGAGAAGATGATGGAGATCGGCCGGCGGATGGGCAACGACGCCCGCGAGATCGCCCTGGCCAACCGCGCCTTCATCGGTCATGCCGTACGCATGCTCGCCGAGGCCGGGGTGCGCCAGTTCGTCGACATCGGCGCGGGCCTGCCCACCCAGGACAACGTGCACCAGGTGGCCCAGCGGCACGCCCCCGGCTCCCGCGTCGTCTACGTCGACAACGACCCCATCGTGCTGGTCCACGCCCGCGCGCTGCTGGCCAGAGACCCGGACGTCGTGGCGATCGAGGGCGATCTCAAGGATCCCGACGCCATCCTGGACGACACGCGCGTCGCGGAGCACCTTGACCTCTCCCAGCCGTACGCCGTGCTGCTGGTCGCGGTGCTGCACTTCATCCACGACGACGCCGAGGCCGATCGGATCGCCGCGCGCATCCGCGAGCGCCTGCGGCCCGGGGGCCACCTGGTGCTGTCGCACCTGCTGTACGCGGGCCACGACATGGACGACGTCGCGACGGCCGGCCAGCAGGTCTACTCCAGGACGACCTCGGGCGGCCTGGCGCGGCGCGGCTACGACGAGATCGCCTCCTACTTCGACGGGCTGGAGCTGCTCGGGCCGGGCGTCGTACCGGTGGCCGACTGGACCCCCGACGCCTCCCCCGGCGGCTCGTACGACCTCTCCAAGGGCGGCATCCTGGCCGGCGTGGGTCGCCGCCCGGCCTAGGCCGCCACCTCCAGGCCCTCGCCGAACCAGGTCCTCAGGGCCTCGTCGAGGGTCTCGTCGGGCTCGCCGGCCCAGGCCACGTAGCCGTCGGGGCGCACCAGCACGGCGCCGTCGCCCTCGAAGGGCACCACGTGCACGCGCCCGTGCCGCACCCGCAGGCCGCCCGTCCCGTCGAGCAGCATGGGCCACGCGCGCGCGGCCGGCTCGGCCGGCAGGTCGGCCAGGAACCGGCCCGCCAGCGGATGCGCCGGCGCGGGCACCGGGTAGGCCAGGTCCGCTCCGGCCATCATGGCGGCGACGCGGCGGCGGGCGCCGTCGTCGCCCAGCAGTTCGCCGAACACCTCACGCAGGGCCGTGATCTCGGGCCCCGGCGCGGCCAGCGCGAGCTGCGCCTGGGTGTGCACGGCGACGCGCAGGGCGGCCGGGCGGCGCTCGGCGTCGTAGGTGTCGAGCAGCCCAGGCGGCGCCCAGCCCCGCACCTCGGCGGCCAGCTTCCAGGCCAGGTTGGCGGCGTCCTGCAGGCCAAGGTTGAGGCCGGGCGCGCCCATGGCGGAGTGGACGTGCGCGGCGTCGCCCACCACGAAGACCCTGCCCTCCCGGTAGCGGTCGGCGACGCGGGTGTTGCGGCCCTTGAGCCGCCTGAGCAGGTGCGGGCCCTCGACGGTGGGCTCGGCGAGCGGCAGGTCGGCGCCGAGCACGCGGGCCAGGCCGGCGCGCAGCTCGCCGACGGTCATCGGCTCGTCGTCGTCGGGCGCGGAGGCGTCCCACTCCATGGCGCTGACCAGCAGCATCCCGTGGTCCGCGGGGAGGATCGCGTACGCGCCGCGCTCTGTCCTGTGCCAGGCGTACATCACGTACGTGCCCAGCCCCGGCACCTCCAGCTCCACCGTGCCGGGCCAGATCACCGCACCCGGCACGGTCACGTGGGCGCTGCGGCTCACGACGTCGGTCGAGGTGACTCCAGGGAAGCCGATGCCCGCGAGCTTCCTGACCGTGCTGTGCGCGCCGTCGCAGCCCACCAGGTAGCGGGTGCGCAGCTCGTACGCGCCCTCGGGCCCCCGGAGCTCCACCGAGACGCCGTGGGGATCCTGGGTGAAGCCGAGCAGCTCGTGCCCGCGCCTGATCTCCACACCCAGCTCGACCGCCCGCCGCTCGATCAGCTCCTCCAGGGCGGGCTGCTTGATCCCCATCCCGTACAGCGGGTTGTCCTCCAGCCCGGCCAGGTTCAGCGGCAGCGCGCCGAACACGAACCCCGGCATCGGCGCGTCCCCCACGGCGAGGCCGCGCTGGTGGAGCAGCCTGACGACCTGGCCGACGATCCCGTTGGCCTTGGGCTGGTCGCTGCGCCGGGGCAGGCGCTCGACGACGGTCGGGCGGACTCCGGCCAGGGCCAGCTCGCAGGCCAGCATCAGCCCGTTGGGGCCGCCGCCGATGATCACGATGTCCATGCGTTCTCCTCAGAGGGAAGGATCGGGCAGCCCCGCGGCCAGCGCACCCAGGGCCTCGCGCAGCAGGGGTACGAGCGGGACCGGCGGGTCGGAGCGCAGCCAGTGGGCGACGGCCGCCTGCACGGCGGAGCCCACGGCGACGGCCACGAGGTGGGGGTAGAGGTCGCGGGCGGCGTCGGTGCCGGTGCGCTCGGCCACGGCCGCGGCCAGTTCGTTGTTCCCGGCGAACACCATCTGCAGCGACTCGGCCCGCAGCGCGGGCTCTTCCGCCAGCATCCTGATGCTCGCCAGCACTTCGGGATCGGGCGCCACCTCCGTGCGGGCCAGCGCCCAGGGCTCGACCATGGCCTCGGTCAGCGCCTCCCACAGCGGCTCCGCCGGCGGCCGGGCCCGCAGCGCCGCCACCGAACGCGTGATGCGGTCGGTGTGGCGGGCGGCGATCGCCTCGTACTTGCTGGAGAAGTAGTTGTTGAACGTGCGGGGCGAGACGCCGACCTCGGCGGCGATGTCCTCGACGCGTACGCGCTCCAGCCCGCGCTCGTGAGCCAGCCGGAGGGCGGCCGTCATCAGCGCCTCGCGCGTGGCCTGCTTCTTCCGCTCTCTCAGTCCGCTCATGGGCTCACCGTATCGAAAAAAGTGCGGAGTCAGCAAATTTTCGGATCACGCATGTTTTAAACTAACGGATGGCAGAGCCCAGGCGCGTTAGATTGGGAGCATGTCCCTGACCCTCGAATTCGTCAGCACGATCAGGGCCGAGCGGTCCGGATTGGTCGACAGGCTGGCCGACACGGACGGCATGACGGCCTGGGTGCGGACGCACGCGCCCGACCTCGGCGACCTCACCGTCACGGAGGAACTGCGCCTGGAGACGGTGCGCCTGCGCCAGGCCGTACGCGCCCTGTTCGCCAAGGCCGTGGCGCCGGGCCCGCCGAGCCGGGCGGACGCGGCGAGCCTGCCCGGGTTCGAGGAGTCGCTGGCCCTGGTCAACGCCACCGCCCTGGCCGCCCCCACCGCACCCCAACTGCTCTGGGACGGCGAGCCGTCCCTCGCCACCGCGCCCGCGACGCAGGCCTCCCCCGGCACACGACTGCTCGCCGAGCTCGCCACGGCGGCCGTGGAGTTCCTCGCGGGGCCGGACCGCGCACTGGTCCGCACCTGCCAGGCCCCGCGCTGCGTGCTCTATTTCGTCAAGGAGCACCCGCGCCAGGAGTGGTGCTCGACGGGCTGCGGCAACCGCGCCCGGGCGGCCAGGCACTACCGGGAGCACAAGAAAATCTAACGTTTGCAAGACCGAGTTGCCGTTATAGTATTTCTAACGGCAACTCGGCCGCGCATGCGTTAGAGGAGTGGGGAATGTCCTTCCAGACCGGGCACGTCGGGCTCAACGTCACCGATCTCGACAAGTCCAAAGAGTTCTACACGCGGGTCTTCGGCTTCACGGTGGCGGGCGAGTCGCAGGAGGACGGCCGCCGGTACGCGTTCCTGACCCAGGACGGCACGCTGGTGCTGACGCTCTGGCAGCAGAGCGCGGGCCGCTTCGAGGCAGACCGGCCGGGCCTGCACCACCTGTCGTTCCAGGTGGCGGACCTCGACGCGGTACGCCGGGCGGAGACGGTGATCAGGGAGATCGGCGCGACCCTCTTCCATGACGGCGTCGTGCCGCACCGCGAGGGCGCCTCGTCGGGCGGCGTGTTCTTCGCCGACCCCGACGGCATCCGGCTGGAGATCTTCGCCCCGGACGGCGCGGGCGACCGGCCCGCGCCCAGCTCTGACGCGCCGACCTGCGGGTTCTTCTAATGAGACATCCGGGCGAGGTCGCCGTGCAGCGCCGGACGGGGGTGCGACTGGAGGACCATGGGAGCTCGCGGACGCGCCCGGAGATCCCGGAGCCGGCCGCCGAGTTCCTGCGGAACCAGCACATGGTCGTCCTGGGCGCGGCCGACGACGGCGGGCGCGTGTGGGCAGGCGTGCTCACGGGCCCCGCGGGGTTCGCCTCCGCGACGGACGACCGCACGATCGTGCTGCACGCCCTGCCGGGCGCCGACGACCCGCTGCACGGGCTGTTCGAGCATGAACGGGACGTCGGCCTGATCGCCATCGAGCCGCACACGCGGCGCCGGATGCGCGTGAACGGCACCGCCGTACGGGCCGGCGACGCCCTGGTGGTGTGGACGGAGCAGGTCTACTCCAACTGCCCCAAGTACATTCAGACCCGCTCCCCCACCTCCGCTCCGGGCGAGCCGGCGGGGCTGGGGCGCGGGATCGCGCTGCCGGACCGGCACCGTACGTGGATCGCGGAGGCGGACACGTTCTTCATCGCCACGCGGACCGAAGGGCTCGGGGCGGACGTGTCGCACCGGGGCGGCAACCCCGGATTCGTCCGGGTGACGGGGGCGCGCTCACTGGAGTTCCCCGACTACCAGGGCAACGCGATGTACATGACGCTGGGCAACCTGGAGCTGGACCCGGCGGCCGGGCTGCTGTTCGTGGACTGGGAGCGTGGGGAGACGCTGCAGCTCACGGGCCGGGCCCGGGTGGAATGGGGGGACCAGCGGACGGTGCGCTTCGAGCTGGACGAGTACGCGCACCTGGGCGGGACCATGTCGGCCGGCTGGACCGCCCCCGGCTATCACCGCTTCAACCCCCCGGTCGAGGCA
The DNA here is from genome assembly GCF_044593615.1 of Nonomuraea sp. NPDC051941. Taxonomy (NCBI): domain Bacteria; kingdom Bacillati; phylum Actinomycetota; class Actinomycetes; order Streptosporangiales; family Streptosporangiaceae; genus Nonomuraea; species Nonomuraea sp. NPDC051941. The sequence continues at coordinate 19,684 of NZ_JBIUCF010000038.1, forward strand.
GCCGCTTCTCAAACCAGTGATGCGCGTACGGCTCGTCGCTGAACGCCGCCACCTCCCGGTAGCCGCTCGCCCGATAGAGGGCGACGGCTTCCGTGAGCGCCCGGTTGGTCTCCAGCCGTAGCGTGCGGACGCCCTGGGCCGCCGCCTTCCCCTCCGCCTCGGCGAGCAGCCGCCGCCCCAGCCCCATCCCGCGCACGGCCGGGTCCACCCACATCCGCTTGATCTCGGCGGACCCGGCCTCCGGGTGGAGCTTGAGCGCCACGCACCCGACCGGCTCGGCGTGCAGCGCGGCGACCAGCAGCATCCCGGCCGGCGGCCGCAGCTCGGCGTCGGTGGCGGAGATGCTGCGGGCCGGGTCGAAGCCGCCCTCGAACCGGCGGGCCAGCTCGTCGGCGTAGGCCTGCAGGCAGCGGCGGGCGCCGGGATGGCGCGGGTCGAGCACGTCGATGGCGATCATGGAGGCGAGCAGCAGGCGCTCGACCTCGGACATGGCGGCCACGAGGCGGTCGCGCTGCGCGTCGGAGAGCGGTTCGAGGATGTCCGCCGCCGCCTCGTCGGACCGGCGATCCAGTTCCTCCCGCTCGGCAAGCCCCGTCGGCGTGAGCCGGGCCGTGCGAACCCGGCCGTCGGAGCCGCCGTCGTCCATGACCACCAGCCCGTCGGCCTCCAGCGACCGCAGCAGCCTGCTCAGGTAGCCGGAGTCGAGGTCGAGCCGCGTCCGCAGGACGCGCACCTCGCTGCCCTCCGCGCCGATCTCCCAGAGCACCCGCGACTGCCCGAGCGCCCGATCCCTGGCCAGGAAGCTGTCGTTGAGCGCCCCGATCCGCTGCGTCACGGTCCGCTGGAACCTGCGCACCTGGCCGATCGCCGCACCGTCCATATCTCTGACTTTAGTCAGGGAATCTCTCCTTCGCGAGGTCACATCCACGGACCGGCGACCGGCACCGTGCTGTAGTCCTCCCCCGTGACCGGGCGGATGTCCTTCCAGTGCACCCATCGCGCGCCCTCGCTCGCCTGCGGCGGCCAGAGCAGGAATCCCCATCGCACCCCTTCGGCATCGTCGCCCCAGGCCAGCAGGTAGCGGGCCGCCGTGGCGTGCTCCACGACGGGCGGGCGCCAGAGCTCGGGCAGGTCCTGCGTGTCGGTATCCATACCGATCATTATACGAACACGCATTCGATATCTCCAGGAGTGCTAGGCTATGACTGAATATCCGATCCAGTCATAGGGACACACATGGCTGTGGCATTCACGACCGAGGACCGGGCGCGCATCACCGCGTCCCTGCTCGACACCGCCGAAGAGCTCTTCGCCACCCAGGGCCTGAAGAAGACCTCGCTCGACGAGCTGGTCGCGGCCTCGGGCATCGCCAAGGGCAGCTTCTACGCGTTCTTCGAGTCCAAGGAGGAGCTGTACAAGGAGGTGATGATCCGCAGGGCGCCCATGCTCGGCAGGCGGCTGGCCGCCGCCCTGGACCGGCCGCCCGGCGTCGAGGCGCTCGCCCACATCATGCGCGAGTTGATCGACGTGCTCTCCACCGACCCGTTCTACCGGCGGCTGCTCACCCGGCCCGAGGAGCTGGAGGCGGTGGCGCGCAGGGTCGGGGCCGAGGAGGTCGCCCGCATCACGCCCCACCTGCTGACGCCGCTGCTCGATTACCTCGCCCGGGGGCAGGCCGACGGCGTCTTCGTCGCGGACGTCCCGCCCGAGGTGCTGGTCGGCGTGCTGCGCACGGCCGGCCTGCTGGTGCTCAACCGCGACAGGTTCGGGCCCGACCACTCCCAGGTGGTCGAGGCCACCATCAACGCGCTGGCCAGGGGGCTCGTCGCATGAATGTGCTGAAGAAGTACGCGCAGGCCGCGGGCATGACGGACGAGGCGTGGAAGCGGCACGCCAACCCGTGGAGCGTCTGGACCCGGTTCGCCGCCATCCCGCTGATGATCGCGGCCATCTGGAGCAGGGAGTGGCTCGGCTGGTGGGCCCTCGCCCCGGTGGGCCTGGTCGTCGTCTGGCTGGCGGTCAACCCGCACGTCTTCCCGGCGATCGAGCAGCCCGGAAGCTGGTCGGCTCGGGGCATCTACGGCGAGAAGCTGTGGCTGCGCGACCGGTCGCTGGTCACCGGCGACCACCGCAACGTGCAGCGGCTGCTCATCGGGGTAGGCTCGGTGGGGTTCGCGCTGCTCATCTGGGGGCTGATCACGCTCGACATCTGGCCGACGATGTTCGGCGCCACGCTGGTCACGCTCGGCCAGCTCTGGCGCATCGACCGGCTCGGCCAGCTCTACCTGGCCCACCGCGACACCGCCGGCGAGTAGGAACGCCGGGACAACGCGAAACCGCCCCTGCCCATCGAGTTGGGGCAGAGGCGGTCAGGTCGGGGTGGAGCTATGGGGATTCGAACCCCAGACCTCCTCCATGCCATGGAGGCGCGCTACCAACTGCGCCATAGCCCCTTGCTGCGTGTACGAGTGTATCCGACTTACGGACCCCTCAAGCACACGTTAAAAAGTAAGCATACGCAGGGTAAAAGCTTGCTACTGTCCGTTGCCGTGCCCAGCGTGCAACCACTGCCCCTGACCCCGCGATGCGCCCAGCTCCTCGACCGCCGCGAGCATGCCGTGATCGGCGTCAGCGCGCTCAACGGGTACTTCACCCCCCGCACCATCAGACACCTGCTCGACTGGGCGACCCGGACGTTCGCCCGGGTGCACGTCCTCGTGCCCGGCGTCGAGCTGGCCGGGACGCTGGTCGCCAGGGGGTGTCCGGAGGCCAAGGCCGGGGCCAAGGCGAGGGCGGCGGCCAACAACACGCGCAACCGGGTGGTCCGCGCGCTCGACGCCCTCGACCCGCCCAACGCCACCGTGTTCGACTGGAACGAGCTGGCCTCCGTCCCGGCCTACGACTGCGCGCGGACGAGGCTGGAGCGGCTGTTCGCCACCGATCCGGTCTTCAGGGAGCACTGCATGGACGCGGTACGGCCGATCGTCGGCGCGCCGGAGCTCTCCCGCGAGCAGGCCGAGAACGCCCTGCCGTTCCTCCTGGCCGAGCTGCCCTTCGTGATCGACACCCCGTCGATCCTCGGCACGGGCTCGTCGGTGTTCTGCTACCCCAGGCCGATGCCGATGGTGGACCTGCTCTACGCCGGCCTGCTGGCGGTGCGCCCGGCATCCGCACAGGGATTCGTCTCCACCGCATTGACACAGGCGGCCCGCCCCGCCGACCATCTCAGTAACACTCTGTAAAATCATCGTCACCAAAGGTGGCCGGCTATGGATGCGGATGCTCGAAATGCTGGACATGCGTTCGACACGAGCGACATGGATCACAACGGCTATCTCGACCACCGCGACATGATCGTGGTCGCCTCGGCGCTGTGCGCCCGGCTCGGGCTCTCGGGGCAGGGCGCACAGCGGGTCGCGGACGCGTACGAGCGGGTCTGGCAGTACGCCGTCCACAACATCGGCACCGACCCCGAGGGCCGCATCAGCAGGGAGTCCTACATCGGCTACGCGCTGGCCCCGGAGCTCGACCGCGCCGAGTTCGTGGCCAACGTGGTCAGGCCGATCACCGACGCCCTCTGGGACGCGCTCGACGACGACGGCGACGACCGGCTCGACCGGGCCGAGTTCCTGCGCCTGTGGTCGGCGTACGACGTGGCGGGGGCGGCGTCACGGGCGTCCTTCGATCGGCTGCGCGGCAACAAGGTGGCGCACGTGTCGAAGGACGGGTTCGCCCAGGCGATGTACGACTTCTACTACAGCTCCGCCACCGCCGCCCCCATACTCGGCTGAAGCCCCTACCCCACCGATCGGGCCTGGTCGATGAGCTGGACCAGCTCCGTCACCATCGGGTCCTCGGTGGCCGGCGCCAGCCGGGCGGCCTGCTCCTTGAGCTCGGGCAGGTCCATGCCGAACGCCTTGCGGTCCCGCAGGTAGACCGCGAACGCGGCCACCACCACGTCCACCTGGAACCTGACCGGCGCCTTGTCCAGCGACGCGGCCAGCTCGTCGGCCCGCAGCGACTTGCTCGCCTCGGAGGCGGACCGGGTGTCGGGGTCCTGCCAGCGCACGGTGGCCTGGGCGAGTTGCCCGTCGGCGCCCGGCTTGAGACGCAGCGAGTAGAGCGCGGTCACCGAGTGGCCGGGGCCGATCTCGCCGCCGTCCTGGGTGTCGTCGCGGAAGTCCTCCGTGTTCAGCGCGCGGTTCTCGTACCCGATGAGCTGGTAGCTCTCCACGACCGACGGGTTGAAGACCACCTGGGCCTTGGCGTCGCGCGCCCGCAGCTCGATGTTCGCGGGCAGTTGCGTGGTGAAGACCTTGTCGGCCTCCTCCTGGCTGCTGACGTACACGGCCATGCCGTCGCCGTTGTCGGCGAGCTGCTCCATCAGCTCGTCGCCGTAGTCGCGGCCGACGCCGACGGTGAGCAGCGTGACCTGCTTGCCCGCGTACTCCTTGACCTGGTCGAGGATGGTACGCCACTCGGTGGAGCCCTGGTTGGCCAGGCCGTCGGAGAGCAGGATGACCCGGTTCGTGGCGGCGGGACGGAATGCCTTGGACGCCTCCTGGTAGCCGGTGACGAGCCCGGCCGAGAGGTTCGTGCCGCCCGAGACGGTCAGCTCGTTCACCGCGTCGCGCAGCTCCTGCCGCGCTGTCAGCGGGGTCATCGACGCCAGCACCTCGGCGTCGTCGCTGAAGGACACGATCGACACCTGGTCGCCGGGCGCGAGCTGATCGAGCAGTTTGAGCAGGGCCGACTTGACCAGGTCCAGCCGCCCGGTCTCGGCCATCGAGCCGGACACGTCCACGACGAACGTGAGGTTGGCGGGCCGCCGCGCCGCCGCGTCCGATCCGCGCGTCTGCAGGCCCACGCGCAGGATCGCCTGGTCGCGCTCCGGCAGCTTCGCGCCGTCCACGTGCACCGCGAAGCCGTCGTCCGACGGCGGCGCGTAGTCCTGCCGGAACGCGTTGATCCACTCCTCCGGGCGGATCTCGCCGGGCGCGGGCCAGCGGCCTCCCCGGAGGGTCTGCCGGGCGTAACCGTACGAGGCCGTGTCCACGTCGAGGGCGAACGTGGAGATCTGGGCCGTGGTCGTGTCCTCCTCGCCGTTCGTCTTGGCGGGTGACGCGGACGGGCGGACCGGGGCCGGTTCCGCGTTCGCCGGAGCTTTCGCCGCGCGTTCACCGCTGGTCGAGCTTCCGGAGCCGCCTCCGCACGCAGTGAGGGCGAGCAGCGCAACAATGCCGATTCCCGCCGCTAAAGGGCGAAATTTCATTGCAACCACCTCCATGCCCTACGACGGAACTTGATCCGCCCAGGCCGAGCCGGTGACGTAAGCGAGCACAAACCGCGATCGACGCGTGATCAGTCGTGACTGCCGCGACAGCTGGGGTGACCAGGAGTACGTCCGGGCCATCGGGCTGTGGCCCTAGCGTGACAATGCCGCGTCCTCGACCCGCACCCGTACGGTGAGCAGTACCGCGTTGGCGGCGGCGAAGGCCGTCGCGGTGAGCCAGGCCGAGTGCACCAGCGGCAGCGCGAGGCCCTCGGCGACCACGGCCACGTAGTTGGGATGCCGCAGCCACCGGTACGGCCCCCGGTCCACCAGCGGCATTCCCGGCACCACGACCACGCGGGTGTTCCACTGCCTGCCCAGCGTTCCGACGCACCACCAGCGCAGCCCCTGGGCCAGGACGACGACCGCCAGCATCGGCCAGCCCAGCCAGGGGACGAAGGGGCGGCCGAGCAGCCCCACCTCGGCGGGCGCCGCCCCGAGGAGCGCCGCGTGGGCCAGGACGATCCAGGGGTAGTGCCGCCGGCCGTACTCGACGCCGCCCCTGGACCTGGCCCAGGCCAGGTTGCGGCGGGCCACCGCCAGCTCGGCCAGCCGCTCCAGCGCGACCAGCCCGATCAGGACGAGGTACGCGCTCACCAGTGCAGCAGCAACAGCTCGGCGGAGAACCCCGGCCCCAGCGCGAGGAGCACGGCAGGCGCGTCCGGCCGGCCCCGCGTCTCCTGGAGCACGTGGAGCACCGAGACCGAGGACAGGTTGCCGTGCTCGCGCAGCGACCGCCAGGTCACGTCGAGCGCCTTGGGAGGCAGGTCGAGGGTCCGCGCGATCGTCTCGATGACCTTGGGGCCGCCGGGATGGCAGACCCAGGTGGCGACCTGCCCGGGGGTCAGGCCGTAGTCCGCCAGGAACGCCTTGATGTCACCGGCCAGCACCTGCTCCACGAACGTGGTCAGGTCCGGGTCCAGCACGATCCGGAACCCGTGCGGCCCGACCTCCCAGCCCATGAGGTGCTCGGTGTCCGGATAGAGCCGGCTGCGGGTGGCGACGACCTCGGGACCCTGCCCGCGCCCGGTCGCCACGACGGCCGCCGCGCCGTCCCCGAACAGGGCGCTGGCCACCAGGTTCGCGACCGAGGTGTCGTCCCGCTGGATCGTCAGCGAGCACAGCTCGACGCACACCAGCATCGCGACGTGGTCGGGCCAGCCGCGCAGGTAGTCGTGCAGGCGCGACAGCCCCGACGCGCCCGCCGCGCACCCGAGGCCGAACACGGGCACCCGCTTGACGTCCGGCCGCAGCCCCACCCGCTGGGCCAGCCTGGCGTCGAGCGAGGGCGTGGCGATGCCGGTGGTCGAGCAGAGCAGCAGGTGATCGACCCGCTCCGGGCGCACGCCGGCCTTGTTCAGGGCGCCCTTGACGGCCTGTTCGGTCAGGTCGAGGGCGGTTTCGAGGTAGATGGCGTTCGCGCGGGCGAAGGAGTCGAGCTTGGTGTAGTCGGCCAGCGGGAGCGCGAGATTGCGGCCTTCCACGCCGGCCGCCGCATGGAATCGGCGCAGCAGTTCCTCGTCGCAGTCGGTCAGCCGGGAGAACGCCTCGGTGATCTCCACCTGCGCGTAGCGATGATCCGGCAAAACGGTCTGCACAGCCGATATATGCATATACCTCTCTTGCCGCTGAAAGGCTGGGGCTAACATGCGAGGCATGCTCCTGCCGCATCCCTCCAGGCCGCACCGGGTGGCCGTGCTGGCGTTCGACGGCATGGCGCCGTTCGAGCTCGGCTGCGTCGTGGAGTTCTTCGGGCTGGCCCGGCCCGAGCTGGACCTCCCGTGGTACTCGCTCGCGGTGTGCGCGGAGACGCCGGAGCCGCTGCGGGTGGTGGGCGGGTTCACCATGCAGGCGGCGCACGGGCTGGACGTGCTGGCCGAGGCCGACACGGTGATCGTGCCCGGGGTGGCGAACGTGCGTGGAGAGGTCTCCGGCGCGCTCGTGTCCGCGCTGCGGCTCGCGCACTCGCGCGGCGCGCGCCTGGTGTCGATCTGCTCGGGCGCGTTCGCGCTGGCGGCGGCCGGGCTGCTCGACGGGCGCGAGGCCACCACCCACTGGAAGTACGCCGAGCTGCTCCAGGAGCGTTTCCCGCTCGTCCGGGTCAACCCCTCGGTCCTGTACGTGGACGGCGGCGACGTGCTGACCAGCGCGGGCAGCGCGGCGGGCCTCGACCTGCTGGTCCACCTCGTACGCGGCGACCACGGGCCGAACGTGGCCAACTCCGTGGCCCGCCGCCTGGTCATACCGCCGCACCGGGAGGGCGGTCAGGCGCAGTTCATCCAGGCCGCCGTGACGCCGGTGGCGGACGACGGCGGGGTGGCCAGGGCGATGTCGTGGGCCCTGGAGCACCTGGCCGGGCCGATCGCCGTGGCAGACCTGGCCAGGGTTGCGCACATGTCGGAGCGTTCGTTCATCAGGCACTTCAAGCGGCAGACCGGCACCAGCCCGCTGCGGTGGGTGATCTCGCAGCGGGTGGCGGCCAGCCTGCCGATGCTGGAGTCCACCGGGGCTCCGGTGGAGGAGATCGGGGCGGCGGTCGGGTTCGAGAGCGCGGTGACGTTCCGGCACCACTTCACGCGGGCCATGCGGACGTCGCCGTCGGCGTACCGGCGGGCCTTCAGCGCGTGACCCTCAGGTCGTGAGCCTCCACAGGGAGGTGACCTCGGCGGCGCGGGCCTCGTGCAGCGGGTCCTGCTCGTCCTTCGGCCGGTGGTGCCGGGGCGGGACGTCCAGGCGCCCGGCCACGCGCAGCCCCGCCCGCTCGAACGCGGCCGACAGGTCGGCCCTGGTGCGCAGGCCGAGGTGCTCGGCCAGGTCGGAGAGGATGAGCCAGCCTTCGCCGCCCGGCTCCAGATGCCCGGCGAGACCGTCGAGGAACCCGTTCAGCATCCGCCCGCCGGGATCATAGACGGCCTGGTCGAGGGGCGAGACCGGCTTGGCGGGCAACCACGGCGGGTTGCACACGACCAGCGGCGCTCGGCCGGACGGGAAGAGGTCGGCGCGCACGACCTCCACCCGGTCGTCCAGACCGAGGCGGGCGAGGTTGTCCTCGGCGCACTCGACGGAGCTCCGGTCGAGGTCGGTGGCCACGACCCGGTGTACGCCCCGCCTGGCCAGCACGGCGGCCAGCACGCCGGTGCCGGTGCCGATGTCGAAGGCCAGCCGGTGGTCCTCCGGCAGCGGCGCCCGCGCGACCAGGTCGACGTACTCGCCCCTGATCGGCGAGAACACGCCGTGGTGCGGGTAAATGCGGGCCTCGAGCGCGGGGACGTAGACACCCTTGTGCCGCCATTCGTGGGCCCCGATCAGGCCGAGCAGCTCGCGCAGCTGGCCGACCGCCGGCGGGGCCTCGGCGCCGTACACCTCGGCGCACGCCTCGCGCACGTCCGGCGCCCTGCGCAGCGGCACCACGTGGCCTTCCGCGAACGGGACGAGCAGCATGCCCAGCGTGCGGGCGCGCTGGGAGCGGGCCTGGCGGTAGCGGTGGAACCCGGTGCCGGGGGCGGCGGGCTTGCACCGGCGCCCCATGGCCGACAGCAGCTGGCGAGCGTTCTGGAAGTCGCCCTGCCAGAGCAGCGCGGTGCCCTCGCAGGCCAGCCGGTAAGCGGTGTCGGCCGTCATCCGGTCGTCGGCCGTGACCACCCGCCTGGGTGGCGGCGCGCCCAGCGCGGAACGCCAGATCGCCGAACGTTCCTGCCCTGCCTCGGTCCAGTGGATCATCAGAACCCGACCGTTTCACATGCCGCGCCCGCGCGGCCACCCATTTACGGCAGCAGGCCGTCCACCAGGGCGCGCAGCCCCCGGGCGTAGGTGTCCTGCGCGGTCAACTCCTCCCACCGTACGCCCACCGCGCTGATCAGCGGGAACTCTTCGGGATCCAGCTCGGCGAACACCCGCTCCCGATACGTCGGTCCCCCTTCCGCCCGCCGCTTCCCGGCCGCCGCCCGGGAGCCGAGCTCCCCTGCCGTGTAGTGCCAGATGATCCGGTACGCGTCCACGGCCCGCTCGACCGACAGCCCGGCGCGTACGGCGGCGTCGATGATCTTCTCCGGATACCAGAGCGCGCCGACCGAGAGCAGGTCGTCGGCCCTGAGCACGTCCACGATCCACGGACAGCCGGACAGCCCGTCGCGCATGGCAGTGGCCACGGCCACCACGCACTCGCGCGGCTCGTCCGGCAGCTCGGGCCTGGGCATGCCGGCGGCGTAGTCGTCGAGGAGGAGCAGGAGCAGCTCCTCCTTGTCGCGTACGTGGTGGTACAGCGCCATCGCCGTGCTGCCGACCTCCTTGGCGAGCCTGCGCATGGTGAGGCCGCCGACTCCGTCCTCCTCGATGACGCGGTGAGCGGCGGCCACGATCTCCGCCCGGGAGATCCTGGGCGGCCTTCCTGTACGTGCGGGCATCCTGCCATGCTACTTTCTATACATGTACGAAAACTCGGCGCGGCTCGTCGCCTGGGGTGACGAGCTGATCAAGCTGCACGACGGTTTCCGGCGCGACCTGGCCAACCTGCGCTCGTCGCGCGGGACGGACCTGCGTACGCACTGCCTGGCGTTCTGCGACGCCCTCCACGCCCACCACGAGGGAGAGGACGGCGCGCTCTTCCCCCACCTCGCGGGCGAGCACCCCGAGCTGGCACAGGCGCTGGAGCGGCTACGGGCGGAGCACGTGGTGGTGGCGCGGCTCATGGAGCGCATCCGCGTCCTGCTGGACGAGGACGGCGACGGCGTGGCGGCCGAGCTCGACCGCCTGGCCCGCGAACTGGAGGCACACCTGGACTACGAGGAGGAGCAGCTGGTGCCCATCCTGAACACGATGGAGACCCTCCCGGACGAGGTCTGACCCGGACTATCTGGCGCGCAGGGCGTCGAGGCTCAGCGTGAAGTGGCGGCGCCACCGCTCGGGATCGGCCTCCGCCACCCGCGAGCTGGCCATCATGAAGAACGCCAGGTCGATCGGCCCGACGTCCGCCCGCAGCGCCCCCGCCCGCTGGGCCCGCTCGACGAGCCGGACGATCAACCGGTTGACCTCGGACTCGTCGCTCCGGTGCGCCAGGCACACCAGCTCGGTGAAGGCGCGGTCCCTGGCCTGGAGCTCGCACGTGCGCTCCAGGAACCGCACCAGCCCCTCCCAGGCATCGGGCTCCTCCAGCGCCCGCCGGGCCAGCTCGGCCCAGTCGCTCACCTTCTCGTCGAGGAGCGCGTCGATGAGGTCGCCGCGCTCGGGGAAGTGCCGGTAGAGCGTGCCGATCGCGACCCCGGCCCGCTTGGCCACGGCCTCCAACGGCGCCTCGACACCCCGCTCGGCCAGCACCTCCCTGGCCGCCTCCACGAGGGCGTCCCGGTTGCGCTGCGCGTCGCGACGGATCATGCCTCCATCCTAATGAAGTCGAGGGTGACCCTCAGGTTATGTGTTAACGTGAGGCCAACCCTCGACTTAAGGAGACTCCCATGAAGGTCGCGATCATCGGCGCGGGCCCCGGCATCGGCCTGGCGGTCGCCCGCCGCTTCGGCAAGGAGGGCTTCGACGTCTCCCTCGTCTCCCGCGGCCAGGACCGCCTGGCCGCCCTGGCCGCACAGCTCGGGGACATCCGGGTCACCACCCACGCCGCCGACCTGACGGACGGGCGCTCGCTGGAGGCGGCCCTGGCGGACATCGGCCCGGTGAACGTCCTGGTCTACAACGGCGCGGGCGCGGTGCGGTCCCTCACCTCCGCGCTGGAGGTCACCAGGGAGAGCGCCCAGGACGCCTTCGACAGCGCGGTGCTCGGGGCGGTGACGGCGGTCCGCGCGGTCCTGCCGCCCATGCTGGAGCGCGGCTCCGGCACCCTGCTCTTCACCTCGGGCATCTCGGCCGTCCATCCGCTGCCCTTCCTCGGCAACGTCGGCATCGCCGCGTCGGGCCTGCGCAACTACGCCCTGTCCCTGGCCGAGGCGCTGGCCGGCCGGGGCGTCCACGTGGGCCACGTGCCGATCTCCGCCGCCGTCGCCCCGGGCTCCCCCGCCTCCCCCGAAGCGGTGGCCGAGACCCACTGGCGCCTCCACGCGGCCCGTGACCTCCACGAGGTCGTCCTCGGCGACCTGGCCACCGTCAAGGCGGCGATCAGGGCGCTCTGACGGTCATTTTTCGCGTTCGGCCGTGACGAGCTCGCGGGTGGCCGGAGCGACCTCGGCCGCGAACAGCTCCACCACCGAGGGGTCGTCCGCCATCAGGATGAACGTGCTGACGCCGTGGTCCAGGGCGAGGCCGGCGAGCTCTTCCGCCCACTGGTCCGGCGGCCCGTCGAGCAGCCCGCGGCTGGAGCTCGCGAAGCGGCCCGAGAGGTTCAGCAGCCGGCGTACGTCGGCGGGCGAGCGGCCGGCGGACAGCGCGGCCTCGTCGATGTGCTTGTTCCCCTCCGTGAGGTCCCCGGGGCCGCCCTGCAGGTAGGACAGCGACGGCAGCCAGCCGTCGGCGGCGCGGCCGGTCAGCTTGAGCATCTTCGGTTTGTAGGCGCCGAGCCAGATCCCGATGTCATGGGCCGGGGCGGGGCCGCGTTTGGCGCCTTTGACCTGGTAGTACTCTCCGTCCACCCGGACGCCGCCCGGCTCGTCGGCCGCCCAGATCTCGCGGAAGATCCGGATCGCCTCCTCCAGTGCGTCCACGGCCTGGCCGGGGGACAGCCGCCGGCCGCCCATGGCCTCGATGGCGTCCCAGAACCCGCCCGCGCCGATGCCCAGCTCGAAGCGGCCGCCGCTGAGCAGGTCCAGGCCGGCCGCGCTGCGGGCCAGCACGGCCGGGTGCCGCAGCGGCAGGTTGAGCACGTTGCCGCTGAGCCGGACGCGCTCGGTGCGGGCGGCGACGTAGGACAGCAGGGTCCAGGTGTCGAGGAACTTCGGCTGGTACGGATGGTCCTGGAACGTCACCAGGTCCAGGCCGGCGCGGTCGGCCGCCACGGCCACCTCCACCGCGTGGGTGGCGGGCTGCGCCGTGGGGGTGACGAACGCGCCGAACAGCAGGTCGTGCCCGTAGTCGGTCATCTATGACTCCTCAGGTCGGATGTTGAAGTTGTCGCGGAAGACGTTGTCCGGGTCGTACCGTGCCTTGAGCTCGCGCAACCGCCGCAGGGTGCCCGGCGGGAACGCGTCGCCCAGCCGCTCGGGCCGCCCGTCGGTCTCGAAGCTGAGGTAGAGGCCGTTGACGTACGGCTCCAGCCGGGCCCACTCCTTGTCCACCCGCTGCCGGTTCGCCCCGAACGCGATGACCGAGAAATTGGCGGAGCGGTGGGCGTAGGCGGTGGCGTCGGCAGGGACGTCGGCCACCGCGCCGCCGACCGAGCGGATCTGGAAGAAGTAGACCGCGCCGCTGTGGATCAGCCGCGCCGCGGCGGCGGCGAACTCCGGGGTGATGTGCTCGACCAGCCCGGAGCGGGTGACCGGCTCCCCCTGGCCGTTGTGGGCGTCGCCGGCCGCGTTGGCCATGACGGCGGCGTACGAGGTGATCACGACCTGCTGGTCGAGCAGCGGGGCGATGTCCGCCATCGGCTGGAGCCGGTCGATGACGGTCTCCGGCACGCCCGCGTTGACCATGGCCATCACGTGCCCGGTCGCGGGACGTCCGGCGCGCGGCGGGCTCACGATGAGGAAGCTCGTGAGGTCGCGCGGGGCCGACTCCTGGACCGCGCCCCACCTTTCGAGGAACGCGGCCGTGTCCCGGGCGTCCATGACGAGCTGCGCCCACCCCACGTCGCCGACCTCGTCCACCTCGAACTCGAACGCCGTGACGACGCCGAAGTTCGCGCCCGCGCCGCGTACCGCCCAGAACAGGTCCGCGTTCTCCGCTTCGCTCGCCCGCACCACCGAGCCGTCGGCGAGCACCATCTCGACGGCACGCAGGTGGTCGATGGTAAGGCCGTGGTCGCGGGCCAGGAACCCGAGGCCGCCGGCGGTGGCCAGGCCGCCGACGCCGACCCCGCCGTAGTCGCCGGAGCTGAGCGCCCACCCGTACGGCTCCAGGGCCGCGGCGACGTCCGTCCAGCGCGCGCCGGGCCCGACCCTGACCAGGCGGTTCGCCCGGTCGAGCACCTCGATGGAGTTCAGCCCGGACACGTCGACGACGATGCCACCGTCGTTGGTGGAGCGGCCGCTGATCCCGTGGCCGCCGCTGCGCACCCCCAACGGCAGGTGCGGGTGGGCCCGCGCGAACGCCAGCGCCTCGGCCACCTGGCCGGCGTCGCCCGGCCGGATGACCAGCCCTGGCGCCCCGCCCCGCAGGTACGTCGACCTGACCCGCGAATACCCCGGGTCGCCCGGCTCGATCACCGGGAGCGACGCGGGCACCAGGTCGTAGTCGATCCCGGCTCGCCGCACGGCGCGCACGGAGGCGCGGCGCAGCTGACGGCCGGTCGGTCCCACGGCCTCGCGCAGCGCGGGCGCCACCTCCAGAGCGAACCGTTCGACGGCCTCCGGGTCGTCCGACCTGAGGATGAACGTCCCGATCCCGTCCTCGACGGCCAGCGGGAGCAGGTCTTCCACGCCGGACCGCGCCGGGACGTTGACCAGCCGGCGGATCTCCCGGGGATCGCGCCCGGCCGCCACCGCGGCCTCGTCGATGAGCTTGTTCCCGGCCCTGATCCGGTCCGGCCCGCGCTCGTCGAGGGACACCAGCCAGCCGTCCGCCCGCTCCCCCACCAGCCGCAGCGAGCCCGCGTCGTCCGCGCCCAGCCAGATCGGCACGTCGTGCGCGGCCGGCGGCCCCGGCTGCGCGCCCCCGAGCCGGTAGTGCTCGCCGTCGAACCGCAGCGGCCCGCCGTCCTCGTCCCACATGCCGCGGATCACGTCGATCGCCTCGCCGGCCCCCTCAGCGGCGCCCAGCGCGAGCGACAACCGGCCGCCGGACAGCAGGTCGAGGCTGACCGCCGCGCGGGCGAGCACGGCGGGCGGGCGCAGCGCGAGGTCCAGGACGTTGGCCGACAGGCCCACCCGCGAGGTCCGTCCGGCCACCCATGACAAGAGCGTCCACGTGTCGATGGTGTCCGGATGATCCGGAAAGGTGACCAGGTCGTACCCCAGTTCCTCACTCCGGACCGCCAGCGACACGGCATCGGCTCCGGGGTCGGCTCCGGGGGTGATGAACGTGCCGAACGTCAGTGGATGGCCGTAGTTCATCCGAGCCCTCTCACACAATTAGGTTGATGCATCAACCATACTAGACTGTCGTCATGTCCACGCTCTCCACCCGTCAGGCGGCCCAGTGGGCCAGCTATCAGCGCATGCGCGTGCAGCTCACCGGGCGGATCAACCGGGAGCTCGCCGGGGCCACCGGCCTGTCGGAGGCCGACTACGAGATCCTCGCCCACCTCACCGAGTCGCCCGACGAGTCGATGCGGGCGCTGGCGCTGCGGTGCGGGCTGGCATGGGAGAAGAGCCGCCTGTCCCACCAGTTGCGGCGCATGGAGCAGCGCGGGCTGGTCACGCGCGCCGAGTGCGAGGAGGACAACCGGGGGTCGGTCATCCGGGTCACCGAGGAGGGCCGCCGGCTCGCCGCCGAGGCCAGGCTCCACCACGAGAGGGCCGTACGGCGCTACGTCGTCGACGTGCTGACCCCGGCCCAGCTGGAGGCGCTGGGCGCCATCGCCGAGACCGTGCTGGGGCAGCTCACGGATGAGGAGCACCAGGCATAGGACGATTGTCATGCCAAGGTCAGGATCGATGGCACCGGTCAACGCCGCGAAATCGCTTCCTGCTCCTGCTCGCCCCCACGTACGGCGGCGCCGCCGTGGTGATCCGGAGGTGGCCAGGAGGAAGGGGCTCGGGTGGCCGAGCATCGTGCTCATGGCCCTCGCCTACGGCGTGTTCGAGGAGGGCATCATGACGAGGTCGCTCTTCAACCCCGACTACGCCGGGCAGCGGCTGCTCGACCCCGGCTACGTCTCCGCGCTCGGGATCGGGGTGCCGTGGACGCTGCTCGTGCTGGCCCTGCACACGGTGTGGAGCGTGAGCGTGCCCATCGCGGTCATGGAGGAGCTGGCCGGCGAGCGGCGGACCACCCCGTGGCTGGGCAGGGCCGGTCTCAGCGTGGCGGCGGCGCTGGCCGTGCTGGGAGCCGCGTCGACCACGCTGTTCTCCTACCAGAGCGGGCACTTCCTCGCGTCCGTGCCGCAGCTCGTGTCCATCGTGGTGATCGTGGTCCTGCTGGTGGTGGCGGCCTTCCGGCTGCCGCGCCCGCGCCGGGCCGCCGGGCGGGCGCCGTCACCGTGGCTGGTGCTCGGGGCGGCGCTGGTCGCCGGGCTGGTGTTCGAGCTGCAGACGGTGATCCAGGGGCTGCCCGTCTGGCTGACCATCGCCGGGCTCGTCGCGGCCGAGGCGGGCATCGCCTGGGCGGCGCTCACCTGGGCGGCGCGCGAGGGGTGGGACGGCAGGCACCGGATGGCGCTGGCCGGCGGGGCGCTGCTGACCTACGCCTGGCACGCGTTCTTCTCCCACCCGCTGGTGCCGTCGTCCCTCGGGCTCGACCTCGCCAGCCACCTGGTGTTCGGGCTGGGAGCGGTGGCGCTGCTGGTCGTGGCGCTTCAGAGAGTGAAGTCGAATGTGTAGGAGTGCGAGCCGTCAGGGGCGATGATGATGTCCATCTCGCCCCTGAGCCCCCGCAACTCCCCCGTCGCCGAGTCGGGGACGACCGAGATTCTCAGCGACCGCTCGCCGCGGTCGCTGACCGCGTTGTGCTGCACGACGAAGGCCCCCGCGAGGCCGTCGAGGGTGCCTTCGATGCGCTCCAGCGCCACGTACGACCTCGAGTCCTCGACCTGCGTCGAGGCCGTCAGCAGGTGGACGACGCTGGTGGCCGTCAGGTCCCCGTGGAAGGTCTTGGACATGGTCACGAGCCCGATCGAGACGCCGTCACGCTCCACGAACGGTGCTTTGGCGTCCCAGCCTGCGGTGTCGAAGGTTCCCTTGGCGGTCATGGCTCCATCGTGCCGGTCATACCTGTCAGGTCCCGTCAGGTACCGGTGAGGCGTTCCACCACGGGCGCGAACTCGTCCAGGTACTGGGCGTTCACCGACACGTACGAGACGCCGAGCCGGTCGCGGCGCCTGCGCAGCGTGTCCGCCATCTCGTCCACGGTGCCCAGCAGGACGCCGGTGCCGCCGGCCGGGACGTTCAGCCAGGAGGGCGGCTCGGCCCCGGCGGCCGCGAGGTTCATGCTGAGCTCCAGGTCGTGGAAGCGGTCGCCGGCCAGCTCGTACAGCTCGTCCAGCTTCGCCGCCACCTGATCCTCCGTGTAGTGCGGCGGCAGGCCGAGCGCCACGGTGTCGGCCCTCTGGGCGGCGAGCTTGAGGAGCCTGGTCCCGGACGCGGCGACCAGGACGCGTACGTCCTTGACCGCTTCGATCGTCCGGGCGACGCGTTCGATGCGCTGGCCGGGCGTGCCGTACCCGACGCCGAGCGCCGCGGCGTCCCGCTCCGCGTCCGGGCGTCCGGCGCCCAGGCCGAGCTCAAAGCGCCCGTCGGTGAGCGCGTGCAGGGTGGCGGTCTCCCACGCCACGGCCTCGGGAGTCCGGTTGGCGGCGCTCAGCACGAACGTGCCGACGCGCAGGGTCGTCGTGGCCGTCGCGGCCACGGCGGCGGCGACGAAGGGCGACAGCGTGCCGAGCGTGTCGGGGACCAGCAGCGTCGAGTAGCCGAGGCTCTCCGCCCTGCGGGCCAGGCCGGTCCACGCGCCGGCGTCGGTGGCATGTCCGGCGACCGCGCCGAACCTGAACGGGTGATCGGTCATGCCACCAACGATCGCGGATCCGCGCCCCGGCGACATCGTCCCCCGGACCGGTGGTCTCCTACATCCGGGGGCGCATACCCGCGCGAGAGTGCTACTCCTGCAGCAGTATCCGTGTGAAGTCGTTGGCGAACTTGCCCTCGGGGTCGAGCCGCCGTGCCAGCGAGCGGAAGTCGCCGGGGCACTCGGGCCGGCGGGTGAACAGCTTGCCCCAGTGCGGCCTGGGCGCGAACGGCGCCAGCGTCTCCTCCACCAGCTCCAGCACCGGCAGCACCGCGGCCACGTCCCTGATCCAGGTGAAGTGGATGCCGACGCTGTCGCGACCGCGGAAGGGGCTCAGCCACAGGTCGTCGGACGCGATCGAGCGCACCTCGGAGATCTGCAGGACGGGCCGGATGCGGTCGCCGATCGCGTACAGCTCGCGCAGCGCCTTGACCGCGTGCTCCCGGGGCAGGATGAGCTCCGACTGCAGCTCGTTGCCCGCGCCGCTCGGCTCGGCGTCCGGCCGGAAGTGCGGCAGCCGCTCGTGCCACGGCCCGGGCACGCCGAGCTGGACCGTGCAGTTCTCCGCCGACATCGCGGGCAGGGGGTGGCGGGGGCCGTCGGCCGGGGTGGTGCCGTGCCAGTCGGCGCCGGTCAGCTCCTCGGTGCTCTTCAGCCAGACGCGGGTGTCGCGCCAGTCGGTGAAGAGGCTGACGCTGTAGGCGGCGGACATGATCTGGTCGAAGTCGGCGAGCGCGGCCACGGTCAGGCCCTCGCGTACGTACTGGCGCAGCTCGAAGGCCGGCACCAGGTCGAGGGTCAGCGAGGTGACGACGCCGAGCGCGCCGAGGGCCACCACCGCGCCGGGGAAGTCGGTGTCGCCGCGGGAGAGGGTGAGCACGGAGCCGTCGGCGGTGACGAGGTCGAGCGAGGACACGGCCGAGGCCAGGCCGGGGATGGCGTCGCCGGATCCGTGCGTGCCGGTCGCGACCGAGCCGGCCACGGAGATGTGCGGCAGCGAGGCCATGTTCGCCAGCGCGAACCCGGCCCGGTGCACCTGCGGCGCGAGCCGCGCGTACGTCATGCGCGCGGGCACCCGCACCGTGGCCGCCGCGCTGTCGATCTCCACCGCGTCCGGCATCCGGTCGAGCACGACGAGGTCGCCGTCGGTGTCCGCGACGTCGTTGAACGAGTGGCCGCTCCCCAGCGCCCGCACGCGGGAGCCGGCCGAGACGAGCCGCTGGAGCTCGTCGAGCGAGGTCGGGTGATGGACATCTTGCGCCCGAAATGCGGTGTTTCCCGCCCAATTGGTCAGCGTCACGGCATTACCTTCCCACAAACCACCTTGTCAGCCCCGCCCGGGTGCCGCTAGCTTCGGGAGCCGCTGACGGAGGTGTGCCGTGCTCTACCTGTCCGAGGCTGTCGGCCTTGTCACGCTCGTGCTCTGGCTCTACTGCCTCTTCGACGCGATCACCACACCCGACGTGCTCTGCAGGAACCTGCCGAAGATCGTCTGGGTGGTCGTCGTGCTGTTGTTCCCGCTGATCGGCTCCATCGCCTGGCTGGTGGCGGGCCGGCCGGACCGGTCGCAGGCGGCCACGCGGCCGAACGCGTTTCCCGAGTACGACCGCCCGGGCCGCTTCGCCGCCGGCAACCCGGACGACGACGAGGAGTTCCTGCGCCGCTGCCGCGAACGCGCCGAGGAGCAGCGCAGGAACGCCCCCAAGAAACCGCCCGAGGACTAGAAGCCCTGGGCCAGGCGGTAGTACGCCTGGTTCCAGCGGATCTCCTTGGTGAACCGCTCGGTCGTCGTGTCGGCGTCGATGATCAGCAGCTCCACACCGAGCATGTCGGCCAGGTCGGTCAGCTCCGCGCGGCCGATCGCCGTGGAGAGCACCGTGTGGTGCGGCGCGCCCGCGGTGAGCCACGACTCCGTGGACGTACGCAGGTTGGGGCGGGGGTTCCAGACCGCGCGGGCGACCGGCAGCTTGGGCAGCGGCTGGGGCGGGGCCACGAGGTCGATCTCGTTGGCCACCAGCCGGAACCGGTCACCCATGTCGGCCAGGCCCACCACGATGCCGGGGCCGGGCTCGGCGTCGAACACGAGCCGGACCGGGTCCTCCCGGTTGCCGATGCCCAGCGGGTGGATCTCGCACGACGGCGTGCCGGAGGCGATCGAGGGGCAGACCTCCAGCATGTGCGCGCCCAGGATGAGCTCCTGGCCGGGCGACAGGTCGTAGGTGTAGTCCTCCATGAACGACGTGCCGCCGGGCGCCATGGACTTCAGGGTGCGCAGGAGGACCGAGGTCTTCCAGTCGCCCTCGCCGCCGAAGCCGTACCCGTCGGCCATGAGCCGCTGCACGGCCAGGCCGGGGAGCTGGCGCAGGCCGCCGAGGTCCTCGAAGTTCGTGGTGAACGCCCTGAAGCCGCCCGTCTCCAGGAAGCCGCGCAGGCCCAGCTCGATCCTGGCCGCGTAACGCAGCGACTCGTTGCGCTCGCCGAGCAGCTCGGGAGCGACGGTGTACTGCTCGGCGTACTCCTTGACCAGCGCCGTCACGTCCGCGTCCGAGGCCGCGTCCACGGCCTCCACCAGGTCGTTCACGCCGTACGTGTTGACCGAGACGCCGAAGCGGAGCTGCGCCTCCACCTTGTCGCCCTCGGTGACCGCCACGTCGCGCATGTTGTCGCCGAAGCGGGCCAGCTTCAGCGTGCGCACCTCGGCCAGGCCCTTGGCGGCCCGCACCCAGGTCAGGATGCGCTCGCCCACGGACGGGTCACTGACGTGCCCGGCCACGGTCTTGCGCGGCACGCCCAGCCGCGTCTGCACGAACCCGAACTCGCGGTCGCCGTGCGCGGCCTGGTTGAGGTTCATGAAGTCCATGTCGATGGTGCTCCACGGGAGCTCCACGTTGGCCTGCGTGTGCAGGTGCAGCAGCGGCTTGCGCAGCGCGTCGAGCCCCGCGATCCACATCTTGGCCGGGGAGAAGGTGTGCATCCACGCGATCACGCCGGCGCACGAGTCGTCGGCGTTGGCCTCCAGCATCACGCGCCTGATCGCCGCCGCGTCGGTGAGCACGGGCTTCCACTCGACGGGCATGGGCAGCTGCTCGGCGATCCGCTGAGACTGCTCGGCCACCTGGCGCAGCGTGTCCTCGCCGTACAGCCCCTGGCTGCCGGTCAGAAACCAGATCTTCAACGCGGGCTCCTCTGTCCGTAGACGTTCTGATAGCGGTCGTACAGGCGGTCGATGTCGTCCTGCGGGATCGGCAGCGGCTCGCCGAGCTGCCTGGCCACGTGGACGGTGCGGGCCACGTCCTCGCACATGACGGCGGCCTTCACGGCCGCCTTCGGGTCCTTGCCGATGCTGAACACGCCGTGGTTCTGCATGAGGACGGCCTTGGAGCGGTGGCCCTTGAGCGTCTCGACGATGCCCTGGCCGATCGAGTCGTCGCCGATCAGCGCGAACGGGCCGAGGGGGATCTCGCCGCCGAACTCGTCGGCCATCGCGGTCAGCACGCAGGGGATGGCCTCGCCGCGCGCCGCCCAGGCGGAGGCGTAGGTGGAGTGGGTGTGCACGACGCCGCCGACGTCGGGCATGTTGCGGTAGACGTACGCGTGCGCGGCGGTGTCGCTGGACGGCGAGTGCTCACCCTCCACGAGGTTGCCGTCGAGGTCGCACACGACCATGTTCTCCGGGGTCAGCTCGTCGTACGAGACCCCGGACGGCTTGATGACGAACAGGTCCTCGCCCGGGACCCGGCCCGAGACGTTGCCCGCGGTCCAGACGACCAGGTTGTAGCGGACCAGCTCCGCGTGCAGGTCGGCGACGATCTTCCTCATGCTCATGCCTGGGCCTCGTTCCTGATCGCGCGGAGGGTGTGCAGCATCTTCCCGTCCCCGAAGAAGTCGTGGAGCCTGTGGTACTCGGCATAGAGCCGGTCATAGGCGTCGGCACTGACCTCGTCGGGCACGTACGCGGCCTCGGTGCGCTTGCCCATGGCCGCGGCGGCCTCCTGGATGCCCGGGTAGGCACCGGCGGCGACGGCCGCGTGGATGGCCGAGCCGAGCGCGGGCCCCTGGTCGGAGCCGATGACCGACAGCGGGCGGCGCAGCACGTCGGCGTAGACCTGCATGAGGAAGCGGTTCTTCAGCAGCCCGCCGGCGACCACGAACTCCTCGACCGGCACGCCCGACTTCTCGAACGTCTCCACGATCATCCGGGCGCCGAACGCGGTGGACTCGATGAGCGCCCGGTAGACGTCCTCGGGCTTGGTGGCCAGCGTCTGGCCGATGATCACGCCGGAGAGGTTGTGGTCCACGAGCACCGAGCGGTTGCCGCCGAACCAGTCAAGCGCGACCAGGCCGTGCTCGCCGACCGCCTGCTTCTCGGCCAGCGCGGTCAGGCTCTCGTGGTCGAGGTCGCCCCCGAAGTTGTCCACGAACCAGGCGAAGATGTCACCGACCGCGGACTGGCCGGCCTCGTAGCCCCAGAGGCCGGGCACGATGCCGTCGCGTACGACGCCGCACATGCCGGGCACCTCGGCGAGCTGGTCGCTGGGCATGATGTGGCAGGTGGAGGTGCCCATGATGGCCACCATCTGGCCGGGCCTGACGGCGTCGGCGGCGGCCGAGGTGACGTGCGCGTCCACGTTGCCGACGGCCACGGCCGCGCCCTCGGACAGGCCCGTCCACTGCGCGGCCTGCGCGGTCAGGCGCCCGGCGAGGCCGCCAAGGGGGGCCAGCGTGGTGCCGTTGACCTGGTCGCCGACCTGACCGGTGGCGAGCTTGCTCGCGAACCCGGCGAATCCGGGGTTGAGCTCGGCGAGGAACTCCTCGGACGGGTAGGAGCCGTCCTGGAAGATCCCCTTGTATCCCACAGTGCAGATGTTGCGGCTCTCGACGCCGGTGAGCTGCCAGATGATCCAGTCGGCGGCCTCGATCCAGCGCTCGGCCCTGGCGTACACCTCGGGGGCCTCCTCCAGGACCTGCAGGCCCTTGGCGAACTCCCACTCCGAGGAGATCTTGCCCCCGTAGCGCGGCAGCCAGCTCTCCCCCCGGCGCGCGGCCAGCTCGTTGATCCGGTCGGCGTGCGACTGCGCGGCGTGGTGCTTCCACAGCTTCGGCCACGCGTGCGGCTCGGACGGGGTCTCGACGCACAGCGGCGTGCCGTCCGCCGTCGTGGGCAGCACGGTGCAGGCGGTGAAGTCGGTGCCGATGCCGATGATCCGCTCGGGCGCGACGCCCGAGGCGGCGACCGCCTGGGGTACGGCGATCTTCAGCACGTCGATCCAGTCCTGCGGCGACTGCAGCGCCCAGTCCGGGCCCAGCCTCTCGTCGGATCCCGGCAGGCTGTGCTCGATGACGCGGTGGGCGTACTCGTGGACGGCACTGCCCAGCTCCGCGCCGTCACTCACGCGGACGACGACGGCACGCCCCGAGAGCGTGCCGAAGTCGACTCCGACCACGTAACTGTTAGCGTTCACATTCCACTCCAGGGGATTTTTTCTGTGGCCTGCACATCATCTACCGCCGAGCCGAGGTACTCGACCTCACGACGAAGCTGGGAGGGACGACCAGGCGCTCGTACGCGGTGGGCCCGGCGTCGATCTGGCGCAGCAGCACCTCGATGCAGTGCCTGCCCACCACGTCGAAGTCCTGCCTGACCGTGGTGAGCGGCGGCGAGAAGAACTCCGACTCGGGGATGTCGTCGAAGCCCACCACGCTGATCTGGTCGGGCACCCGTACGCCCGCCTCGCTGAGCGCGCGCAGCACGCCGAGCGCCATCTGGTCGTTGCCGGCGAACACGGCCGTGACGCCCTCCATCGCCGCCAGGCTCTTGCCGGCCTCGTAACCCGCGCGCGGGCTCCAGTCACCGGCCAGCGGCTCGGGCACCGGACGGCCCGCCTCCTCCAGGGCCGCGCGCCAGCCCTCGATCCGGCCCTCGGTCTCCAGCCAGTCGGGGGCGCCGCTGACATGCCAGACGGTCTCGTGACCCAGCTCAAGGAGATGGCGGGTGGCAAGCCTGGCGCCCTGGACCTGGTCGATGCAGACCACCGACACGTCGGCGGCGTGAGTGCCCTCGACCGCGACCGCCGGCATGCCGCTCGGCAGGTTCTCCAGTGCGCGCCCGGCCGAGCGCTGCGGCGCGACCACCACGACCCCGTCCACGCCCTGCTCGGCGAGGTAGTCGATGGCGTCGCGCACGCTGGTCGCGTCGATGGACTTCAGGCTGACGATGCTCACGAAGTAGCCCGCGGTCCTGGCCGCCTGCTCGATGCCGTAGATCGTGCTGGCCGGGCCGTACAGCGTGGTGTCGAAGCTCACCACGCCGAGCGTCCTCGACCGCTTGGTGACCAGGGCGCGGGCGACCAGGTTACGTCGGTAGCCCAGCCGGGTGATCGCCTCCTCCACCCGGGCGCGGGTGTCCGCCCGGACGTTCGGGTGGTCGTTGAGCACCCGGGAGACCGTCTGGTGCGACACGCCCGCCTCCTTGGCCACATCGGCCATGACCGGCAGGCGGCGCTTGGGGGTCGTCACGGTCTCTCCTTTCGCTGGGCTCAGGGGATCTTACTAACGCGCGGCACCTGCCCTGCGCTTGGTCCACACGTCGAACGCGACGGCCGCCAGGAGGACCGCTCCCTTGACGAGCATGACCCGCTCGCTGGGCGAGCCGATCAGGGACATGCCGTTGTTGATGACCGCCATGATCAGACCGCCGGTGATGGCGCCGACCACCTTGCCGACGCCGCCCTGGACGGCCGCGCCGCCGATGAAGGCCGCGGCGATGGCGTCCAGCTCGAAGCTGTTACCGGCGGTGGGACCCGCCTGGTTGAGCCGGCCGGCGAAGATGATGCCGGCGATGGCCGACAGCACGCCCATGTTGACGAAGATCCAGAAGACCACCGACTTGACCTTCACGCCGGACATGACGGCCGCCTGGAGGTTGCCGCCGATGGCGTAGATCTGCCGGCCGAAGACCGTGCGGTTGGCCATCAGCGAGTAGCCGAGCACGAGCACCGCCAGCAGCACCAGCACCCACGGGAGGTTCTTGAAGCGGGCGAGCTGCACGACCAGGAAGAGGATCAGCGCGGCCCCCGCCGCCAGCTTCAGCACGAACAGCGCCATCGGCTCCACGGCCTGCCCGTAGCCCTGGCGCGCGTTGCGGGTGCGCCACTGGGAGGTCGCCATGCCGGCGATGGCCACGACGCCGATCAGCAGGCTGAACAGGTCGGCGCCGCCGAGCGGGCCGAGGCCGATGTTGCCGAGGTAGCCGTTGGTGAAGCCGTTGGCCAGCGTACGGACCTGGTCGGGGAACGGGCCGATGCCCTGGTTGCCCAGCACGGTCAGGGTCAGCGCCCTGAACAGCAGCATGCCGGCCAGCGTCACGATGAACGCCGGGATGCCGAAGTACGCGATCCAGTAGCCCTGCCAGGCCCCGATGAGCGCCCCGGCCACCAGCGTGACGAGCAGGGCCAGCGGCCACGGCCAGCCCATGTTCACCATGAGCACGGCCGCCAGAGCTCCCGTGACCGCCACCACCGAGCCGACCGACAGGTCGATGTGCCCGGCGATGATGATCAGGATCATGCCGATCGCGAGGATCAGGACGTAGGAGTTCTGGACGATGATGTTGGAGATGTTCTGCGGCGTGAGCATCGCGCCGTCGGTCAGCACCGAGAACAGCACGACGATCAGCGCGAAGGCGATGTAGATGCCGCTGGATCGCAGGTTGAGCGACACTCCGCCGAGCGACACCCTGCCCGGCTGCCGTGGAGCTCCTCCGTCGCCCTTGGCGCCGACCTCCACGTCGGTGGGCGTGATGCTACTCATTTTTCCTGTCCCTTGGTCATCAGGTACATGAGGTGTTCCTGGGTGGCCTCCTGGCGCGGCACCTCGCCGGTGATCCGGCCCTCGGAGAGGGTGTAGACGCGGTCGCACAGACCGAGCAGCTCGGGCAGCTCAGAAGAGATCACGAGCACGGCCTTGCCCTGGTCGGCCAGCCGGTTGATGATCGTGTAGATCTCGTACTTGGCGCCGACGTCGATGCCTCTGGTGGGCTCGTCGAGGATGAGCACGTCCGGCTCGGTCAGGATCCACTTGGAGAGCACGACCTTCTGCTGGTTGCCGCCGCTCAGCTTGCCCACGATGCTGTTGACCGTGGGCGCCTTGATGTTCATGCTCTTGTGGAACTGCTCGGCGACCTTGTACTCCTCGTTCTCGTTGACCCAGCCGCGCTTGGACAGCCCGGTGAGCCCGGCCGCCGAGATGTTGCGCTTGATGTCCTCGATGAGGTTGAGGCCGTACCTCTTGCGGTCCTCGGTGGCGTAGGCGATGCCGTGCTTGATCGCGTCCTGCACGTTGCGGATCTCGATCGGCTTGCCGTCCTTGAAGATCTTGCCGGAGATGTGCACCCCGTACGCGCGCCCGAACACGCTCATCGCGAGCTCGGTGCGCCCGGCGCCCATCAGCCCCGCGAGGCCGACGATCTCGCCCCGGCGCAGCGTGAGGGCGGCGCCGTCGACCACCTTCCGGCCCGGCTGGCTGGGGCTGTAGACCGTCCAGTCCTCGATGCGCAGCACCTCGTCGCCGATGGTCGGCTCGTGCGGCGGGAAGCGGTTGTCGAGCGCCCGGCCGACCATGCCGGCGATGATGCGGTCCTCGGTGACTGTGTCGGTGGCCATGTCGAGGGTCTCGATCGTCTGCCCGTCGCGGATGATCGTGACGGAGTCGGCGATGGCGGTGACCTCGTTCAGCTTGTGAGAGATGATCACGCAGGTGATGCCCTCGTCCCGCAGGCCGCGCAGCAGGTCGAGCAGGTGGGCCGAGTCGTCGTCGTTGAGGGCGGCGGTCGGCTCGTCGAGGATGAGCAGCTTCACCTCCTTCGAGAGCGCCTTGGCGATCTCGACGAGCTGCTGCTTGCCCACGCCGATGTCGGCGATCGGCGTCGTCGGGTTCTCACGCAGGCCGACCCGCTTCATCAGCTCGCCGGCCTCGTAGTTGGTGCGGTTCCAGTCGATGAAGCCGCGCTTGGCGCGCTCGTTGCCGAGGAAGATGTTCTCGGCGATCGACAGCTGCGGGCTGAGCGCCAGCTCCTGGTGGATGATGACGATGCCGGCGTGCTCGCTGTCGCGGATGCCGCCGAACTCGACCGTCCTGCCCTCGAAGGTGATCTCGCCGTCGTACTCGCCGTGCGGGTAGACCCCGGAAAGCACCTTCATCAGCGTCGACTTGCCGGCGCCGTTCTCGCCGCAGATCGCGTGGATCTCGCCCCGCCGGACAGACAGGTTGACGTTCTGCAGCGCCTTGACGCCGGGGAACGTCTTGGTGATCCCGCTCATCCGCAAGATGTGCTCGGTCATATTTCCCTCGCTCAGAGAGGAAGCCCCGGGGACCCCTGGGGTCCCCGGGGCTCTGGCCCTTACTTGAGCTGGTCCTCGGTGTAGTAGTTGCCGCCGATGATGACTTCCTTGTAGTTGCTCTTGTCCACGATCACCGGGTCGAGCAGGTACGACGGGACGACCTTGTTGCCGTTGTCGTAGTCCTTCTCGTTGTTGACCTCGGGCTTCTGGCCCTTGAGCACGGAGTCGGCCATCTTCACCGTCTGCTCGGCGAGCTTGCGGGTGTCCTTGAAGATGGTGGAGTACTGCTCACCGGCGATGATCGACTTCACCGACGCGAGCTCGGCGTCCTGACCGGTCACGATCGGGTAGGGCTGGCCGCTGGTGCCGTAGCCGGAGCTCTTGAGCGCCGACAGGATGCCGATCGACAGACCGTCGTACGGCGACAGCACGCCGTCCACCTTCTTGCCGCCGTAGGTCTTGGTGAGGATGTCCTCCATGCGCTTCTGCGCCGTGGCGGGGTCCCACCGCAGGATCGCGGCCTGCTTGAAGTCGGTCTGACCGCTCGCGATCTTCAGGGTGCCGTCGTCGATCTTCGGCTTGAGCACCGACATGGCGCCGTTCCAGAAGAACGTGGCGTTGTTGTCGTCGGGCGAGCCGCCGAACAGCTCGACGTTGAACGGGCCCTTCTTGCCGTCCTCGACGCCGAGGCCCTTGAGCAGCGAGGTCGCCTGCTGCACGCCGACCTTGAAGTTGTCGAACGTGGCGTAGTAGTCGACGTTCGGGCTGTTGCGGATCAGACGGTCATAGGCGATGACCGGGATCTTGTTGTCGGCGGCCTGCTGGAGCTGGGAGGTGATGGCGGTGCCGTCGATCGAGGCGATGATCAGGAGCTTGGCGCCCTTGGTGATCTGGTTCTCGATCTGGTTGGCCTGCGTCGGGATGTCGTTCTCCGCGTACTGGAGGTCGACCTTGTAGCCCAGCTTCTCCAGCTGCTGCTTGACGTTGTCGCCGTCGTGGATCCAGCGCTCCGACGACTTCGTGGGCATGGTGACGCCGATCAGGGCGCCCCCGCTTCCGGCGGAGGCCGAGGCGGATGCCTGGGCGTCGACGGTCTTCGTGCTCGACCCGCAGGCCGTCATCGTCGCGGCGAGCGCGATGACGGATACCACGCCCCCGATTCGTCCCAACCTCATGTCATCTCCTTGCGATGGGGGTCCGGCAGCGCTGGACGCGGCAACTGCCGGTAGAGCGAGGAATTCGATTACAGAAAGTAACGAATCAGAACATAATTCTCGTTCGCTTCCGCCGATTGTTATCGCTAACAACGCTCGTGTCAACGGGCAGGCATAACCTACCGGAAACTTTCAGGTAACTTTCACCGCAGGTCAGCGCCTCGCACGGGCCGAAAAAAGGCGCTGCAGCAAGATGAAGACGAAGAGCAACATTCCGATGAAGATCTTGGTCCACCATGAGGACAGTGTCCCCTCGAAACTGATGATCGTCTGGATCAGGCCCAGCACGAGCACCCCGAGGACGGTGCCCAGCAGGAAGCCGCTGCCGCCGGTCAGGAGGGTGCCGCCGATGACGACCGCCGCGATCGCGTCCAGCTCCATGCCCACGGCGTGCAGCCCGTAGCCGGAGAGCATGTAGAACGACAGCAGCACGCCGCCCAGTGCCGAGCAGAACCCGCTGATCGTGTAGACCGCGATCTTCGTCCGGCCCACGGGCAGCCCCATCAGCAGCGCGGACTGCTCGCTGCCGCCGGTCGCGTACACCGCGCGGCCGAGGCGGGTGTAGTGCAGCACGTACGCCGCCACCAGCACGACCACCACGGCGATGATCACACTGGGTGATATCCACATGTCGGCGAACAGGTCGATCCTCGCCTGCGCGAACGCCGTGAAGGTGGGATCGTTGATCGGGATCGAGTCCGTGCCGATCGTGTAACACAGCCCCCGCGCCAGGAACATGCCCGCCAGCGTCACGATGAACGGCTGGATGTCGAAGGCGTGCACGATGTACCCCATCACCAGCCCCAGCCCCGACCCGATGACCAACACCAGCGGGATCACCAGGTACGGCGGCCACCCCGGCCCCGCCATGAGGCTGGCCGAGATCATCGTGGACAGCGCCACCACCGACCCCACCGACAGGTCGATGCCCCCGGTCAGGATCACGAACGTCATCCCGACGGCCACCACCAGCAGGAAGGCGTTGTCGATGAAGACGTTGAGCACCACCTGCCCGCTGGCGAACCCCTCGTAGCGGATCCCGCCGACCACGAACATGGCCAGGAACAGACACCCGGTCACGAGGACCGGCAAATACTTGGCGGGCACGCTCGCCCGCCCGATCGTCAGCGTGCTCATGTGGTCACTCGCACCTTCTCCTCGGCCACCGGACCGGCGGGCGCGGCGCGGCCGCGTCTGCGGAACGCCTTCTCACGGAAGGACGGGGACTGGATGAGGCAGACCGCCGTCACGACCAGCGCCTTGAACAGCAGCGTGGTCTCCGGTGGCACGCCGATCGAGTAGATCGTCGTGGTCAGGGTCTGAATGATCAGCGCGCCCAGCACGGTGCCGCCGAGCGAGAACCGGCCGCCGGACAGCGACGTGCCGCCGATCACGACGGCCAGGATGGCGTCCAGCTCGATCCACAGGCCGGCGTTGTTGCCGTCGGCGCTGGAGACGTTCGAGCTGATCATCAGCCCGGCCACGCCCGCGCACAGCGCGGCGAACGCGTACACCATGATGATGATCCCGCGTGCCCTGATGCCCGCCAGCCGGCTGGCCTCGGCGTTGCCGCCGACCGACTCGATCAGCATGCCCAGCGCCAGCCGCCGGGTGAGGAACGCGGTGATCGCCAGCACGCCGAGCACGATGATGATGCCGAACGGCACGGTCAGCCAGTAGCCGCCGCCGATCACCTTGTACGCCGGGCTGTTGACGGTGATGATCTGCCCGTCGGTGATGAGCTGAGCCAGGCCGCGCCCAGCGACCATGAGGATGAGCGTGGCGATGATCGGCTGGATGCCGACGGTCGCGACCAGGAACCCGTTCCAGGCGCCCAGCACCAGGCAGAGCCCGAGCGCGGCCGCCACGGCGGTGAACACGCTCGCGTCCTCGCTGATCTGCAGGCAGGCCAGCGCCCCCGAGATCGCCACCACCGAGCCCACCGACAGGTCGATGCCGCCGGTGGCGATGACCAGCGTCATCCCGAGCGAGACCAGGATCAGCGGGGCGCCGAAGCGCAGGATGTCGATCAGGCTCCCGTACAGGTGGCCTTCCCTGACCTGGATCGAGAAGAAGCTGGGCGTGAAGAACACGTTCAGCGCCAGCAGCAGTACGAGGACCACCACCGGCCAGAGCAGCCGCCTCATGAGGTCCGGCCTCCGCTCGCGATCGTTTCCATGAGCACGTCCGTCGTGAGCTCGTCGTCGTTGGGCAGCTCGGCCACCAGCCGCCGGTCGCGCAGCACCTCGACCTTGTGGCTGAGCCGCAGCACCTCCTCCAGCTCGGCCGAGATGAACAGCACCGCCATGCCGCCGTCGGACAGCTCGGCCACCAGGCGCTGGATCTCGGTCTTCGCCCCGACGTCGATGCCCCGGGTGGGCTCGTCCAGGATGAGCAGGCGCGGCTCGAGGATGAGCCATCTGGCCAGCACGACCTTCTGCTGGTTGCCGCCGCTGAGGTTGCGTACGAGGTGCTCGGGGTTGGGCGGGCTGATCTTCAGGGCCTTGACGTACCTGCCGACCAGCTCGTCCTGCTGCTCGCGCGGCACCGGCCTGGTCCAGCCCCTGGTCGCCTGGAGGGCGAGGATGATGTTCTCGCGCACGGTCAGGTCGGGGATGAGGCCGTCGGCCTTGCGGTTCTCGGAGCAGAACGCGATCTTGTGGTTCATGGCCGCGCGGGGCGTGCGCAACGACGCCGGGGTCCCGCCGACCGCGATCTCGCCCGTGCCCGCGTGGTCGGCGCCGAACAGCAGCCGCGCGATCTCCGTACGGCCGGAGCCGAGCAGCCCGGCCAGGCCCACCACCTCGCCCTCGTGGATCGTGAGCGTGAACGGCTCGATGGCTCCCGGCCGGCCCAGCTCGCGCGCCTCGACCAGCGGCCGGTCGAAGACCTTGGCCTCGCCGTGCAGCCGTTCCAGCGCGGCCAGCTCCTGGCCGATCATCTTGGCGACCAGCTCGACCTGCGGGAGCCGATCGGTGAGGTACTCGCCGACGAGCCTGCCGTTGCGCAGGATCGTCATGCGGTCCGAGATCTCGTAGATCTGGTCGAGGAAGTGGGAGACGAAGAGGATGGCGATGCCCTCCTCCTTCAGCCGCCTCATCACCCGGAAGAGCTGCTCGACCTCGTCGGCGTCCAGGCTGGAGGTGGGCTCGTCCAGGATGAGCACCCTCGCCTCGATGTCGATCGCCCGCGCGATGGCCACCATCTGCTGGACGGCCAGCGAGTACGTCGACAGCGGCGCCGCCACGTCCACGCTCAGCTCCAGCCGGGACAGCAGCTCGGCGGCCCTGGTGCGCATCCGTTTCCAGTCGATACGGCCCCTTTTCCGGGGCTCGCGGCCGATGAAGATGTTCTCGGCCACCGAGAGGTTCGTGCAGAGGTTGACCTCCTGGTAGACCGTGCTGATGCCGGCCTGCTGCGCCTCCAGGGGGCTGCCGAACGCGACGGGCGCGCCGCCCAGCTCGATGGTGCCCGCGTCGGCGGGGTGGACGCCGGTGAGCACCTTGATCAGGGTGGACTTGCCCGCGCCGTTCTCTCCCATGAGCGCGTGCACCTCGCCCGGTAGCAGCCGCAGGTCGACGCCATCCAGGGCCTTCACGCCAGGGAACTGCTTGCCGATCCCGCTCATCGTCAGGACCGGCGCGGGTGTGACCATGTCTCTCCTCATATGGCAGGAAAACCGCCGCCTTGCCTCGTCACTACGCCTCCCTTGCGCCCCGGTCCAGGGCCCGGGGGCATCCGGAAGGACGGCCGCGCCCCCGCACTCCGACCGGTGGGAGCACCCAGCCGGAGCACGGAGGCCCCAGCCGGAGTACGGAGGCGCGCAGCCGGAAGGCGGGTCAGTACTGGCGGGAGGAGAGGACCTGCTTGGCCTGCTCCTGCGTGAACGTGGTCTCCTCGGTCACCACGCGGGCCGGCACCTGCTCACCCTTGACGACCTTCTTGGCCAGGTCCATGAGCTGCGGGCCGAGCAGCGGCGAGCACTCGACGATGTAGTTGATCTTCCCGTCGGCGAGCGCCTGCATGCCGTCCTTGACGGCGTCCACGGTGATGATCTTGATGTCCTTGCCGGGCACCTTGCCCGCGCCCTCGATGGCCTCGATCGCGCCCAGGCCCATGTCGTCGTTGTGGGCGTAGAGGACGTCGATGTCCGGGTTCGACTTCAGGAAGGCCTCCATGACCTCCTTGCCCTTGGCCCTGGTGAAGTCGCCGGTCTGCGAGGCGATGATCTTGAACTTGGGATCGGCCCCGATGACCCCCTGGAAGCCGGACTTGCGGTCGTTGGCCGGGGCCGAGCCCGTCGTGCCCTGCAACTCGACGATGTTCACCGGGTCCTTGGCGTCCTTGTACTCGTTCACCAGCCACTGGCCGGCCTTCTTGCCCTCCTCGACGAAGTCCGAGCCGAGGAAGGTCTTGTAGAGGGAGGTGTCCTTGGAGTCCACGGCGCGGTCGGTCAGGATGACCGGGATCTTCGCGTCCTTGGCCTCCTTGAGCACCGTGTCCCAGCCGGACTCCACCACCGGCGAGAAGGCGATGATGTCCACCTTCTGCTGGATGTAGGAGCGGATAGCCTTGATCTGGTTCTCCTGCTTCTGCTGGGCGTCGGAGAACTTGAGCGTGATGCCCGCGGTCTTGGCCGAGTCCTGCACGGACTTGGTGTTCGCGGTACGCCACCCGCTCTCCGCGCCCACCTGGGAGAAGCCCATGGTGATCGAGCCGCCGCCACCGCCGCCGCCACCGCCGCTGCCGCAGGCGGTCATGGACATCGCGGTCAGACCGGCGAGAACTAAAGCCGAGATCCTCTTCAACACGTGGGGGGTTCCCTTCTCATGTGAGCGCTAACATCCCAACGCGGGACGCCGGCGCCTTCCTGCCTTGCGCAACGGCCTACGCACCGGCCACACCGGTCCCCGAGGGCGTCGCCGACGCCTACTTTTCGATGTGCTGAGGATGCTTGAAGTGCTTGGTGAGCTCGCCCCGACTGTGAACGTTAACAACCGGTCTCGTCAAGGGGCCGCCTGATTACGGTCGGATCACATGGGCTGGGCCTTGACGAGGGTCTGGGCCAGTCCTTAACTTGTCGCGGATCGCCGTTGTTAACGCTCACTTGCCTTGTTAACGCTAACAACCTTGAGGAGCCCCCCACTCATGACGCGAATCGCCTTATCCGCCCTGCTCCTGGCGGCCTCGCTGGTGGCGCCACCGCCGGCGACCGCGGCGGCCTCGCTTGCCGAGCCCATCCCGGACGGCGCCGTGGTCGACCAGTTCGACGGCACCACGCTCGGCGAGGACTGGACGGTGTTGTCACCGGACAGCTCCCGCTGGTCGCTGTCGGGCGGTGCGCTGCGCGTGGAGAGCCTGACCGGCGACACGTACCAGGGCACCAACACCGCCAGGAACCTCTTCCTCGTGGACGTCCCCGCCGGCGACTTCGAGGTGGTCACCAAGCTGAGCGCCCCGGTCGCGCTGGACTACCAGAGCGCGGGCCTGCTGGCCTGGCAGGACTGGGACAACTACGTACGCGCCGGGCTCGCCCACGTCGGGTCCGCGGGCGGGCCGGTGATCGAGACGGACACCGAGGTCGGGGCCTCGTTCAACGCGAGCTTCGCGGCCCGGCCCGGCTCGACCGGCGAGATCGTCAAGCTGGCCAGGACCGGCGACGAGTTCGTCTCCTCGTACTGGGACGGCTCGGCCTGGGTGCAGGCGGCCAAGGTGAGCGCGAAGCTGGACGTCAAGCAGCTCGGCCTGTTCGCGCTGTCGGCGCAGAACGGCACGTCGATGACGGCGGCGTTCGACTACATCGCGATCAAGGTGAGCGAGGGCAGGCCGGTGGTGCCGTCCGGGGCGTTCACGCTGCGCTCCGGCTCGCTGCCGTACCTGTCGGCCGGCCCGTCGGGGGTGGTGCGGGCGTCGGCGAAGGCGGGGATGACCAGCCTGGCCCTGACGGCCACGGTCGCCGGTGACGGCGTGACGCTGAAGGACGTGGCGAGCGGCGAATTCCTGCGGGTCGCCACCGGGAAGGTGCGGCTGGGCGGGACCGCGTCGGTCTTCCGGCTCAAGGACGCGGGCGGCGGCAAGGTCGTGCTCTCCTCGGGCGGCCAGAACGTCTCCGTCGGCGACGGCACCCTGGTCGTGGGGAGCGCGATCACGAAGTTCAGGGTCGAGGGCTACAGCTCGGGCAAGCTGGCCGTGGACACCGGGGCCAGGGGCACCGAGGTCAGCCCCGACCTCTACGGGGTCTTCTACGAGGACATCAACCACGCCGCCGACGGCGGGCTCTACGCCGAGCTGGTGCAGAACCGCTCGTTCGAGTTCAACAGCGTGGACGAGCCCTCCTACACGGGCCTGACCGCGTGGTCCAAGGCCGAACGCGGCGCCACCGCCGAGCTCGCGATCGGCACCGACCGGCCGCTGAACGCCGCCAACCGCAACTACCTGCGGCTCGACGTGACCGGCGACGGCACCGCGGGCGCGAGCAACGCCGGGTTCAACCGCGGCATCCCCGTGAAGCAGGGCAAGCGGTACGACGTGTCGCTCTGGGCCAGGCGTGACGCGGCGGGGCCGCTGACGGTCTCGGTGGAGAGCGGCTCCACCGTACTCGGTACGGCCACGCTGCGGGTGAAGGCCGGCGGCTGGGCGAAGTACACCGCGTCGTTCACGGCCTCGGGGACGACGGACGCGGGGCGGCTGGTGGTGCTGGCGCCGGGCGGCCGGACCGACCTGGACATGGTGTCGCTGTTCCCGCGTGACACGTTCAAGGGGCACGGCATGCGGACGGACCTGGCCAGGATGGTCGCCGGCCTGAAGCCCAGGTTCCTGCGCTTCCCCGGCGGGTGCGTGACGAACGTCGGCACGTACGACCCGTACGCGGACAACCAGGACCGGCGGCGCATCTACCAGTGGAAGGAGACGATCGGCCCGGTCGAGGAGCGGCCCACCAACTTCAACTTCTGGGGCTACAACCAGTCCTACGGCCTCGGCTACTACGAGTACTTCCAGTTCGCCGAGGACATCGGGGCGCGGGCGCTGCCGGTGCTGTCGGTGGGCGTGAACGGGTGCGGCGAGAACCGGCCGCTGACCGACGAGGCCAAGCTGGCCCGGTGGGTGCAGGACACGCTCGACCTGATCGAGTTCGCCAACGGGCCGGTCACCTCGGAGTGGGGCGGGAAGCGGGCCCGGCTCGGGCATCCGAAGCCGTTCGGGCTGGAGTACATCGGGCTCGGGAACGAGGAGATCTACCCCGAGTTCTTCGCGAACTACCCGAAGTTCGCGGACGCCATCAGGGCCAGGTACCCGGACGTCAAGATCATCAGCAACGCGGGGCAGACGTCACAGGGCGCCTGGTTCGACCGGATGTGGCAGTTCGCCCGCGACCAGAAGGCCGACCTCGTCGACGAGCACTACTACAACAGCCCGGAGTGGTTCCTGACCAACAACCACCGCTACGACGCCTATGACCGCGGCGGGCCGAAGGTGTTCGTGGGCGAGTACGCCTCGCGCGGCAACACGTGGCACAACGCGCTGGCGGAGGCGTCGTACATGACGGGCCTGGAGCGCAACTCCGACGTCGTGCGGCTGGCGTCGTACGCGCCGCTGCTGGCCAACGTGGACTACGTGGACTGGACGCCGGACCTCATCTGGTTCGACAACGACCAGGTCTACGGCTCGCCGAACTACTACGTGCAGCGCCTCTTCTCCGCCAACGTCGGCGACCGGGTGCTGCCCAGCACCTTTACGGGCGAGGGCAGGACGGTCGAGGACATCGGCGGCGCGGTGGGGCTCGGCGCGTGGAACACCGCCGTCCGGTACGACGACGTGAAGGTCACCGCGGCCGACGGGACCACGCTGCTGGCGGACGACTTCTCGGCCGGAGCCGGCAAGTGGACCCCCGGCCTGGGGACCTGGGCCGTGCAGGATGGCGCCTACGCGCAGACCGCCCAGGTGACGGACGCCAGGTCCACGGCGGGCTCGGCCGGCTGGTCGAACTACACGATGGAGGTCACCGCCAGGAAGACCGCCGGGGCCGAGGGCTTCCTGATCATGTTCGGGGTCAAGGACACCGGCAACTTCTACTGGTGGAACCTCGGCGGCTGGGGCAACACCCAGTCCGCCGTAGAGAAGGCCGCCACCGGCGCCAAGTCGTCGATCGCCACCTCCGCCACCACGATCGAGACCGGCCGCGACTACCAGATCAAGATCCAGGTGAGCGGGCGGCGGATCACGACCTGGCTGGACGGGCAGAAGATCAACGACTTCGTGGACGACGCCGTCGTGGAGCCGCTCTACCAGGTGGTGTCCAGGGACGGGAAGTCCGTGACGCTCAAGGTCGTCAACGTGCAGGACACGTCCGTACGCGGCAGTGTGGACCTCGGCTCGGCGCGGTTCCGGCCGGTCGCCACGGTGACCACGCTGACGGGCTCGCCGTCCGACACGAACTCGCTCTCCGAGCCGGAACGGGTGGCGCCGGTGGAGCGGCAGGTGCCCGGCTTCTCCTCGGCCTTCACCTACGACTTCCCCGCGCACTCGGTGACGTTCGTACGGCTGACCGAGCGATGACGGCGCGGGCGGGCCTCCACCTGGAGGCCCGCCCGGCGGCTACGCGACGACCCGGTAGTGCGTGGTCATCCGGCCCGTGTCGTCGAGCACGTGGAACGCGATCGCCGGCGGGAGGTCGTAGTCCGCGCAGTTGGCGAACGTCGTGCCGCCCTCCCACGGCAGCTTCAGCGTGGACACGACGCCGGGGGCGGCCAGCAGCGGGCGGCCGGCGAAGGTGGTGGCGGCGCCCGTGTGGGCGTGGCCGACCAGCACGGCGGGGACGTCCGGATGCCGCCCGAGCAGCTCTTCCAGGGGCTCGGACCGGTGCAGCCTGATGCCGTCGACCACCTGGCTGTGCAGCAGCGTGGGCGGGTGGTGGAAGGCCACGAACACCGGCCGGTCCGCGCCCGCGAGCACGTCGTCCAGCCAGGCCAGCGTCTCGTCGTCCAGGTGGCCCGAGTCCTCGCCGGGGATGGAGGAGTCGCACATGGCGTAGACGGCCCTGTCCGTGCGCAGGACCTGGTTGATCGGGCCCGCGCCGCCGCTCTGGTCGCCCAGCAGGACGCGGCGGAACTGCTCCCGCACGTCGTGGTTGCCCGGGCCGACCAGGACGGGGTGGCGGGAGGAGAGCAGCTTGCGCGCCTCCTCGTACTCCTCGGGGAGGCCGTGGTCGGCGATGTCGCCGGTGACGAGCACGGCGTCGAGGTCGGCGGGGAGCGCGTCGAGGTAGCGCATGACGGAGGTGGCGCGGTCGACGCTCTGGGGCGTCGCGCCGATGTGGATGTCGCTCAGGTGAGCGATCACGATCATGTTGACGTCGTCCTTCCGGGTTCTGCCTGCTCACCTACCGTAGGCCCGGGTACCGGACCATGCGTAAGATCCGGTTCTGTGCGGAAAGATTGGGCCGGTTTCGGGGTGGACCTGCATCTGGAGGTCTCCACCGGCGGCGGGCGGCGGCGCGGGCTGGAGGAGGCGCTGCGGCAGGCGGTCCGGGACGGGCGGCTGCCGCGCGGCACGCGGCTGCCTTCGACGCGGTCGCTGGCGGCGGAGCTGGGGCTGTCGCGCGGCACGGTGAGCGCGGCCTACGACCAGCTCGTCGCCGAGGGCTACCTGGCCACCCGGCCGGGCTCGGCCACCGAGGTCGCCGACGTGTCCCCCACCACGCCGACCCGTCCGGAACCGCCGTCCGAGCCCTTCCCGGGGCCGGGCCACAACCTGCGGCCGACGTCCGAGCCCTCCCCCGGGCTGGGGTATGACCTACGGCTGCCGGCCGGACCCCCCGCGACGCCGCTGCATGACCTGCGGCCCGGGCAGCCCGACGTGTCGGCGTTTCCGGCGCGGGCGTGGTTGCGGGCCACCCGGCACGTGCTCTCCACAGCACCCGCCGAGGTCCTCGGCCCGTGCGACCCGCGCGGCCGGATCGAGCTGCGGGCGGCGCTGGCCGGCTACCTCGCCAGGACGCGCGGGGTGATCACCACGCCGGACCTGATCGTGGTCACGACGGGGTTCGTCCAGGCGCTCAACCTGCTCGTCCAGGTGATCGACGGCCCGATCGCCACGGAGGAGCCGGGGCACGACTTCTACCGCGAGGTGCTGCGCCGTGCCGGGCGCGAGACCGTACCGCTGCCCGTGGACGGGCTGGGCGCCCAGGTGGACACCCTCACCGGCGCCACGGCGGCGGCCGTCGTCACGCCCGCGCACCAGTACCCCACGGGCGTGCCCCTGCACCCCGCCCGCCGCCGCGCGCTGCGCGAGTGGGGCGGGCTCGTCGTGGAGGACGACTACGACGGGGAGTTCCGCTACGACCGGCAGCCGGTCGGCGCGTTCCAGGGGACCGCGCCCGATCGGGTCGTGTACGTCGGCACCACCTCCGAGTCCCTCGCCCCGGCCCTGCGCCTGGGCTGGATGGTGGTGCCGCCCTCCTTGATCGGCCCCGTGGCCGAGGCCAAGCTGCACACCGACACCCACACCGAGGTGCTCGGCCAGCTCGTGCTGGCGAGGCTGATCGAGACCCACGACTACGACCGCCACATCCGCGCCGCCCGCCTGCGCTACCGCCGCCGCCGCGAGCTGCTGCTCGCCCGGCTCGGCCCCGGGCCCGGCCAGCCGCTGCCCGGCGTCGCCCTGCCCGGGGTGGCCGCGGGGCTGCGCGCGCTCCTCCGGCTCCCGGAGGAGGGTCCCGCCGAAGGGGACCTGCTGGCCGAGTGCGAGCGCAGGGGCATCGCGCTGCGCGCCGCCTCCCCGCTCTGGCGCGGCGACGGCCCCGGCGGCCTGCTCATCGGGTACGCCGCCGCGTCCGAACGCGCCTACCCGCACGCCCTCGAAGCCCTGGCCCGAGTACTCGCCGGAACCTGACGGCGGCCCCGTCCGTTGTCAGGGTGAGCGCACAAACGGCGAAGGAGGGACATGGGCTGGCACT
Organism: Nonomuraea sp. NPDC051941; assembly: GCF_044593615.1. NCBI lineage: Bacteria > Bacillati > Actinomycetota > Actinomycetes > Streptosporangiales > Streptosporangiaceae > Nonomuraea > Nonomuraea sp. NPDC051941. The sequence continues at coordinate 58,276 of NZ_JBIUCF010000038.1, forward strand.
ACCGCAAGACCATCAAGGTGGGCCCGTTCCGGATCAACCTGTCACGTCGCGGCGTCGGCCACAGCTACGGCAACCGCCGCTTCCACGTCACGACCACTCCCGACGGCCGCCGCCACGTCTCCGTGCACCTGCCCGGCGGCTTCCACCTCGGCAAGTCGTTCGGCGGCCGGCGCCACCGCGGACATTACTGACCCAAGGCGGTCGATCGACCGCTCGACATAGACGGGCCGGAGGCGGCAAAGCCTCCGGCCCGTCCCCTTTCCCGACGCCCGCCAGGCGATCAGAGTGGGCGGATGAGCGATCACATGAGCCCCGAGGAGTTCCGCCGCCACGGCAGGCAGGTCGTCGACTGGATCGCGGACTATCTCGCCGGCATCGAGTCCCATCCCGTGATGTCCCAGGTGAGACCGGGGGACATCCGCCGCGCGCTGCCGGCCGCGGCGCCCGAGCACGGCGAGCCTTTCGAGGCCGTGCTGTCGGACCTGGGGCGGATCCTGCTGCCCGGCATCACGCACTGGCAGCATCCCGGCTTCTTCGCCTACTTCCCCTCCAACGCCAGCGGCCCTGCCATCCTGGGCGACCTGCTGTCCGGCGGGCTCGGCGTGCAGGGCATGCTCTGGGTGACCAGCCCGGCGTGCACGGAGCTGGAGACGGTGATGGTCGACTGGCTGGCCGGGCTGCTCGGCCTGCCGGAGCATTTCCGTACGGACCGGGCGGGCGGCGGCGTCATCCAGGACTCGGCGTCGAGCGCCTGCCTGGTCGCGCTGCTGGCCGCGCTGCACCGGGCGAGCGGCGGCCGGGTCGCCTCCGACGGCGTCACCCGGAGGTACACGATCTACGTGTCGTCCCAGACGCACTCGTCGCTGGAGCGGGCGGCCCGGATCACGGGGCTGGGGGCGGCCGGCGTACGGGTGGTGGACGTCGATCCCCGTACGCTGGCCATGGACCCCGGCCACCTGCGGACCCTGCTGGACCAGGACGAAGCGGACGGCGCCGTGCCGGCCATGGTGTGCGCCACCGTCGGCACCACCTCCGCCACCGCCGTCGACCCGGTGCCCGCGATCGGCGAGCTGTGCCGCGAACGCGGGATCTGGCTGCACGTGGACGCGGCCTACGCCGGGGTCGCGGCGATCTGCCCCGAGCTCCGGTGGCTGAACGAGGGCGTGGCCGAGTACGCCGACTCCTACTCCACGAACCCGCACAAATGGCTGCTGACCAACTTCGACTGCACCGTGCTCTGGACGGCCGACCGCGCCCCGCTGCTCGACGCGCTGTCGGTCATGCCCGAGTTCCTCAGGAACCCCGCCACCGCGACCGGCTCCGTCGTCGACTACCGGGACTGGCAGGTGCCGCTGGGCCGGCGCTTCAGGGCGTTGAAGCTGTGGTCGGTGATCCGCTGGTACGGGGCCGAGGGGCTGCGCGCGCACATTCGCAAGGGGGTGGCGCTGGCGCAGGAGCTGGCGTCGTGGATCTCCGCGGACCCGGGCTTCGAGGTGCACGAGCCGCACCCGCTCGGGCTCGTGTGCTTCCGCCCGGTGTGGCCGGGCCTGGCGGCGGACGAGGCGGACCGGGCCACGATGCGGCTGCTGGAGCTGCTCAACGCCGGCGGGTCCATGTACATGACGCACACCAGGATCGATGACCGGGTGGTGCTGCGGATGGCCATCGGCGGCGTGGCGACGGAGCGGCGGCACGTGGAGCAGGCGTGGGAGCAGATCCGGTGGGAACACGCGGCCCTGTCGGCCACGCTCCCCTGACGGCTCAGGCCCTCACAGCTCAGACGCGGTAGCGCTCCACGAGCTCGGACCCGATCCTGGCCAGCTGGACCCTGACCTCCTCCGGCTCCACGACCTCCACCGTCGCGCCCCATCCGGCCAGCTGCTCGGCGATCGACAACGCCATGGGCGCCGCCACGCGTGCCCTGACCCGCCCGTCCTCCTCGACGCGTTCGACCTCGCAGTGGCGCCCGAACTGGTGGCGCAGCACCGGCAGGAACCGCTCGGCGATGAGCACGGTCGCGGACAGGAGCGAGCGCCGCCGCTCCATCTCGTCCACGACCTTCTCCCACGCCTCCGACAGCACGAACCCCTCCGGCCGCTCGAAGGTCAGCTCCGTCACCTCGGCCTCGGCGATCCGGTCCACGCGGAACGTGCGCTGCCCGGCCTCGGTGCCGGCGATCAGGTACCAGACGTCGTCCTTGTCCACCAGACCCCAGGGGTCGACGAGCCGGTGCGTACGTTCGCCGGAGCGGCCCTCGTACCCGAGCCTGACCTTGCGGCGTCTCACGGTGGCGCTCTGCAGGACCCGCACCAGCTCGGGCCGGTCGGGGTCGCGCTCGCCCCAGCCGGTGGGGTCGATCACCACGGCGTCGGCGGCGGCCTCGGCGTCGTCCCTGAACGTCTGGGGCAGGGCCCGCACCAGCTTGCGCAGCGCGGACTTGACCTCGGGTGTGGCGGCCGCGGCCGGGCCGGCCAGCAGGAACAGCGCCTCGGCCTCGTTGGCGGTGAGGCCGCTGAGGTCGGTCCTGGCGCCGCCCAGCAGGGACCAGCCGCCCCCGCGCCCGGCCTGCGGATATACCGGCACGCCCGCCGCGGACAGCGCTTCGAGGTCCCGGCGCGCGGTGGCCACGGACACTTCCAGCTCCGCGGCCAGCTCGGCCGCGGTCACCCGGCCGCGCGACTGCATGAGCAGCAGGACGGCCACAAGTCGATCGGCTCGCATGGCTGGAAATTCTCCTCATTAAAGTGCTCATTGGATGAGCACTTTGACCGGAAGAATCATAGACATCACCCGGAAGGAAGGACCACACAGATGCTCCGCGGATTCGCCACGATCAGCTTCTACGCAGCCGACCTCGAGGCGGCCAAGGCCTGGTACACCGAGCTGCTCGGTATCGAGCCCTACTACCAGGTGCCGGGCTACATCGAGTTCCGCGTCGGCGACCACCAGCACGAGCTGGGCATCATCGACGCCCGTTATGCCCCGGCGGGCGCGACCGACGGGCCCGCCGGCTCGATCACGTACTGGCACGTGGACGACCTGGAGGCCGCCCTCGACCGGCTCGTCGCCCTGGGGGCCAAGGAGCACCAGGGGATCAGGCAGCACGGCGAGGGGTTCGTCACCGCGTCCGTGATCGACCCGTTCGGCAACATCCTCGGCGTCATGTACAACCAGCACTACCTGGACGTGCTCGCCAAGTGACGGGGCCGCTCAGGAGTTGTCGACCTTCAGCCCGAAGGCCGACAGCCCCTGCTCGTGGTGCTCGATCAGGCCCATCCGCCGGTAGAAGGCATGGTTGGCGACCCCTTCTGGGGTGGACTCGTGGTCGGTGGTCAGCACGAAGTAGCGGCAGTGCGCGTACCGCTCCTTCAGCCGCTCCAGCAGCAGCCGGCCGATCCCCTGGCCGTGGAACCTCTTGTTGACGAGCAGTTCCTGCACGTAGCAGACCATCTCGTCATCGGACACCGTCCGGGCCAGGCCGAGCAGCCGCCCGTCCGCGTCCCTGGCGACGAGGACGAGATGCGAGTTCACCAGGCTCCGGCACACCTTGGCGATGTCGCGGGTCCAGGGCTGCCAGCCAACCGAGTCGTACAGCTCGTAGATCTCGGCCTCGTCGAACGACGTCTCCTGAGCGATGCTCACCACTTATGGGACTCCCCTGCATAAAGTCGACGCTTTCCAGCCTATTCGGGCCGCCGGATTCGGGAGAGTGTGGTTAGTTTCAGGATCCGTTCACCGGGCTGACGGCGAAAGGCCAGGTCGGCGCACAGGGGGCGGAATCAGATCTTGCGGCGTCCGGGCAAGCGCTCGTTACAATCGCCCAGCCGCGAAGGAGAAGCCGTGCGAACTGTGCGTGTGACCGTAGTCCTGGCCGCGTTGACGGGCGCCCTGGTGCTGCCCGGCGTCGCGAGCGCGACCCCCTTGTCCGGCGCCCTCGCCAAGGTGCACACCGCCGGACGCGTCAAGGCCGGCGGGGACTTCCTCCAGTACAGCTGGCCCGGCGTCTACTTCGAGGGCCGCTTCCGCGGCACCGGCGTCGGGATCGTCCTCGACGACTCCGACAACGACTACGAGGTCGAGGTCGACGGCTCGACCGTCGCCACCCTGGTGACCCCGGGCCGGACCACGTACTGGGTCAACGGCCTGACCCGGGGCGTGCACCGCGTGCGGCTGGTCAAACGCACCGAGAGCCCGTGGGCCACGAGCGCCTTCGGCGGCTTCGTCGCCGCCCCGGGCGGCGCGATCCTCGGCAGGCCCGCCGCGCGCCACCGGCAGATCGAGTTCATCGGCGACTCCTACACCGTCGGCTACGGCAACCGCTCCGACAGCCGCGACTGCACCACCGACAAAGTCGCCCGCACCACCGACGCGAACCTCAGCTTCGGCGCCCTCACCGCGCGCCGCCTGAACGCCGACTACCAGCTCAACGCCTTCTCCGGTCGCGGCATGGTACGCAACTACAACGGCAGCGACCCCGGCACCGACTACCGCACCTACTACGACCGGGCCCTGCTGAACGTCGCCGGCGACGTCTGGCAGAACCCGGGTACCTGGCATCCCCAGCTGGTCGTGATCGGCCTGAGCATCAACGATTTCTCCACCGCCATCAACCCGGGCGAACAGTGGACGCCGGACACTCTGCTGGCCGCTTACCGCACCGCATACCAGGGCTTCCTCGACAAGCTCCGTGCCCGGTACGGCCCCCGCACGACCATCGTGGTCAGCGCCACCTACATGTCCAACACCACCGTGTTCGCCGAGACCGCGCGGCAGATCGTCCAGGAGCGCAACAGCAGGGGCGACGACCGGATCCGTTACTGGTACTACAGCGAATCCGGCCTCGACTATCTCGGCTGCCACTGGCACCCGTCCGTCCACGACCACCGGATCATCGCCGACCGCCTCGGCGAGTTCATCGCCACCCTCCCGCTGCGCTGGTAGCTCAAGTCCCTAGTCGACGGCGGTGAGCCCTTCGGCGATCTTGATCAGCTCGCGGTCGACGGCCTTGGCGTCGCGGAATTTCTTCACGTACACCGGGCTGAACATGATCTCGGCCCTCCGCTGCTCGCCCATGTTCAGGAAAAGCGTGGGGGTGCCCTTCATGCCGTCCTCGCCGACCCCTTCGACGATCAGGTACCCGGTCCGGTCGCCTACGGTCACCTCCTCGCCCTCCCCCTCGTCGCGGTGCACCTGCACGCGGTCGTCGACCTCCTGGACGGTCTTGCCCTCGTACACGTAGATCTGGACGCAGTAGAAGCCGGTCTTGTCGCCGTCGTAGTTCCACGAGGTCGTGTAGCTCTCGCCGAAGTCCAGCGACCAGTTGGACCACCGCAGGCCGTCGGGCAGGTAACCCACCCTGACGTGCTTGAACGCCCTTCCGTCGCCCAGGTCCCCGAGGTTCGGGGGCTCGGACCGCACCGGCGGGGTGTCGTCGATGGCGGGCGGACCCAGCGTCTCGGAGGCGGATGGATCCGGCGTCTCGGAGACGACGGACGTCTGCACGGCGCCCGGGGCCACCGTCAGGTAGAGGGGCACCGCCGCGGCCACGGCCAGCGACGTGGCCGCCGTCGCGATCCGGCCGCGGATCCGCTTCCGCCGCGAGGACCGGACGACCCGCTCCACGAGGTCGGGCGCGGCGTGCAGTCGCGCGGTCTCCTCCGCCATGATCTGGCGGAGCTGGTCCTCAAGCATGGGCATTCCCGATCACTCCTTCCACGGCTTCCTCGCCGAGTGCCGTCCGCAGCTTGGCCATCGCCTTCGACGCCTGACTCTTCACCGTGCCGAGCGTGCAGCCGAGCACCTCCGCGGTCTGCGTCTCGCTGAGGTCCTCCCAGTACCGCAGGACGACCACCGCGCGCTGCCGGGGAGGCAGGCCGCGCAGCGCGTCCATGAGCACGTGACGCAGGTCGACGTCGGTCGAGCGGGCCGCTCTCTCCGGCGGCACGCGCATCGGGATGATGTTCAGGATCGCCCGGCGCCGGGCCCGGCTGATGGCGGTGTTGATGATGACGCGGCGCACATAAGGCTCGACGGTGTCGCGCCGCACCCGGTCCCAGTTCTTGTACGTACGCTCCAGCGCCGTCTGCAGCAGGTCCTCCGCCTCCGCCTCGTCTCCGCAGGCGAGATAGGCGACCCGCAACAGGGTCGTGGCCCTTGCGGCCACGAACGCGCCGAAGTCATGCTCCGCGCCGCTCACGGCTGTCTGTCCAGTTTCACGCCTCCTAATACGCCTCGGCCGCTCCAAACAGTTGCCAGGCGCCCGCGGGCAACCTTGCCCGACGCCCGGGCGTATTTGAGGACATCGAACCGGATTTCTGGAGGAAGCACATGAAGCGCGCGACCGCACCGGCCCGGCCGCTGATCGCCCTCGGGGCCGGCCTGGCCGCCGTGGGCACCGCCGCCCTGCTGGGTCTGCCGAGCCTCACCAAGGCCCCGGAGGCCCGGCTCACGGCCGCCGCGTCGGCTCCGCCGGAGGGTGCGTACTGGCATACAAGAGTGCTGCTGAAGCGCCCCGAGCCCCGTCAGGTCGGCAGCGGCGCGAACCGCTACTCGCTGGTCCAGCAGTCGCTCACCGAGGAATGGACCGCGCCCGACGGCAGACGCTGGGTCGGATCGCGGGAGCTGGGGGCGTACCCGCAGAGCGCGGCGGACCGCGCGGCGTGGCGCCGCGACGGCTCCCCCACCAAGTGGACCCGCACCGCCAACGGCCAGACCGTGTCGCTGTCCACCACGCCCACCAAGGGCCACGTCACCCCCGTACGAGGTGACAACACGTTCTTCCTGGCCGGGCAGCGGCTGACGTACGACGAGGTCCAGCGGCTGCCCGCGAACCCGGACGCGTTGAAGTCCTGGCTCGCGCAGGCCGCGCGGGTCTCACGGGTGTCGGAGAACGCCGTGGACAGGTTCGTCACCTCGGCGCTGCCCATATTGCTCCACCAGCTCCCGGCGCCGAAGGAGGTCCGCGCCGCGGCCTACCAGGCCCTGCTGACGATGCCCGGCGTCAGCTCGCGCGGAAAGTCCGTGGACGGCGCCGGCAGAACCGGCGCGGTCGTCTCGATCGGCTATGAGCCGACCGGCCAGAAAGAGGAGACGATCAAGGTCACGACCGACCTGGTGGTCGACACCGGCACGATGCTCCTGCTGTCCGAGAGCCAGACGACCTTGAAGGACGGCAAGGTGTTCCCGAACAAGACCATGACCCAGACCGTGCTCCAGGCCGGCTGGACCAACGCCGAGCCGGCCGTGCCCGCCCTGCCGTAAGGCGGGACAAAACAGGCGCGAAGGCCCGTCCGGACGGGCCTTCGCGCCTACGTGGTCATCGGCAGCGCGGGTCCAGGCACTGGGCGCACGCGATCACGCCGCTCCCGCTCCGGAACTTGCAGATCTGGAAGTCGCAACACCCGATCCACTCCGGGGGCGGAGCGTACGCCGCCGCCTCGGCCCTCGGCACCACCAGGCCGAGCATGAAATCGCTGACCTTGCCGAACAATCTGTTCATTCCCGCCTCCAAGCGGAACGCCGACGGTTCTCGGAGCCGACCGTAGAGAGGCCGCCGATCGGGCCGATACACGAGTGCGTATGCGGGGCCTATCGCCGCGGTTCCTAGGGTTCCGATGCCCGGCCACGGCGAAAGGGAGAGGACCCCCATGTCAGGTCTCGTCGCGATCCTTGCGTTCGTCAGCGTGCTGACGGTGCTCAATCTGCTGCTCACGTTCGGTGTGATCCGGCGGCTCCGCGAGCACACGGAGCTGCTCGCCGGCCGGGCGACCCCGATCACGGGCGAGGCGCCCTCTCTGCCGGTGGGCAGCCAGGTCGGGGACTTCGCCGCCACCACGACCGACGGGGAGCCGGTCGCGCGGGCGCTGCTCGCGGGCGACACCCTCGTCGCCTTCCTGACGCCCGGCTGCGAACCGTGCGAGGAAAGCCTGCCCCACCTCGTCGAAACCGCGGAGAAGTGGCCAGGCGGCCGGCAGAACACCCTGGTGGTCGTCATCGGCAAACGCGACCGCGCCACCGAGTACGTCGAGCGGCTGACCCCCGTGGCGAGGGTCGTGGGCGAGGCGCCCGACGGGCCGATCGCCACGGGGTTCGGCGTGACGGCGTACCCGCTCTTCGGGGTGGTGGACTCCTCGGGGCAGGTGCTCCGATCGGAGTCGGCCCCCGCCGCGCTGCTGCCGCACGACGTCGCAACGGCCTGACGGTGCGGCTGCCTCGTCTGGGGGGCGTCGGCCACGCCCTCGGCCTGGCCTGGCGGGCCGGGCCGGCGACGTTGCTGGTGTACGTGGGCCTCACCGTCGTGAGCGGCGCCGTTCCCGTCGCCGTCTCGTGGCTGACCAAGCTGATCCTGGACCAGATCGCCACCGGCCACGCCGACGCGACGACGCTGACCGGTCTCGGCGCCGGGTTGGCGGCCGCGGGAGCCGTCGTCACCGTCCTGCCGCGTGCCGCCCAATATGTCACCGAGGAGCTGGGCCGCTCCGTGGCGCTGCTGGCCGATGATCGCCTGTACGCGGTGGTCAACTCCTTCGCCGGACTCGGGCGCTTCGAGGATCCCGCCTTCCTGGACCGGCTGCGCATGGCCAAACAGTCCGGCGGGGTCGCCCCGGGGCGGGTCGTCGCCGCGGTGCTCTCCCTCGTCCAGGCGGCGATCAGCGTCGCCGGCTTTCTGGGCTCGCTCATCGTCATCAGTCCCCTGATGGTCGTGGCGGTGCTCATGGGAGCGATTCCGATGACGATCGCCGAATTCCTGCTGTCCCGGCGGCGGGCCCAGATGTTCTGGCACATCGGGCCGCTGCAGAGGCGGGAGATCTTCTTCGGGGACCTGCTGGGAAGCGTGGACGCCGCCAAGGAGGTACGGCTCTTCGGCATCGGCGGTCACCTGCGCGGCCTGATGCGCGCCGACAGGCTTTCCGCGAACGCCGCCGAGCGGCGCACCGGCAGACGCGAAATGCTCACGCAGGGCGGCCTCGGCCTGGTCAGCGCGACGGTGTCCGGCGCCGGCCTCGTCTGGGCCGTCCGGGCAGCCGGCTCGGGGCAGCTTTCCGTGGGCGACGTCACGATGTTCGCGGCCGCGGTGGCGGGCGTGGGGCTCGCGCTCGGACGCCTGGTCACCGAGGTCGCGGGGGCTCATTTCCAGCTCCTGATGTTCGACCATTACCGGGCCGTCGTGAATGCCGGCCCCGACCTCCCCGCGCCGTCGCGCCGGCGTCCGCTGGCGGGGCTGCGGCAGGGGATCGAGCTCCGCGACGTCTGGTTCCGGTACTCGCCTGAGCATCCCTGGGCGCTGCGGGGCGTCAACCTGTTCGTTCCGTACGGCTCCGTACTCGGCCTGGTCGGCGTGAACGGCGCGGGCAAGAGCACGATCGTCAAGTTGTTGTGCCGGTTCTACGACCCCGACCGGGGCGTGATCCTCTGGGACGGCGTGGACATCCGCGAGGTGTCGCCGGAGACGTTGCGGAGCAGGATCAGCGCGGTCTTCCAGGACTTCATGGCCTATGACCTGACGGCCGCGGAGAATGTCGGCCTGGGTGACGTCCGCGCGCTCCAAGACCGGCCCCGCATCGAGGCCGCCGCACGCGACGCGGGCGCCCATTCCCTCCTCGCCGGTCTGCCCGACGGCTACGAGACCCTGCTCTCGCGGCTGTTCTTCAGCGAGGCCGACAAGACCGACGCGAGCACGGGAGTCTATTTGTCCGGCGGGCAATGGCAGCGCGTCGCGCTCGCCCGTGCGATGCTCCGCGACCACTGCGACCTGATGATTCTCGACGAACCGAGCTCGGGGCTAGACGCCGACGCCGAACACGAGATCCACCAGCGGCTGCGGCGATATCGCGCGGGCCGCACGAGCGTGCTCGTGTCCCACCGGCTCGGTGCCATGACGAACGCGAGCGCCATAGCCGTGCTGGAGGACGGGCAGGTGACCGAGTACGGAACTCATGAGGAGCTCCTCGCGCTGGGCGGCACCTACGCGCGGCTGTTCACCAGGCAGGCGCGGGGATACCGGGCCGACGAGCAGAGCGTGCCGTCGTGAATGGCTGGGTTCTCGCCGTCGTCGGCGGCGCCGTGGCGCTCGGCCTCGCGTACGTCAGGCGCCGGTTCGTCGCCGTGACCATCACCGGCACGAGCATGGCGCCCACCTACAGCGGCGGTGAACGCGTGCTGGTGGTACGCGCCGGAGTCGACCGCCTGCGCCGGGGCGACATCGTCGTGGTGCGGTGGGCGGCGACGGATTCGATCCCGCTGCTGCTGATCAAACGGGTGGCGGGGATCGCCGGTGACCCCATCCCCGCCGATGTGGCGACCGCCGTCAGCCGGCCCGCGGGCACGCCCATCCCCGCCGGGAAGTTCATCGTGCGGGGCGACAACTCCGACTGGAGCCTGGATTCCCGGACGGTGGGCTTCTTCGACGGCGAGAGCCTGCTCGGGACGACGGTCAAACGCCGGGCATGAGCCTCAGGGCGCCCCGGGACACGGTGGCGATGTCCCGCGCCAGGAGCCGGGGCAGCTCCGTCATCCGGTAGCGGTCACGCGCGTGGAAGTCGAGCAGCTCCATCTCGACCAGCCGATCCAGTGCCCGGCTGATTCTCCCGGCAGGCGCATGAAGCCGCCGGGCGGCCTCCCCCGCGCTGATCTCCGCGGCGGGAAGCGAGCCGAGCTGCCGGAACACCTCGATGGCGAGCCGATCCATCGGGTGCTCACTTGCCACGAGGTGCTCGACCTGCGCATACATGCTGGCCCGCATCGACAGGTCACCGGCCTGGAGCTCGTCGAGCCGGTGCCGGTCGTCGGCCAGCCGCTCCAGCAGCTCGCGGACGGACCAGCCGGGATGCGCGACCAGCCGGGCGGCGACGATGCGCAGGGCAAGCGGTAACCGGTCGCACAGGCGTACCACCTCGGCGGCGGCGCCGGGATCTTCCCGCAGCCTTTCCGGACCGACATGGTGCGCCAGGAACGCCAGCGCTTCCTGCCGTCCCAGCCTGTCCACCCGAAGGTGCAGCGCGCCGTCCAGCGTCGTGAGCATCGGACAGCTCGTGACGAGGAACGTGCAGAGCCGGGCGGCCGCGAGGAACGGACGGACGTGCGCGACCTCGGGCGCGTTGTCCAGCACCACGAGCATGCGGCCTTCCGCCAGGAGCGACCGGTATCGAGCGAGAGCGGTATCGGCATCGCTCACGGGCCGGCGGCGCGGTCGCAGGTCCACGTACAGCTGGCCGTCCGGATAGCGATCCGCGACCAGATGGGCGGCGTGCAGGGCCAATGAGGACTTGCCGGCTCCCGCTGGGCCGTGCACCACCACCACACCGCCGGCGGCGCCGAGCCGCCGGGTGAGAAAGGAGAGTTCGGGCTCGCGCCCGACGATGACCGGCTTCCGCGGTAGCCGGCACGGCGGGGAGGCCGAGGCGACCGCGCGGGGCGGGCGCAGGTCCCGGCGCAGGATCGCCTGGTGGAGGCTCCGCAGCTCCTCGCCCGGCTCGATCCCTAGGGACCCGGTGATCGCGATGCGGGCCTGCTCGTACGCGTCGAGCGCGCCGGCGACGTCGTGGTCGGCGTACAGAGCGCGCATCAGCAACGCCCACGCCCGCTCCCGCAGCGGCAGCTCCGTGACGAGCGAACGGAGAGGCCAGATGGCGGGTGCCGGCCGGCCGAGCAGCAGCAGCGCTTCGCAGCGGTCCTCCTGGACCGCTCGGCGCTGCTCGTCGATCGCGACCTCACGGGCGGCGATGACCGGCCCGTGGGGGACGTCCTCCAGCAGCCGCCCGCGCCACAAGGCGAGCGCCGTTTCGCATTGCCGCAGGGCTTCCTCGGCGCGTCCCTTTTCGAGAGCCGCGCGACCGGACACCGCCTTGTCCTCGAACGCCTTCAGGTCGAGTTCGGCCGCCTCGACCCGCAGTTGATAGCCGAGCGGGCGGACGATCAGGCGATCTCGCTCCGCCGCCGGAAACGCGGCTCGAAGCCGCGCCGCATAAGTGCGGAGATTGGCGATGGCGGATTTGGGGGGAGCCGATCCCCACAATTCCTCGGTGATCTCGTGAAGCGGGGCAAGCGAGTTGGCCCGCACCAGCAGAAGGGACGTGAGTGTGCGTTGTTTCGGGGCTCCAGGCCTGAGCAACCGCCCATTCGCCCGTATCGCCAGCCCGCCCAGCACCGTGAATTCCATTGAACCAGGGGTCATCACCTCGAATCCTCGGAAACGAAAAGGCCCGCAACAAGGTCAGCCGCCGGACATTGAGCGGACATTTCCCGAAGGGCACGCATACACATTCGTGTATCAGCCCTATCGGCAGCACCCCTACGGTCGAATCCGAACACATCCGCGTCGTACCTGGAGGTACACCATGAACAGATTGTTCGGCAAGGTCAGTGACGCGATGCTGGGACTGCTGGTCCCCAGGAAGGAGGCCCACGCCCTGCCCGCGACGTGGATCGGGTGCTGCGACTCCTGCATGTGCATCTACCGGTACGACGACGGCCACACGAGTTGCCTTCGCTGCTCCTGCCAGATGTGCGGCGCCTAGCCATATCCACGGGCCACGAATAGGTCGCGTAGCCGGACGCCCGCGGATCCGCGAGGCGGGCGACCTGCCGCCGCGGGCGTCCGGCCACGCGTGCGGCAGACCATCCCCACGTAGGCCCTTGTCGGGCTTTACTTGGTTCATGCAGCGCATGCGCACGCTCGCGGGCTGGTTGATCGAAGGTCTTGAGCGCACCTTCTCCGACGGCCGGGACCCGTCGATCAAGGGGGTGTCCCGCGCGGAGTTCGAGGCACTGCCCGTGAAGGAGCGCATCGAGATCAGGGCGCTCGCCACGCAGAACAGAATGCAGTTACTCTCCACGTCGGGGGTGCTGTTGGGGCTGCTGTTCACGGCGGCGGGGCTGTTCTACACCGCCCGCTCGCTCGACACCACGCAGGAAGGCCAGATCACCGAGCGTTACACGCGGGCCATCGAGCAGATCGGCTCGGACACCCTGGAGGGGAGAGTCGGCGCGATCTACGCCCTGGAGAGGATCTCTCGCGACTCGCCGCGCGATCAGCGGACCGTCGTGGACGTGCTCGCCACGTACGTGCGCGAGCGCTCCCCGAAGAAGGCCAAGGAGAAGGAGCCGCGCATCCCGGCGGACATCCAGGCGGCGCTCGCGGTGATCGCCAGGAACAAGCCCGCCGGCACGTCGCCGCCGACAGGGCCGCCGTGGTCCGCGCAGCACTGGGTGAACCTGTCGGGCATCCGCGCCACGGCCCTGACGCTGGTCAACGCCGACCTGTCCGGCGCGGACCTCACCGACACCGACTTCGGCCACCGCGAATACATAGAGAAGGCGGACGGCTCCATCAGATGGGTTCGCAGTTTCCTCGACCACGCGAACCTCTCCTACGCGGACATCGGCTCCTCGACCTGGATCCGGGTGTCGCTGTCCGGGGCGAACCTCACCGGGGCGAGCTTCGCCGGGTCCGACCTGACGAACATCGACCTCAGCGGGGCACGGCTTCCCGGCGCGAGCCTCATCGACGCGAAGGTCCGGTACGCGGACCTGGACGGTGCCGACCTCACGGGCGTCGACCTGGGCGGCGTCGACTTCACGGGCACCCACTTCCGTGGGGCCGACCTCACCGGCGCGAAATGGCCCAGCGGCCAGGGGAAGATCGACCTACGCGGCGCCGACCTCAGCGGAGCCAAGGGCGTCCCGTCAGCAGCCGTCCTGAAGAAGATCGCGCTGATGGACGACAAAACCCGGCTCTGACCTGCCCCAGACGCGGAACCGCCCCCGACCTTGAGCCGTTTCGGCAGGTCAGAGGCGGTCTGATGAGGGTGGAGCTATGGGGATTCGAACCCCAGACCTCCTCCATGCCATGGAGGCGCGCTACCAACTGCGCCATAGCCCCTTGCGATCACCAAGTGTATCGGAGATCGGGAGCCCCTGTGTCACACCGAGAGGCCTGTGATACGTCTATGGTTTCATGCCGACCTTTGAAGACCACCGAAGCCTGCTGACCGGGGTCGCGTACCGGATCCTGGGCAGTGCGGCCGACGCCGAGGACGTCGTGCAGGAGGCGTGGTTGCGCTGGTCGGGGGTGGACGAGACGACCGTTGAAGAGCCCAAGGCGTACCTGGTCAGGGTGACCTCGCGGCTGGCCATCGATCGGCTGCGGTGGGCGAAGTCGCGGCGGGAGTCGTACGTGGGGCCGTGGTTGCCCGAGCCGATCAGCACGGCGCCCGACGTCGCCGAGCACGCCGAGCTGGCCGAGTCGGTGGAGCTGGCGCTGCTCCTGGTGCTGGAGACGCTGTCGCCGCTCGAACGGGCCGTGTTCGTGCTGCGGGAGGCGTTCGACCTGCCCTTCTCCGAGATCGCGGAGATCATCGGACGGGCCGAGCCGGCGACCAGGCAGCTCGCGCGGCGGGCGCGGGACCACGTGCGGGAGAGGCGGCCCCGGTTCGACGTGGACAGGCAGGAGCGGCGGCGGATCACCGAGCGGTTCATCAGCGCCTCCGCCGAGGGCGACCTCGACGGGCTGATCGAGCTGTTCGCGAGTGAGGTCACGATGGTCAGTGACGGCGGCGGCAAGGCCCGGGCCGCGCTGCGGGTCATCACCGGCGCCGACAACGTCAGCCGCTGGCTGCTGTCGATCAACACCCCCGCCAACATCGCGGCCTTCATGGCCTCGATCGGCATGGCGGGGATCTCCGACCTGTCCATCGGGCTGGCCACCATGAACAACGCCCCCGCGATGGTCATCTCCGCGGGTGGACGGGTGATCACGGTCGCCTCGCTGCTGATCTCGGACGGCAAGATCGACACGATCTACCTCATCGCGAACCCCGAGAAGATCGCGCACCTGGAGCCCGTCTGACGCCGCCGCGATCAGGCCGTGCGCCGGGTGGGGACGCGGGCCTCGCGGATCAGCGCGGCCAGGTCCACCCCGGCGTCCCGGAGGATCGCGGCGGTGCCGTTCGCGTGGTCGGCGAGCAGTCCCCACAGCAGGTCCTCACCCGTGACCGGCCCGGGGCGCCACATGGCGACCTCGATCGCCTTCCTGGAGTGCATGGCCAGCGGGATCTCCCCCAGTGGCCCGTACAGGGTCACCCGCAGCGGGCGCACCCGGGACCGGCGCAGGCTCCACAGCCCGGGCGCGTCCAGGCCCGCCCTGGTGCGCCGGTGCACGGCGTCGAGGTCGATCCCCAACGTGGCCAGCAGTGACCGCGCGTCGCGCACGTCCACCCGCGCCCGCACGTCGGCCTCGGAGGCGGTGAACGCCGCCAGCGAGAACGGCCGGACCTCGGCCACCCCCAGCAGCAGCACATCGGCGTCGAGCGCGGGCCGGCCCGCGTCGAGCGCGAGTATCCCGGCCTTGACCACGGCCCTGCGGGCCCCCTCGGTGAACCTGGCGAACACGCGGCTACCTCCCCGTCCTGCGAGCATGCTTGCGATGAGCCGACTGCCGCCGAACGCCCAGCGCGTCGGCGATCTGCTCCCACGACCAGCCCTGGGCGCGGGCGTTCGACACGTGCGTCGCCTCCAGCTCCTCCAGCAGGCCCCTGAGCGCGGCCACGGCCGCCAGCCCCACTCCGGGATCGCGATCGGCGGCCGCCTCGGCCAGCTCGGTGACTTCCATGGTGTCAGCATGTGCTGACAAGCACCCGCTTGTCAACACATGCTGACACAACGATCAGAGCCGCTCGGCAGCGTGGCGGCCGCCTGCGGGGACGTCTGGAAGCGGGTGCTCGCCTTCCTGGCGAGCCGCTGACCGGCTAGCTCGGGGCGCCGCAGGTGGTGCGCATGGTCAGGGCGGCCTCTTCCAGCGAGAACGCGACCTCGACCCGTCCCAGCTCAGCCGTGCTCCCCACGTGGGTGCCGCCGCACGGGATGGACGCCTCGCCCTCCGGCAGCGAGCAGTGCCACGTGCGGCGGGCGGTCAGCCCCGGCCCCGGAATGTCCAGCCGGACCGGCGCGTCGCCGGCCACCCACGCGGCGAGCTGCTCGTTCGCGTGCCGGGCGACCTTCCCGAAGTCCAGGCCCTCGGCGGAGAACCCCTTCTTGCGCAACGACTTGCCCAGACGGTAGACGTCCACGCTGCCGTACGGCTCGATCCGCGACGAGACGATCGCCGTCTGGTCGAAGTCGGGGTGCCCGAGCGGGTCGGGCGTGGCGTCCTTACGCCAGTGGCCGGCCAGGGCCGCGTTCACGGCGAGCGCGGCCAGGTGGCAGGCGGTGTGACCCGCCGAGAGCGCCGCCCGGAATCCGGCGTCCACCTCGAGCTCGGCCTCCGCCCCGACGGGCAGCGGCGTCTCGGTGACGTGGACGACCAGCCATTCCCAGCCCTCCGTGCCGCGCCGTACCGGGATGGCGTCGCCGACGAAGACCTCGCCGGTGCTCGACTGGGCCCCTGTCACGCAGTCGATGACCGGCAGGCCTCCGATCGTGCCCCGGTCTGCGGGCTGGTCGGGCCAGGTGTGGTCAAGGGGGTGGAACGGCGTCTCGGCGACGACGAGACCGTGCCGGTCCCCCACCGGCACGGCCCCGACGATCTCGGAACGGCCGCTGGTCCGGCCGTCGGGAAAGGTGACGATGGTGGACTTCATCCGGTCATTCTCGCAGGGACCGCCTGCTCGTCCTCCAGGTAGCGGTTGCGGCCCGCGTACAGGCCGGTGAACAGCTGCACGACGAGCACCACGAAGATCAGCATGTACGGCAGCGTCCATCCGCCGGTCACGTCGCGCAGCACGCCGACCAGCAGCGGACCGGCGCCGGCGATGAGGTATCCCGCACTCTGCCCGAACGCCGACAGCGCGGCCGTGGCCTCCGCCGTACGGGTGCGCAGGGCCAGCATCATCAGCGCCAGCGGGAACGACCCCATGCCCACCGCCACCAGCGTCACCCAGAGCAGCGCCAGGTCGGCCGGCCCGGCCCACAGCCCCAGGAACCCGGCCGCGTAGAACGCGACGAGCCCGACCACGGCGGGACGCTGGTCGCGGAAGCGGGAGGCGACCATGGGGACGACGATCGAGACCGGGATGTTCAGCGCCGTGAACACGCCGAGGACCACCCCGGCCTCCGACGTGCTGAAACCGCTGTCGGTGAGCATGGTGGCGAGCCAGCCGAACATCATGTACGCGATCATCGACTGGGTGCCGAAGTAGATCGCGATCATCCACGCCAGCTTGCTGCCGAGCAGGCGGCGGAGGCCCGCGTCCCGGCTGCCCGCGTCCCGCTCCGGCTCACTGCGCAGGAGCGCGAGCCACGGAATGGCGGCGACGGCGGCCAGGGCCGCCCACACGCCGAGCGCGATGTGCCAGTCGCCCGACGCGCGCTCGATCGGCACGGTCGCGGCGGCGGCCAGCATGGTGCCGACCGCCAGGGCCGTGGTGTAGACGGTGGTCATGATCCCGGTGCGGGCCGGGAAGTGGCGCTTGATCAGCGTGGGGATGAGCACGTTGCCGACCGCGCCACCGGAGAGCGCCACGGCGCTGCTCAGCAGGAACACGGGGGCGGAGCCGACGAGCGACCTGACCAGCATGCCGACGCCCAGCGTGACGAGGGCGAGCAGGAGCAGGCGGTGCTCGCCGACGCGGCGGGCCAGGGTGGGCGTGATCGCACCCACGCTGGCGAAGGCGAGGACGGGGAGGGTGGTGAGCAGGCCGGTGCCGACGCTCGACATGCCCAGCGCGCCGGTCAGCTGGTCGAGGAGGGGGCCGACGCTGGTGACGGCGGTGCGGAGGTTGAGTGCGGCGAGGACGATCCCCAGGACGAGGAGCCAGGCGAGGGGTCCGGTGGTACGGCCTCGTGCCTCTTGGGTCAGCACGCTCATCGGGGGCGGTCCTCCACTCATCAAGTCATAGGACGAATCGCCATCTTAACAGGACCGAAATATGCATTTATTCCTGGCTGTGTCGGTTGCGGGCAGCACGACGGCCCAACGGACGGCGCACGCACGGCTCGACCGGGGGTCAGCGTTTGTGGCGTAGCACCCAGTAGAGGCCCACCACCGGAAGCACGAGCGGGATGAACCCGTACCCCTTCCCGTACGCCGACCACACCGTCGCGTCGGGGAAGGCGGCCGCGTCGAGGAGGCTGAGCGTGCCGATGACCAGCACTCCGACCAGCTCGATCCCCAGCCCCACCAGCGCGAGGAGCCGTGCCCCGCGCCAGAGCGCGACGGTGAGGGCGATGTAGACGGCGGCCGCGAAGGCCGACAGCGAGTACGCCAGCGGCGCCTGGTCGAACTTGGAGACGATCTGCACCGCCGCGCGAGCCCCGGCGGCCAGCGAGAACAGCCCGTAGACCGCGATCAGGGCACGTCCGGGCCCGGTGCTGATGGAGGCGGTCACGCGCCCCCCGCCCAGATCTGCAGCATCCGCCCCGTCATCACCGCGATCGCGAACCCCGCCACGACCAGGATCGCCGACCCCCACCTGCTCCGCTCCGCCAGCGCCAGGAACACGCCTGCGGGCGGGATCACCACCTGGCCTCCGACGTAGCCGAAGAGCGTGACCTTCTCGGCGGGCCCCTGCCCCCCGGCCACCGCCGCGATCACGAAGCCCGCCTGCACCAGCACGGCCACCTCGAGCACGGCGAACCCGACCAGCAGCACCATGCCCATCGGCCGGTTGCGGACGGCGACGATCAGGCTCGCCAGCATGAGCAGCAGCGAGACGACGATGACGATCGTGGAGATGACGGTGTTCATCGGGGCTAAGGCTATCCCCAGAGTGTCCCGGTCCCCATTTCGCGGCGGCCGGAAGCGAGGGCGGCGCTACCGCTCCGGGATGGCGCGTTCGATGCCGTCGAGGACCCAGTTGAGGCCGCGTTCGAAGTTGTCGTCCGCCCCGCGTACCCCCTGCTCGATCATCGGCGCGAGCCGCGGGAACTCGCCGCTCTCGACCAGTTCCTTGATGTACGGCTCCGCCACGGCCGTCCGCTCCGCCTCGTTGATCCCCTCCGACCGGGGCGCCCCGCGCTCCTGCGCCTCCCGCACCACGAACCCGGTCATGTAGTCGTTGAACACCGCCAGGAACCGCCACCGGGTCAGCCGGTCGAGCCCCAGCCCGTCGAAGGCGGCCAGCTTCTGCTCCACGTGCCGCAGCGCGTTGGGCCCCACGGCCACCCGCTGCGAGATCAGCTCCACCCGCCACGGATGCCGCAGCACCAGCTCGCGCTCCCGCCGCGCCATCAGCAGCAGCGCCTCGCGCCAGGAGGACGGCAGCGGCTCCTCGACGAGCACCTCGGCGCTGACCTCGTCGAGCATCAGCGCGA
Organism: Nonomuraea sp. NPDC051941; assembly: GCF_044593615.1. NCBI lineage: Bacteria > Bacillati > Actinomycetota > Actinomycetes > Streptosporangiales > Streptosporangiaceae > Nonomuraea > Nonomuraea sp. NPDC051941. Next base: position 77,521 of record NZ_JBIUCF010000038.1, read on the forward strand.
GCAGGTCCTCCTTGCGCTCGATGTACGAGTACAGCGTCATCGCCCGCGCCTCCAGCTCCGCGGCCACTCGCCGGATCGAGACCGCGGCCAGCCCTTCGGCGTCGGCGACGGCGATGGCGGCGGCCACGATCGCCTCCCGGGTCAGGACCGGGCGGCGGGGCGGCGTGGGACGGGACCAGATCGAGCTCACGCCCAGATCCTAGACACTGTACGAAAGTGCTACGGTGTACGACATGCGATACGGCGTACGAAGTTCACTCCGGACAACGGGCCTGGTCGTCCTCCTGGGCGTCGTCATGACGATGCTCGACACCACGATCGTCAACGTCGCGCTCGGCACCCTGGCCCGCGACTTCCACACCACGCTCGCCACCATGCAGTGGGCGGTCACCGGCTACCTGCTGACCCTGTCGATGACGGTCCCGGTCACCGGCTGGGCCGTGGGCAGGTTCGGCGCCAGGAACGTCTGGCTGGTCTCGCTCGCGCTGTTCGTCGCGGGTTCCGCGCTCACCGCCGCCGCCTGGTCGGTCGGGAGCCTGGTCGCCTTCCGCGCGGTGCAGGGGCTGGGCGGGGGCCTGCTCCTGCCGGTCGGCCAGATGATGCTGGCCAGGGCGGCCGGCCAGGAGCGGATGGGCCGCGCGATGGCCATGATCTCGCTCCCGGCGATGCTGGTGCCGGTGCTCGGGCCGCCGCTGGGCGGGGTGATCGTGGAGGGTCTCGGCTGGCGGTGGCTGTTCCTGATCAACGTGCCGTTCTGCGCGGTGGCGCTGCCGGCGGCGTTCCTGCTGCTCCCCCGCGAATCGGGCGCGAACCCGCAGGGGCTCGACGTGCTGGGTCTCGCGGTGCTCTCGCCCGGCCTGGCCGCGCTGGTCTACGGGCTGTCCGAGATCGGCGACGGGGCCTCCCCGCTGCACCCCGCGCTGTGGATCGGCGTGGCGCTGGTCGCCGCGTTCGCCGTGCGGGCGCTGCGGACGACGGGCACGCTGCTGGATCTGCGGTTGTTCGGGAACAGGCAGTTCGTCGCCGCGGTGGGCGCGCTCGTGTGCTACTCGGCCGCCATGTTCGGCTTCACGGTGCTCGTGCCCCTCTACAGCCAGCTCGCGCAGGGCAGGAGCGCGCTGGAGGCGGGCCTGCTGCTGGCCCCGATGGGGATCGGCGCGGCGATCACGATGCCGGTCGCGGGCAGGCTGACCGACAGCAAGGGGCCGCGCGGCGTCGGCGCGGCGGGCGTGGTCGTGGCGGTGGCGGGCATCGCGGGATTCGCGGCGTTCGGGGGTCTCGTGCCGATGTTCGTCCTGGGGCTCGGGCACGGGCTGGTGTCGACGTCGGTGATGGCGGCCGCGTTCAAGACGCTGGAGCCGGGTGCCATCCCGGCCGCGACCACGCTGAGCACGATCGCGGTGCGGCTCGCCTCCCCGTTCGGGGTGGCGGTGCTGGCCGTCCTGTTGCAGGTGTTCACCAGGACGGGCGTGGAGCGGCCCTTCACGTACGCGTTCGGCGTCGCGATCGCGCTGGCGGCCGTCTCGCTGGTGCCGATCGCGCTCATAGGATCGAAGGCATGGAGAGGATCCTCGTCAGCGCCTGCCTGATGGGCCGCCGGGTCCGCTACGACGGTCGCGCCAAGACCAGCTCGGACGCCCGGCTCGCCGCGTGGCGCGAGGAGGGGCGGCTGGTGCCGCACTGCCCGGAGGTGTCGGGCGGGCTACCGATCCCGCGTCCCGCCGCCGAGATCGAGGGCGGTGCGGGCGGGGCGGCCGTCCTGTCCGGGGCCGCCCGCGTGCTGGCGAGCGACGGGTCCGACGTGACGGCCGAGTTCCTGGCGGGCGCGCGGTCGGCGCTGACCGTGGCGCGCTCGTACGGCATCCGGCTGGCGGTGCTGAAGGAGGGCAGCCCGTCGTGCGGCGCGCTGTCGATCTACGACGGTACGTTCAGCGGCCGGCGCGGCCCAGGCCAGGGCGTCACGACGGCGCTGCTGGAGCAGCACGGCATCCGCGTGTTCACCGAGGACCAGGTCGACGAGGCCGCCGACTATCTGCGGACCCTGGAGCCGTAACCCCGCGCACTCTGGACGCGTAGAAGGAGCCCGCCAGCCCGGTGGCGAGCAGGACCGCGATCACGCTGTGATACCAGCTCAGCAGCGTGCTCGCCGGGCCCGCCCCGAGCGCGAGCGACAGGATCCCCATCAGCACCCCGCCGAGCGCGGCCGCGTGGCCGTAGATGAGCCCGTCCCACGCCCACGCGCGCTTGGCGAGCACGCCGTACGCCCCGGCGAACGTGGCCCCGGCGCACAACGTCTCCACGATCGCGGCCGGCACGATCACAGGCTCGCGTACCGGGCCGAACGCGATCCCGGCGTGCAGCAGCCCGAACGAGAGGAAGATCAGCGCGTACAGCAGCGACAGCCAGCCCAGGGCCCTGCGAAGTGCGTCCATGTGATCCACCCTCGCACCCGGGGCGGGGCGGCGAATCGTCCCCAGGGAGGCGGTGCGGATACCACGCCCGCCGTAGCCCGGCGGCCGCCGCTCGTCAGTACTCCCAGGTGTCGGTGCGCTGCTCGTGGCTGATGCAGAACACCCCTGTGCCGTGCTCGCCCTTGACCAGGTCCACCCTGATCCAGCCGGTGGCGCGGGCGACCTTGGCGGTGTAGCCGCTGACCGGGGTGGCCGACACCAGGCGGCAGCCCTCCGGGCCGAGCGTGAACGCCACCTCGCCGCCCTTCACCTTCACCACCTTCAGCGGCTTTCTCGGCGCGGGGCTCTTCGCCGGGCTCTTCACGGGGCTCTTGACCGGGCTCTGCACCGGGCTTTCGACCGGGCTCTTGACCGGCTTTCTCGGCTCACGACTCGGGCTGGGGCTGGGGCTGGTGAGGGTCAGCGGGGCTTCGTCGGCCGCGATCGTCTGGGCGACGAAGGGCTCCACGTCCACGTCGTCCACGAACTCGTCCCGCAGCACACCCCGTACGCCGAACCACGAGACCGACACGGCCACCGCGGTCGCCCCGCACCAGATCGCCGCGTATCGAAGGGCTCGACGCATGAGACGAATTATGTACGGTTCGTCGGTACGGTTGGGCGCATGGCGACGGTTCTCGTAGTGGAAGACGATGAATTCGTCAGATCAGCGATCATCCACGAACTCGGCCGGCGCGGGCACGCCGTCCGCAGCGCCGGGTGCGCGCTCGACGCGCTCAGGGAGATCTCGCAGCGCCCGCCGGACGCCGTCGTCCTCGACCTCGGCCTGCCCGACCTGGACGGGTCCGAGGCGCTGCGCATGGTCCGCGGCGTCTCCGACGTGCCGGTCATCGTGGCCACGGCCCGCGACGAGGAGGCCGAGATCGTCCGGCTCTTACGGGCGGGCGCGGACGACTACCTGGTCAAACCGTTCTCCGGTGACCATCTCAGCGCCCGGCTGGACGCCGTGCTGCGCAGGGCCAGGTCCGCGCCCGCGCCTCAGATGTTCCGCGTGGGCGGCCTGGAGGTGGACGTGGGCCGGCGCGAGGCCGCGCTCGACGGCGGTCCGCTCTCGCTGACCAGGCGCGAGTTCGACCTGCTCGCCTACCTCGCCGCCCGGGCCGACCGCGTCGTCACCCGCCAGGAGCTGCTGGCCGAGGTCTGGCGGCAGTCGTACGGCGACGACCAGACGATCGACGTGCACCTGTCGTGGTTGCGGCGCAAGCTCGGCGAGAGCGCCTCCCAGCCGCGCTACCTGCACACCGTCCGGGGCGTCGGCGTGATGTTGTCGGCACCCCGATGAGAGCGCGCGACGAGAGTGCCCCGATGAGAGCATCCCGATGAGGCGCACCCTGGCGGTGCTGATGGTCGCGGTCACCTCGATGGTCGCGCTGGCCTTCCTCGTGCCGCTGGCGCTGATCGTCAAGGAGACCGCGCAGACCAGGGCGCTGGCGGGCGCCGAGCGGCAGGCGTCCGCGCTGGTCCCGGTGCTGGCGCTGACGACCAGGAGCGACGACCTCGGGCACGCCATGGCCCGCACCGAGGCAGGGCGGCGCGGCCTGCTGGCCGTCCACGTCAAGGGCGGCGCGACGCAGGGCACCTCCCGCGCGCCCGCCGCCGAGGTGGCCAGGGCCGCCCGCGAGACCAGGGCGAGCACCGTCGAACTGGACGGCGGATACGTGCTGCTGCGCCCGGTCGCGCTGGACGAGGACCGGGGCGCGGTGATCGAGGTGTTCGTCCCGGCCGCCGACCTCAACCGGGGCGTCTTCACGTCATGGGCGGTGCTGACCGGGGTGGCCGTGGCGCTGGTGCTCGGCTCGGTGCTGGTCGGCGACCGGCTCGGGGCGCGGGTCGTACGCTCGGCGCGGCGGCTCGGCACCGCCGCGACCGCGCTGGGAGCCGGTGACCTGAGCGAACGCGTCTACCCCGACGGGCCGCCCGAGCTCAAGGCGGCGGCGACCGCGTTCAACGCCATGGCGAACCGCGTCACCCAGCTCGTGGCCGCCGAGCGGGAGCTGGCCGCCGACCTCTCCCATCGGCTCCGCACCCCGCTCACCGCGCTCAAGCTCAGCCTGGACCAGCTCGGTCCGCAGGCGGAGCCCGGCAGGCAGGCGCTGGCCAGGCTGGAAGGCGAGGTGGACACGATCATCTCGGCGGCCCGGCGGCCGTCGCGGGCGGCCAGGTCGTGCGACGCGGCCGAGGTGCTGCGCGAGCGGCTGACATTCTGGTCGGCGCTGGCGGAGGACCAGCGGCGCCCGTGGGAGCTGGTCGGGGCCACGCTTCCGGTACGGGTGCCCGTACCGGCCGGTGAGCTGACGGCGGTGGTGGACGCGCTGCTCGGGAACGTGTTCAGGCACACGGCGGAGGGCACGGCGTTCGGCGTCACCCTGCACGAGGGCCAGGACACCGTCGGCATCCTGATCGCCGACGCGGGGCCCGGCATCGCGGACCCGGACTCGGCGATGGAGCGGGGCAGTAGCGGCAGCGGGTCCACCGGGCTCGGGCTGGACATCGCGCGCAGGCTCGCCGAGTCGACGGGGGGCCGGCTGCGGCTGGACCGGTCGTCGATGGGCGGGGCCCAGGTGCAGGTGTGGCTGCGTACTGAAATAGCAGCTAAGGCAGCCTTAAAGGACGCTTAAGCCCGAAATTTCGATCTTTCGGGTGCATCAAGGTGATCTACATGCAGATCACCCGCAAGGCGCTCGTCGCCACCACCCTGGCCGCCCCCACGCTGCTCGTGCTCGCCGTCGCCCCCGGCACGGCCTCCGCGCACGGCACCATGAGCAACCCGCCCAGCCGCACCATGGTCTGCTACAGCGAGGGCCCGGAGAACCCGAAGTCGGCCGCCTGCAAGCAGGCCGTGGCCATCGGCGGCACCCAGCCGCTCTACGACTGGAACGAGGTCAACATCGCCGACGCGGCGGGCCGGCACCGCCAGATCATCCCGGACGGGAAGCTGTGCAGCGCGGGGCGGGACAAATACCGCGGGTTCGACCAGGCTCGGGCGGACTGGCCCGCGACGACCCTGGCGAGCGGCGCGTCCCACACGTTCAGGTATCGGGCGACCGCGCCGCACAAGGGATCGTTCGAGCTCTACATCACCAAGGACGGCTACGACCCGGCCAGGCCGCTGAAGTGGTCGGACCTGGAGGCCAGGCCGTTCCAGACCGTGCAGAACCCGGTGGTGACGGACGGCTTCTACACGATGAACGCCAAGCTGCCCGCCCGGCAGGGACGGCACCTGATCTACGCGATCTGGCAGCGCAGCGACAGCCCCGAGGCGTTCTACTCCTGCTCGGACGTGGTCTTCGGGCAGGCCAACCCCGCCCCGGCCCCCACGCCCACCGGCACCCCCACCGCGACCCCCAAGCCCACCCCCACGGCCGCCCCCACGCAGCCGTCCGGGGACGTGCCGGCCGTCAACGCGGGCGTCGGCGTCGCCCCCGCCGCGGCCAAGGTCGGCCAGCAGGTGAGGGTGACGGCGGTCTGCGGCGGATCGACGGTGCGTGACGTGACCTCGAACGCCTTCGCCACCGTCCGGAACCGCCCCACCGCGCCCACGGCCACCTGGTCGTCGGCCCTGAAGGCGGTCAAGGCGGGCCGGTTCGGGGTGACGGTGCGCTGCGAGAACGGCGGCGTGGCGCGTACCGCTCTCACCGTCGGCTGATCGGGAAAGCAACCGGACCGTTTTCCCGGAAACCTTCTCGCGTTCCCAGGAGTCGTACAGGTGGGGCGCGTTGGAATACGGGGGATTCGCCGTTCCTCGTTCGACGCGATAGGGGGCCCGATTTCACATCGAAACGGGGAAGGGACTCGGCAATGCCTGTCGACCTGAACAACGCACAACCTCTGGCCTGGGACTCGGCCACGCTCGACGCGGACACCAAGGCGATGCTCGACAATCTCCAGCCGAACATCCTGCGCGCCCACGTGCGCGAGCACCTGTCCGTGCTGTTCGTCCGGTTCAACGACGCGGCGGAAGGAAAGGCGTTCCTCCGGCACGTCGCGACCACCAAGATGAAGTCGGCCCGCCGGCACCTGCAGGAGGTGCACGACTTCAACGCGAAAGGCAGCCGCGGCACGCCGTACGTGGGCATCGGCATCAGCAAGGCCGGCTACCGCGACCTCGGCCACCCGGTCGAAGACGTGCGCAAGTTCGAGGACCGGGTGTTCCGCGACGGCATGAAGCGCCGCGTCGCCGAGGTCGCCGACCCGCCCGTGGAGACGTGGGAGCGCGCGTACCAGCGGGAGATCCACGCCGTCATCCTGATCGGCGACGCTGAGCCCGAGCCGGTGGCGGCGCTGCGCGAGGAGATCCTCGGCGAGCTGCCGGAGAGCGCGCGGCTGCTCGGCGAGGAGACCGGGCAGGGCATGCGCAACCCCGCCGGCGACGGCATCGAGCACTTCGGGTACGTGGACGGCCGCAGCCAGCCGCTGTTCGTGAAGGACGAGGTGGACAAGGAGCCGAAGAAGCACTGGAACCCGGCATTCCCGCTGAGCAACGTGCTCGTGCCCGACCCCTTCGCGCCGAACCCCGTCCGGCACCACGGCAGCTACCTGGTGTTCCGGAAGCTGGAGCAGAACGTACGGGCGTTCAAGACGATCGAGCAGGAGCTGGCCGACGGCCTGGGCCTGGTCGGCGCCGACCGCGACCGGGCCGGCGCCATGATCGTCGGCCGGTTCAGGGACGGCACGCCCCTGACCAGCAAGCCCAAGGCGGGCGGCGGGCCGGTGACCAACGACTTCACCTTCGACGGCGACGACGGCAGCAAGTGCCCGTTCAGCGGGCACATCAGGAAGACGAACCCGCGCTCGTTCGGGCGTGAGGTGCTCATGGCGCGGCGCGGCCAGACGTACGGGGAGCGGACCGACGAGCCGTGGGACGACTCGCCGCCGGAGACCCGGCCGAGCGGCGAGGTCGGGCTGCTGTTCATGGCGTTCAACGGCAGCCTGCTGAGCCAGTTCGAGTTCACGCAGCAGTCGTGGGCCGACAACCCGGACTTCGAGAACCCGGCCACGGGGCACGACCCGGTGATCGGGCAGGGTGATCGGGACATCAAGGTCGCGTTCCCGAAGGTCTGGGGCAAGCCGGAGCTGTCGGCGCCGCAGGCCCAGGTGGCCCAGACGGTCACGATGAAGGGCGGCGAGTACTTCTTCGCGCCGTCGCTGGCGTACCTGCGGAACCTGTAACCGGGAGAGGCCGGGCCCGTCCGCGGCCCGGCCTCCTCCGGCGCGATACGAAGAAGTATGTACGCCCGGTTCACCCCGCCGGAGGAGGAGCCGGCGCTCGCGAACCAGCACGATCGAGAGCATGACCATCGGACTGCTGCTCGCCCTCGCCGCCCTGGCCCTCGTCGACAGCACCAGCTTCGGCACCCTCGGCATTCCCGTCTACCTGCTGCTGGCCTCCAAACGGTCGCGCGGGTTGTTGATCTATCTGGCCACCATCACGGTCTTCTACTTCCTGGTGGGGGTCGCGCTCATGCTGGGGCTGTCCACGGTGATGGACCGCTTCGGCGACGTGCTGCGCAGCGGTCCCGCGTACTGGGTGCAGCTCGTGCTGGGCGTGGGGCTGTTCGCGCTGAGCTTCAGGCTCGACCCCAAGCGGCGCGCGAAGCTGGGCAAGCCCGAGCGCCGTTTCGAGCCCCGGGTGGGCGGTCCGCGCGTGATGGTGCTGCTGGGGCTGACCGCCGGGGCGCTGGAGGTGGCGACGATGGTGCCCTACCTCGCCGCGATCGGCATCATGACCACGGCTGGGCTGACCGTCGGGCAGTGGGTGCCGGTGCTGGGCGCGTACGTGCTCGTCATGATCCTGCCGCCGCTGGCGCTCATGGGGCTGCGCGCCGTGGCGGGAGCCTGGCTGGAGCCGAAGCTGGAGTGGCTGCGGGCCTGGATGAGCAAGCACGCGGCGTCGGCCCTGAGCTGGGGCGTTGCCATCGTCGGTTTCCTGCTTGCCCGGGATGCGGCGTTTTATCTGTTCTTCCGGACACCGTAGGATCGGATGCCTCCGCTGGATCTTCGGGGGGAGATCTGTGATGTTGCGGGCGTTCCTGCGGACCGAGGCAGGCAGCACGACCGTGCTGCTGGTGGCCACGGTGCTTGCCCTGCTCTGGGCAAATTCGCCATGGGGTGACACCTACGAGGCGTTCTGGCACACCCCCATGGGCATCTCCTTCGGAGACGCCGACTTCTCGCTGGACCTGCGGCACTGGGTCAACGACGGGCTGATGTCCGTCTTCTTCTTCCTCATCGGCCTCGAGGTCTCGTACGAGGTGCGGCTCGGGCAGCTCAGGGACCGGCGGCTCATCGCCGTGCCCGCCGTCGCGGCCCTGGGCGGGATGCTGGTGCCGGCCGGCGTCTACCTCCTGCTCAACTTCGGCGGGCCGGGCGCGGGCGGGTGGGGCGTGCCCATCGCCACCGACACGGCGTTCGTGCTGGGCGTGCTCGCCGTCGTGGGGGCCCGCTGCCCCGACCCGCTGCGGGCGTTCCTGCTGACGCTGGCCATCGTGGACGACGTGCTGGCGATCATGATCATCGCGATCTTCTACACGGCCAGCCTCTCCATCCCCGCGCTCATCACCGCCGTCCTGCTCCTCGCGGCCATCGTGACCCTGCGGTGGCTGAGGATCTGGCGGGCGCCGGCCTACGTCGTGCTGGGGTTCGCGCTCTGGGTGGCCACCCTCGAGAGCGGGATCCACCCGACGCTGGTCGGCATCGCGCTGGGCCTGCTGGTCTTCGTCTACGCGCCCACGGACCAGAAACTGCTGCTGGCCGGCGAGGCCGTGCAGGAGTTCACCAGCGAGCCGAGCGCGCGGGCCGCCAGGGAGGCCACGCGGCGGGTCCAGCGGGCCGTCTCCGTCAACGAGCGGCTGCAACTGCGCCTGCACCCGTGGAGCAGCTACGTGATCGTGCCGATCTTCGCCCTGGCCAACGCCGGGGTGCGGCTCGACGGCGAGACCCTGCGGGCCGCCCTCACCTCGCCCGTCTCCATCGGGGTGGCGCTGGGGCTGGTGGTCGGGAAGTTCGTCGGGATCTCCCTCGGCACGTGGCTCCCGCTGCGGTTCGGCTGGGGGATCCTGCCCGGCAACCTGGTGTGGGGGCAGTTGCTGGGCGGGGCGGCCGTGTCCGGGATCGGGTTCACGGTGGCGCTGTTCATCGTGGACCTGGCCTTCGACGGGTCACCTGTCCACGCCCAGGCGAAGATCGGCATCCTGGCCGGGTCGCTGCTGTCCGCCCTGCTGGGGTGGGTGATCTTCCGGCTGGCCTGGGATCGGGGCGGGGTGTGCGCGCCGCCCGAGGCCGAGCCGCCCGAGGAGCTGCCCGACCGGCTCACGGTGCCGGTCGGGCCGACGGACCACGTGCGCGGGCCCGAGGACGCCAAGATCACGATCGTCGAGTACGGGGACTTCGAGTGCCCGTACTGCGGGCGACTGCACCCGGTCCTGGAGGAGATCCTCCGGAAAAATCCTGATGTACGGATGGTTTTCCGGCATTACCCGATCCGCACGCTACACCCCCGGGCCGCGTCGGCCGCGATCGTCTCCGAGGCCGCGGCCGACCAGGGAAGGTTCTGGGAGATGCACGACATCCTCTACGACAACCAGCGTTTCCTCACCGACGCCGACCTTGAGCACTATGCCGCCGAGCTGGGCATCGACCCCTGGTCCGACGTGCCGGGCCACGCCGCGCGGATCGCCCTGCACGAGGAGTCCGGCCGCGACGGCGGCGTGCGCGGCACCCCCACGCTCTTCCTGAACGGCGTGCGCCACCAGGGTGGCCTGGACGAGGGATCGATCAGCAGAGCATTGGACGATCTGCGCGAATCCCCGTAGCGTCGTCGCGTCCGGCTTGGCCTCGAACGGAGTTCCCTGTGATATCAACGATCGCCGGTATCCTCACCTTTGGCGTGATGGGCATCCTGTTGCTCCTCGGCGTCGTCATGACCGCGATGGCCCGGCGCGAGCACGGCTCGGCCGCGATGATCGGCATGGCGGGCTGCATCCTGCTTCTGCTGGGACTGCTGTTCAACATCTTCCGCTCGTACGTGCTGTTCCCGCAGATGACCTCGTCGACGGACATTCAGACGACCGTGACCGTCACCAGCCTGGTCTCCCTGCTCTTCGACGCGGGCGGCACCGCCCTGCTGATCTGGGCCGTGGTGGCCCGGCGCAAGCCGAGCCAGCCCGCCCAGCCTCCGCAGGGCCCCGGCTGGCCGCAGCAACCCCCCTATCCGCAGCAGCCGTACCAGCAGCAGCCCGGCTGGCAGAACCCGCCGCAGCCGCCCTACGGCCAGGGTCAGGGCCAGAGCTGACGAACCCGCGGGACGGGTCCCCCGGCGAAGTGTGACAATGGGAGGGCACGCCCCCACTCTCCGCAGCGGCTCCTGAGGAGATCATGACTCGAGAGCAACCTGACCCGCAGGGCCAGGACCCCCACCAGACGATCAGGCACCGCCCGCCCTTCCCGACCCAGCCCACCCGGCAGGGACCTCCCGGACAGGTCCCGCCGCCGCGGCACGGACACCCGCCCCCGCAGGGCCCTCCGACCGTGCGCGTGCCGCCACCCCCGGCTCCGCCGACCGTGCGCGTGCCCCGGCCCGGGCGTCCGCAGGATCCGCCCTCCACGCAGCGGCTCCCCTACACGCCGGACATGCTGCCCGACGTGTCCCACTACGAGACCAAGCCGCCTCAATCGGCCTGGTGGTGGGCGATCGTGGCCGGATCGCTGGTGCTGCTGATCGCGGCCGTCGCGGTGGCGGCGGTCCTGTGGGCCCGCTCCGGCGCCTAGGCCCGGCTGAAGTCCATCGTCCAGTTCGTCTCCCAGGTCAGGCCGTCGTCCGCCGAGTACGCCTGCTCCCAGCGGGCCGCGTCCGGGCCGAGCACCGTCCAGATGAACCGGCACCGCACCTGCCTGCCCTCATACGCCTCCTCCCCGTAGAACTCGCCCCGGTCCCCCTCGAACTCGCCCACCATGGGCGAGCTGTCGAGCGTGCCCCTCGTGCTGCTAGCCCAGTAGATGGCCCACTGCCGTGTCTCGGGGTTGTACACGCGCACGGTCAGCCCGCTGGACCCCTTGGTCGGGAACGTGATCTCGTCGAAGCTGGCCGCCCCGTCGAAGTGCCGGGTGGCCACCGAACGGCCCGGGAATTCGTCCCATTCGTCGCTGTCGGCGAGCGCCTTCACGAGCCGGCGGTTGTCGACGTTCCAGTGGCCGGCGAGAAAGTCGAAATCGTTCATGCGGGCGACGCTAGGCCGTGGTCACTGACAGGTAGTGTCAGTGAATGTGCGTGCTTCCCGCCTGGTCTCGATCCTCCTGCTCCTGCAGACGCGCGGCCGGATGACCGCGCAGGATCTGGCCGAGCGGCTGGAGGTCTCGGTACGCACCATCTACCGCGACGTCGAGTCCCTCCACTCCGCCGGCATCCCCCTGTACGGCGACGCAGGCCCGAAGGGCGGCTACCAGCTGCTCGACGGCTATCGCACCCGCCTCACCGGGCTGACGACCGACGAGGCCGAGTCGCTGTTCCTGGCTGGACTGCCGGGTCCGGCGGCGGAGCTGGGGCTGGGCGCGGTGGTCACGGCCGCGCAGCTCAAGCTCATGGCGGCGCTGCCGGTCGAGCTCCGCGACCGCGCCGGGCGCATCCAGGAGCGTTTCCACCTCGACGCGCCCACCTGGTACCGCGACCAGGAGCCGGTGACCTACCTGCCCGCCGTGGCCGACGCCGTCTGGAACGAGCGCCGCATCCAGGTCAGATACCGCCGCTGGAAGGCGCCCCAGGAGGTGGAGCGGCGGCTGGACCCGTACGGGCTGGTCGTCAAGGCCGGGCGGTGGTATCTCGTCGCGCGGGCGGGCGAGGACGTGCGCACCTACCGCGTCTCGCAGATCCTCGACCTGCACCCGCTCCCCGAGGGCTTCACCAGGCCGGACGGCTTCGATTTGGCGGCCTACTGGCAGGAGTACCTGGCCGAGTTCGAGGCCCGGCTGCGGCGGGGCGAGGCGGTGCTCCGGCTGTCGCCACGCGGCGTCGAACGGGTGCCCAACCTCATGACCCCCGGCGTGGTGGCGGCGGCCAGGGAGAGCGCGCAGCCGCCCGACGAGGAGGGCTGGACGCGGGTCACGGTGCCGATCGAGTCGATCGAGCATGCGCTCGCCGAGTTCCTGCGGCTGGGCACGGACGCCGAGGTGCTCGCCCCCGCCGAGCTGCGTGACCGCATGGCCACGACCGCCGCCGAACTCGCCGCCCGCTACCGCCCCACCTGAGCCGCCGCGCCTATCTCTCCGCCTGAGCCGCCGCTTCCACCTGCCAGCAGTGCGTCCAGTGGCCGTCCCCCAGCGCGGTACGCGCGGGCGCCTCCTCCGAGCACACCGGCAGCGCCACCGGGCAGCGCGGATGGAACCGGCACCCGCCCGGCGGATCGATCAGGCTCGGCGGCTCGCCGTGCCGCGTGACCTCCGGCGCCGCCACCCGGTCGGGATCCGGCGCCGACTCCAGCAGCAGCCGCGTGTACGGGTGCCGCGCCGACTGCGTGAGCTCCTCGCTCGGCCCGCTCTCGATCAGCCGTCCCGCGTACATGACCGTGATGTCCTCGGCGAAGTAACGGGCGCCGGCGATGTCGTGCGTGATGTACAGGAGCGCCAGCCCGCTCTCCCTTGCCAGCCCCTCCAGCAGCCGCAGCACCCCGAGCCTGATCGACACGTCCAGCATCGACACGGGCTCGTCGGCGATCAGCGCGACGGGCCGCACCGCCAGCGCCCGCGCGATGGCCACCCGCTGCCGTTGCCCGCCGGACAGCTCGTGCGGCAGCTTGTCCATGAACTGCTCGACCGGCGTGAGGCTGACGCGTTCGAGCAGCTCGGCGACCTGTGCGCGTTCCTCCGCGTCCGAGCGGACGTGTCCGTGGATGCGCAGCGGCCTGGCCAGGTGGTAACGCACCCGGTGGAAGGGGTTCAGGGAGGCGAACGGGTCCTGGAAGATGAGCTGCACCTGCCGCCGGAAGTCCCTGAACGCCGCCCCGCGGTGGGCGCGTACCGGCTCGCCGCGCAGCAGCACCTCGCCCGACGTGGCCGGATAGACCTGCGCCAGCAGCCGCGCCACCGTGCTCTTGCCGCAGCCGCTCTCCCCCACCAGCGCCGACACCGTCCCGGCCCGCAGCGCGATCGACACCTCCTCGACGGCCCGCACCGGCGGCCGCCTGCCGAAGCGGCCTCGGGGACCGCGGGCCGCGGTGAAGTGCTTGGTGAGGTTCCGTCCCTCCAGGACGATCATGACGCGTCCTCCAGACCGCGGCCGCCGTTCAGCAGGCACGCGACGTCGCCTTCGAGCTCGGGCATGACCGAGGAGCACGCCGCCACCGCCACCCCGCACCGCGGGTGGAACGCGCATCCCGGTGGCGGCGACCTCAGGTCGGGCGGGCTGCCGGGGATGCCCAGCAGCTCCTCGCGCGGCCCGTGCAGGCGCGGGAACGAGCGGAGCAGCCCCAGCGTGTACGGATGCCGCGGCGACCTGTGGATGGCCTTGGCGGACCCGGTCTCCACGACCCGGCCCGCGTACATGATGGCGATCCGGTCGGAGATCTCCATGAGCAGCGACAGATCGTGCGTGATGAACACGACCGCGAAGCCGTACTCCTGCCTGAGCTCCCTGATCTCGTGGAGGATGTCGCGCTGGACCACCACGTCGAGCGCGGTCGTCGGCTCGTCCATGATGATGATCTCGGGGTTGAGCGCGAGCGCGATGGCGATGGCGGCGCGCTGCCGCATGCCGCCGGACAGCTCGTGCGGGTAGGAGCGCCGCCTGTCGGCACTGATGCCGACGCGCCGCAGCAGCTCGACCGCCCGCTCCGTACGGTCGCCGCGCGACATCCCCGGAACGTGGACGCGCAGGACGTCGTCGATCTGGGCGCCGACGGTGCTGACCGGATTGAGGGCGTTCATGGCGCTCTGGAAGACCACGGCCAGCTCCTTCCAGCGGAAGGCCCTGAGCTCGCTCTTCCCGAGCCCGAGCACGTCGACGGACGAGCCGTCCTGGCGGCGGTAGACGACCGAGCCCGAGGTGATCGCGGCGGGCGGCCGCAGCAGCCGGGCGACGGCGTTGGCCAGCGTGGACTTGCCGCTGCCGCTCTCCCCCGCGAGGCCCAGCACCTCTCCGCGGCGCAGGTCGAGGGAGACGTCGGCGACGGCGTGCACGGTGCCGCTGCCGGACAGGTAGTCGACGCTCAGGTCGCGGATCTCCAGGACGTTCATGTGCGGGCCTTCACCTTGACCGTTCGCAACCGGGGGTTGGCGATCTCGTCGATGCCGAAGTTCACCAGCGCGAGCCCGGTGCCGATGAGCGCGATGCACAGGCCGGGCGGGATGAACCACCACCAGGCCCCGATGAGCAGCGCCTGGCCGTTCTGCGCGAAATAGAGCATGCTGCCCCAGCTCACGGTGGACAGGTCGGCCAGGCCGAGGAACGACAGCCCGGCCTCGGCCAGGATCGCCGCGACCACGGTGGCCAGGAAGCTGGTGGCGATGACGGGCAGCAGCACGGGCAGGATCTCGAAGAAGACGATCCGGAGGGCCCCCTCGCCGCTCGCCCGCGCGGCCTGGACGAAGTCGCGCCGCCGTACGGACAGGGTCTGCGCCCGCAGCACCCGCGCGCCCCAGGCCCAGCCGGTGACCGCGATCACCACGGCCACGGAGGCGACCCCGCGCTGCGGCAGGTAGCCGGCCAGCACGATGATCAGCGGCAGGGCGGGCAGCACCAGGAAGATGTTGGTGAGCACGGACAGCACCTCGTCCACCGCGCCGCCGAAATAGCCGCCGACCAGGCCGACCGCGACCGCGATCACGTTGGCGATGACCGCCGACAGCAGGCCGACGCCCATCGAGACGCGGGCGCCGTACACGATCTGGGTGAGGATGTCCTGCCCGGTCTGCGTGGTGCCGAGCCAGTGCGCGGCCGACGGACCCTGGAGCCCGTCGTCGCCGGTCGCGGCCGGGTCGGCGCCGATGAGCAGCGGCCCGAGCACGGCCATCAGCGTGAAGAAGACGAGGATGCCGATGCCGATCTTGATCTTCATTCGGACTCCTGCCTGGTACGCGGGTCGAGCACCACGTACGCCAGGTCGGCCAGGAAGTTGGCGACGAGCACGGCCAGCGAGATGACGAGGAAGATGCCCTGCATGAGCGGGAAGTCCTCGTTCTCCACCCCTTTGAGGAGCATCGACCCGATCCCGGGATAGGAGAAGACGATCTCGGTCAGCACCGAGCCGCCCACCACGAAGCCGAGCGACAGGGCGAAGCTGGTGATGTTCGGCAGGATCGCGTTGCGGGCGGCGTAGGCCCACATGACCCTCCTGGAGGTCAGCCCCTTGGCCTCGGCCATCACCACGTAGTCCTCCCCGAGCGTGGTCACCATGACGTTGCGCATGCCGAGGATCCGGTCGGCCATCGACGCGACCACGATCGTCACCGCGGGCAGCGCCGCGTGGTAGACCACGCTGCCGGCGAACTCGCCGGTGAAGCCGGGCATCACGTCCAGCCCGTACGCCCTCGACACGGGGAACCACTGCAGCGTCACCCCGAAGACGAACACCAGCGCCAGCGCCACCCAGAAGTACGGCACCGCGTGCATGAACGTGGCCGCCGGCAGCACCCCGTCGAGCCAGGTGCCCCGCTTCCACGCCATCAGCACGCCCAGCGAGGTGCCCATCAGGTAGCTGATCAGGGTGGCGACCCCGACGAGCCCGACCGTCCACGGCAGGCTGCCGGCGATGACGGTGGACACTTCGGCGGGAAAGAAGGTGATCGAGCGGCCCAGCTCCCCTTGTGCGAGATTGCCCAGGTAGTCCAGATACTGCTGCCACAGGTTCGCGTCGCTGATACCGAACGCCCGCCGCATCGCGTCGATGGCGGCCGGGTCGACGTTGCCTTTCATCCGGGCCACCAGCAGCTCCACCGGGTCCCCCGGCATGAGCCGGGGGATCAGGAAGTTGAGCGTGACGGCGGCCCAGGCGGTCAGCAGGTAGAAGCCGAGCCGCCGGGCCAGGAACCTCACTTGACGGCCGGCTTCAGGTGCAGCAGCACGACCGCGGCGTCGGGCGAGGTGTACGGCGACGGCATCGCGTACGGATCCTGCTCCGACGGCCAGCCGACATACTTGGTGGTCCGGAACTGCGCCCACCCCGGGCTGTAGAACAGCGGCAGCTGGGGCAGCTTCTCCACCATGATCCGGCCCAGCCCCTGCGTGGCCTTCTGCTGCTCGGCCAGGTCGTCGGTGGCGGCGTACTCCTCGATCAGCCGGTCGGTCTCGGCGTCCTTCCACCGCTCGTAGTTGCCGCTCGCGGCCTCGCCGACGGGCTTGGCCAGGCCGCCGAAGAGCATGAAGCGCATCTGGAAGTACGGGGTCGGGCCGGCCTCGGCGCCCCTGATCGACAGCTCGTAGTCGCCCTTGCCGACCTTCGACACCCAGTCCTGGAAGGCCACGCCCCTGGTCTCGACCGTGATGCCGACCTTGGCCAGGTCCTCCCTGATGAGCTGGGCGGCGTTCACCCAGTCGGTGAACGGCGACGGCACCAGCAGCGTGAACTTCAGGTCGGCCGGGTTGACGCCCTTGAGCAGTTCCTTGGCCTTGGCCACGTCCACCTGGAACGCGGCGTCCTTGTACTGCGGCGGCACGTACGCCTGGCCGCCCGGCATCGGCACGCCGGTCGGGTGGGCGACCTTGGTGTAGCCGCGCTCGGCCACCCTGACGATCTTGTCCCGGTCGATGGCGAGGCTCATCGCCTGCCGTACCTCCGGCTTGGCCAGGACCGGGTTGGTCAGGTTCGGCAGCAGCGAGACCAGGCCCTCCGGCGGGAAGAAGAACTTGTTCTGCTCCGGCTTGCCCTGCACGAAGATCTTCTGGATGTCCGGCACGAACGCGCCCGCCCAGTCCACCTCACCCTGCTGGAGCGCCGTCTGCAGGGCATTGGCCGTGTACGCGGGGAAGCGCAGCAGCGGCACCTCCGGCTTGCCCGGCTGCCAGTAGGACGGGTTCTTCTCCATCTCGTAGAGCTGCGCCGAGAACTTCGACAGCTTGTACGGCCCGGTGCCGACCGGCTTGGCGTTGGTGAACGTCGCCGGGTCCTGCTGCTTGTCCCACAGGTGCTTGGGCACGATGGGCGAGCCGCCGGCGATGTTGTAGAGCTTGGCGTACGAGGTGGTCTTGAAGTCGACGCGCACCTTGTCCGGAGCCAGCGCCCGCGCGTCCTTGATCTCCAGCGCGGACGTGTTGAGCTGCGCGTGGTCCTTCAGCATCTGGAAGGTGAAGGCCACGTCGTCGGCGGTGAAGGGCTGCCCGTCGGTCCACTTCACCCCCGGGCGGAGGGTGAACGTGAGCGACTTGCCCTTGTCCGACCATTCGTACTTCAGCGCCAGCCACGGGACGATCTCTCCCGGCTTGAGCTTGTTGAAGTACATGAGGGTCTCGTAGATCATCCCGCTCGTGCCGAAGTTCACGCCTTCGAGGTGGTACGGGTTGAAGTCCTCCTGGAACGTCCCCGCGTCCACGGCGTGGATCACCAGCGGGGGCGCGCTCGTGCTGTTCTTGCCGGTGGGGCCGCCGCTGCTCGAACAGCCTGCGAGGGCCAGGGCGAGGAGTACTGCCAGACAGCGTTTCATTGGGGGGTGGCCTTTCCGAAATACTTCGTCCGGAGGTCGCGCGAGCCCTTCGGTGCGGCGAAGGCCTGAGCGCGGCCGAATCCGGCTGGTGCGCCGCGCACGATCGTCAGCGCGCGGTAGTACTCGACGTACGGGAAGCCGTAGGTCTCGCCTCTGGCGTAGGCGTACCCGCTGATCGCCTGTGACCAGAGCTCGTACGCCTCCTCCGTCAGCTCGACGAACACGTCGGGGACGAAGCCCTCGGCGTCCTCCCAGTTGTCGGCGTAGTAGAGCTCGCCCGCCCAGTAGGCCGGGTGCTCGCGTTCAAGCGTCTTGAGCCCGCCGTAGAAGCGGGCGTCCTCGACGATCCGGTGGGTACGAGCGTGATCTTTGTGGATGGACGCGCTCCAATGGGTCAGGATGACGTCCGGGCGCAGCTCCCTGATCAGGTCGCCGACGCGCAGCTTGACCTCTTCGTCCTCGGGCAGCAGGCCGTCCTCGTAGTCGAGGAAGCGCACGCCCGCGCCGATCCGCTCGGCGAACGTCTCGGCTTCCTCGCGCTTCTGCCTGGCGTAGGCGGGGACGGGCATGCGGGGGTGGCCGCGCTCGCCGAGGGTGAGGTGGAGGAGTGTGGCCCGGTCGCCGCGCAGGACGTGCTGGGCGAGCACGGCGCCCGCCGTCAGGTCCAGGTCGCCCGCATGAGCCCCGATGGCCAGGACGTGGGTCATGACTTCCTCATCACGTGGAAGCGCCGGGTGATCTCGTAGCCCGCCTTGGTGTAGAGGCGGCCGGCCGGGCTCGCCTCGCCGGTCCAGAGGAACCACGACGAGTGGAGCCCTTCGGCGCGCATCATGGTCATGGTGAGATGGAGGAGGATCTTGCCGAGGCCGGTGCCGCGCTGCTCGGGGTCGACGCCGAACGGGCCGAAGCGCTCGGGGATACCGCGGTAGGCCGCGTACAGCGCGAATCCCATTATTTGATCTTTTTTCGCGATGACCATGCGTCGGGGGTCACGGTGCAGGCGGATCGCCTCGCCCCAGTCGGGGTTGAAAGCGTCGGCCGCGAAGCGGATCAGCTCGGGCAGCTCGCCGTCGGTGGGGCTGCGGAAGACGTACCCCTCGCTCTCGCGCTCGGCGCGCAGCTCGCGTACCTCGTCGGGGGTGACGTAGCCGACGAGCGTCCGGTCCATGGCGACCGGGGAGTACAGGGTCCGGAAGCCGAGCCCGTTCAGGAGCCGGTAGCCGTCGGGGTAGAGCTCGGAGTCGGCCCCGGGGAGCACATAGTTCGGCGTATAGGACGAAAAATCGACCTTCGTCCGGCCGACCTGCTCCAAGAACGCCAGCGCCTCGCCCACCAGCCGCCTCCCGAGCCCGCCGCCGCGCTGCTCGGGGACGACGAAGAAGAACGGGATCCAGCCGGTGTCCGGCTCCAGGTCGGTGCCCGGGGCCAAGGGGGTCAGGCGGCGCACTCCGTAGGCGCAGCCCACCACCCGGCCGTCGGAGACGGCCACGCGCAGGCCCTCGGGGTCGAAGTTGGGGTCGAGCAACACGCAGTCGCGGAACCAGGCGGAGGTGGCGGGATCGGCCGGCATGCTGCGGTTCCAGGCGTCCACCAGGGAGACCTCGTCACCGGACGCGAAGGCGCGGACTGTGACCATCGGGGTCCTTTCACCTTTGGCTCTCCGGTCCCAGCTTTCCCATGGTCAACGGGCAAGGTCAAGATGATTCGGGAATTTATTTTCTTCCTAGGCACATGTTTAGAAAATTTCTTTTGCGCCATGCCCGCCCGAAACTTTCACGCCCCGCCAACCCGCCCTCATCCTTAGCCGCAGGTCACCTAGCCAACCTGACAGTTCATCACCAGCAACGATTGCGTCGGTGAAAGTTTCTCTTCACACTCGCAATGTTTCAGGCGAACGAGAGGAACCCGATGAACGTGAGAGCTCGGATCGTGGGTGCCTTGATCGCCGCCGTGACGCTCATCGTCGCGGGGCTGATCACCGCGCCACCGGCCTCGTCGGCACAGCTGACGGAGGTGACCGGCTTCGGCACTAACCCGACAAACCTGCGCATGCACCTGTACGTCCCGGACGGCGTCGGGACCCGACCACCTCTCCTGGTCGCCGTGCACTACTGCACGGGATCGGGTCCGGCCTTCTACTCCGGCACGGAGTTCGCCTCGCTGGCCGACCGGTACAAGTTCATCGTGATCTACCCGTCCGCGACCAGGAGCGGCTCCTGCTTCGACGTCTCCTCGCCGCAGGCGCTGCGGCACGACGGCGGCAGCGACCCGGTGGGCATCATCTCGATGGTCAGGTACGTGCAGCAGCGCTACAGCACCGACCCCGACCGCACCTTCGTGACCGGGGCCTCGTCGGGCGCCATGATGACGAACGTGCTGCTGGGCGACTACCCCGACGTCTTCAAGGCCGGAGCCGCGTTCGCCGGGGTGCCGTTCGCCTGCTTCGCCACCACGGACGGGTCGATGTGGAACAGCGCCTGCGCCAACGGCCAGGTCAGCAAGACGCCGCAGCAGTGGGGCGACCTCGTACGCGGCGCGTACCCCGGCTACAGCGGTTCCCGCCCGCGCATGCAGGTGTGGCACGGCACCGCGGACACCACGCTGCAGTACCCGAACTTCCAGGAGGAGATCAAGCAGTGGACCAACGTCCACGGCCTGAGCCAGACGCCCAGCAGCACCGACCAACCGCGGTCCGGCTGGAACAGGACCAGGTACGGCGGCACCGGCACGACGCCCCCCGTCGAGGCGATCAGCCTTCAGGGCGTCGGCCACAACGTCCCGATGAGCGGGATGGCCGCCGCGGCGATCGCGTTCTTCGGCCTTGACCAGGGCGGTGGCAGCACGCCGACTCCGACCCCGACTCCGACCCCGACGCCCGGGACCGGGGCATGCCGGGTCACGTACGCGATGAACTCCTGGAACACCGGCTTCACGGCCGAGGTCACGATCACCAACACCGGCACCAGCCAGCTCACCTCCTGGGCGCTGACCTTCACGCTCCCCGCGGGCCAGAGCGTCACCTCCGCGTGGAACGCCACGATCTCGCCCGCGAGCGGCCAGGTCACGGCCAGGAACGTCAGCTACAACGGCACGGTCGCCCCGGGCGCGTCCGCCTCGTTCGGCTTCCAGGCCACCCACACGGGGAACACGTCCAAGCCGGCGGCCTTCACCCTCAACGGCGCCACCTGCACCTGACCGCTCGATCCACCGGGCTCGGACCCCCCAGAGCCCGGTGTGATCATCTGATGGATACTGGCCCTTCTCGGAGAATTTGGGAGCGCTCCCGAAAGTGCTCTCGCTCAACCGAAAGGGCACAACTTGTCCAAATTTCACACGCGGTTATCGGCGGTGTTATCGGGCTCGGCGCTCGTGCTCGCCGCCGGGCTCGCGCCGCTCCACCAGGCGGCAGCCGCGGTCACCGAGCCCGCTGAGACCCAGCCGGCCCGGGTCACCCTCACCCTCACCCTCATCACCGGCGACGTCGTCGAGTACGCGCCGTCGCAGGGCGGCGTCCCCTCCATCGCCATCAGGCCGGCGCCCAGGCCCGACGGCGCGGACGTCACGTTCGCCACGCTGCCCGGCAAGGACGGCGGATATCTGGTCCTGCCCTCCGACGCGGCCCCCATGGTCGCCGCCGGGACGCTGGACGAGGAGCTGTTCGACGTCGAGACGCTGGCGCGGGACCGGCGCGTCGAGGCGATCCCGCTGCTCGTCACCTACCCGGGCGACCCCGCCCCCGCCGCGCTCGCCAGATCGGCCCAGTCCCTGGCGGCCGGCGAGAACGTACGGGTGCTCGACAGCGTCAACGGCGCCGCGCTCACGGTACGCGCCGACCGGGCCGACGACTTCTGGGCCGGGCTCAACACCGGCGCCAGACTGACCGGCGGCGCGATCTCCAAGATCTGGCTGGACCGCAAGACGCGGGCCTCGCTCGACAAGAGCGTGCCCCTCATCGGCGCTCCGGCCGGGTGGGAGCGCGGGTTCGACGGCAAGGGGGTCAAGGTCGCCGTCCTCGACACCGGGATCGACGCCGCCCACCCCGACTTCGCCGGACGCATTCTCGCCGGCGAGAACTTCTCCGACTCCGCCGGCATCGCCGACAAGGTCGGACACGGCACGCACGTCGCCTCGACGATCGCGGGCTCCGGCCCGACGTACAAGGGCGTGGCGCCGGCCGCGTCCCTGCTGGTCGGCAAGATCCTCGCGGACAACGGCCAGGGCGACTGGTCGTGGGCCATCTCCGGCATGGAGTGGGCCGCCGCGCAGGGCGCCGACGTGGTCAACATGAGCCTGGGCTCCTGCTGCGGCAACGGCACCGACCCGATGAGCCAGGCGCTGAACGAGCTCACGAAGAAGTACGGCACGCTCTTCGTGACGGCCGCCGGGAACGAGGAGGACCCGCTCACCGTGAGCGTCCCGGCCGCGGCCGACGAGGCGCTGGCCGTGGGCGCGGTGGACAAGGAGACCGGCACCACCCTGGCCGACTTCTCCAGCAAGGGGCCGCGGCTGGACGACGCCGCCGTCAAGCCGAACATCGTCGCCCCCGGCGTGGACATCGTCGCCGCGCGCTCGGCCGACTCCTCGCTGCCCGGCATCCCGGGCGACGACAAGTACACGATCTTCAGCGGCACCTCCATGGCCACCCCGCACGTCGCCGGGGCCGCCGCGATCCTGGCCCAGCAGCATCCCGGCTGGCGGGCCGCCGAGCTGCGTGACGCGCTGACCTCGACGGCCGTGCGCAACGACGGGCACAACTGGTTCGAGCAGGGCAGCGGCCGGGTGGACGTGGCCCGCGCCGTCACCCAGAGCGTGTTCGCCACCTCCGTGGTGGACTTCCGGCTCCTCGGCAAGCCCGCCACCAGGCAGGTCACGTACCGCAACCTCGGCTCCGAGCCGGTCACGCTGGCCGTCTCGCTCGTCACCCGCGGCTGGAGCGGCAGGCCCGCGCCGGACAAGGCGGTCAGGCTGGGCGCGCGGAGCGTCACGGTGCCCGCGAACGGCACCGCCGCCGTCTCCGTCACCGCCGACCCGTCGGCCGGCCCGATCGGCGCGTACGGGGGCTGGGTGACGGCGAGCGGCGGCGACGTGCGGCTGGTGACGCCGTTCAGCTACTACACGGGTCCCGCCACCCACCGGCTGGGGGTGTCGCTGGTCAACTCGTACGGGACCAAGGAGTTCTTCCCCGGTTACCAGGCCGAGCCCCTGGTGTACGCGATCCCGTTGAAGCGGGCGAACAGCCCGGAGGACCCGTTCAACCCGTACGGGTACTACTACCTGCGTACCGACTATTCGGGCAACGGCGAGTTCTCCCTGCCCGCCGGGGACTACGAGGTGATCGGCGTCGCCAACGAGACCCGGATCAGCAACCGTACGAGCTGGGTGATCGAGAACGTCCACCTCGACGGGGACCGGACCGTCACCCTGGACGCGCGCAGGACGGCGCCGATCCGGCCGAGGACGCCGAAGGCGCTGGACGGGGGCGGGAACGCGTACTACGTGCGCACGTTCACCGACCGCAGCCAGCCGGTCTCGCTGTACGGCGGGGTCCAGGGCGGCGGGCAGCAGTTGTTCGTCACGCCGGTGTCCTCGGTGAAGGCGGGCAAGGTGCGGCTGTCGCACCAGTGGAACCTGGAGCCCCCCATGCTCACCTCGGCCACCGCGGGCGGGCTGGCCCTGCATCCCGCGTACGACGTGGAGGCCCAGCGCAGGCTGACCTCCACCACGTCCTACCCCGTCGTTTCGGTCGGAAGGGGGCGGCCGGAGGACTTCTCAGGGGTGGAGGTCTCCGGCAAGATCGTGCTCGTCGGGATCCCCGTCGAGAGCGGCTACGTCAACGCGAGCGTCCAGATGGACGACGCCGGCCGCGAGGCCTCCCTGCGCGGCGCGGCGGGCGTCATCGGCTTCCTCGACGTGGACGGCGGGCGGGCCCGCGTGCCGCAGGGCTGGTCCCTGCGGCTGGGGCTGGACGCCGCCGAGGGGCGTTCGCTGCGGTCCGCCCTGGCCAAGGGGCCGGTGTCGCTGCGGCTCGAACCGTACGCGGGGCCGGGCGCGATCTACCACCTCCGCTTCGACTCGCGCGGCCGGGTGCCCGCGCGGCCCGTCAAGGTCGACATGGGGCGGCTGGTACGGATCGACGCCGCCTACCATGCCGACAAACCGGACACCAGCGGCTGGGAGTACGGCGAGTCGACGGCCGGCGAGGAGCCGGGGCGGATGGCGTACGGCGGGTCGCTGCGGATGCCGCTCACCCGGACCGAGTACTTCGGGCCCGTGTCCGACGACGTGGTGTGGTCCCGCACGATCACGAACGACGGGCTGGTCCTGCACTCCGACGACCGGTTCGCCGGTGACGACCGGCGGGTCTCCGAGCAGTGGTTCAAGGCGCCGCTGGTGCCCGGCGCCGCGGACGTGCCGTCGGGGTACCCGGTCAAGGTGCCGTGCGCGCTGTGCCGGGACTCCGACCGGTTCGTACCTTTCGAGCAGTGGCGCGACTCCGATCCTCGTCACTACAGCGATCTGAGCCCGGTCACCTCGGCGCCCCGGCTGTTCGCGGCCGATCAGGAGCTGGCCCCGCAGGGCTGGCGCCCCCGATTCTTCACCGGGGCCGCCGGGTCCTACCGTGTGGAAGCCGTGGACACCTCGGGACGCACCCTGTCCGGCAAGGTCACGACCACCGCGCGCTTCGCCTCCTCCCCGCCGCCGTCCTCGGGGGCTCCCCGGGGGTACGCGTGCTCGTTCGGGGCGGGGTGCGCGTTCCAGCCGGCCGTCCAGGTCACCTACGACCTGCCCCTCGACCTGCTGAACCGGGCCCCGGCCGGGGAGCCGTTCGCGTTCGACCTGCGCGCCGGCGCGCACTCGGCCGTGCGCCGGGCGGCCGCCGTCAACCAGGTCACGGTCGAGTTCTCGGTCGACGACGGGGCCACCTGGCGGGCCGCGACGCGGGTCAGGAAGCACGGCGACGGGCGGTTCCGCGTGGAGCTGACGCATCCCGCCCTGGCGCGGACCAGCGGGTTCGTGTCGCTGCGGGTCACGGCGTCGGACACGGCGGGCGGCTCGACCACCCAGACCGTCAACCGGGCCTACGCCCTGAGATGACACCACGGGACGGCCAAGGACCACCCTCCTTGGCCGTCCCCGATCCCCCGGACATGGCCTCGGGCTATTCGGTTCGCGTCCCGGTAGGAGTGGCGCGCCCGAAGTCGCTGGTGAGCCAGCGCTCGATCGAGAGGTCGGGAAAGGTGTGCGGCTCGTAGTCACCGGGCACGGGCGTGAGGTCGCGGACGCGGTCGATACAGAACAGTCGCCAATCGGCTCGGCACACGTCGAAACCCACCAGATACCAGCGCCCATTCCGCAGGATGTGCCGGTAGGGCTCGATCAGGCGCTCCGATCGGTCGCCGTTCCGGTCCGTGTATCGGAACCGCACCCGGGTGTTGTCGGCGACGGCGTCGGCCAGGACGCCGATCGTGGCGGAGGTGATGACGGCCGCAGGCTGTTGCAGGACCTCGGTGACCAGGGCTGTGGCGGCGGCCCGCCGACGCAGCCTTCGTGGGAGCACTTGGTCGAGTTTGAGCAGCGCCGCCGATGTGGCCGGGTCGTCGGGGACCCAGGCCTCGAGCACGCGGAGACCGGCGATGATCATGCTGATCTCGTCCTCGGTGAAGAGCAGCGGTGGGATCTTGACACCGGGATGGAGCCGATAAGCACTCCCGGGGCCGGGACGGGCTCGCACGTCGTAACCGAGCTCTCGCAGACGTTGAGCGTCACGACGCACCGTGCGGACGCTCACGCGGAGGCGTTGCGCCAGGTCCGCGGCGGGCCAGTCGCCGCCGCTCCGAAGCAGAGACAACAGCTGGAGGGTGCGCGCCGTCGGTGTCTCGTCCATGGGAACCATCCTGCCGGGAGACGAGGACGGGAACAGGCCGCCTCTGCTCGTAGCGTTCCAACCTGCCCCAATGCAGAAGGAGGCCGCTCATGCGGATTGCTGTGACCGCCCCCAATGGCAACGTCGGCCGGCACCTGACGCGCGCCCTCGTGCGCGCCGGTGTCCGCCCCCGGCTACTCATGCGTCAACCCGACCGTCTGCCCGCGGACCTGCGCGACTTCGTCGAGGTGGTGCGGGCCGACTCCTGGGACACGGAACTGGTCGTCGCCGCGACCCGGGAGGTGGAAGCGATCTATTGGATTGACCCCACCGCGGCGGGTGCCGACCCGTTGGCCGACCACGCTCGCGCCACCGAAGCCGTCACGGCGGCCGTCACCCGTAACAGCATCGGCCGGGTCGTCTTCCAGAGCAGCGTCGGGGCGGAGAAGCGCCACGGGGCCGGTGAGATCGACGGGCTGGCAGGCACCGAAGTGGCCCTGAACGAGACCGGGGTCGACGTGACCCACCTCCGCTGCGGCTACTTCTTCACCAACCTGCTGCTCCAGATCGACGCCCTCCGCGCCGGCACCCTGCAGGTCGCCCTGCCTCTCGACGCACCGATGAGCTGGGTCGCTCCGCGCGACATCGCCGAGGTCGCCGCGACGGTGCTCCTCAACCCGGCGTGGTCCGGTCGCCACGTCCAAGCGGTCCACGGCTTCGCCGACCTGACGTGGAACGACGTGGCGTCCATCCTCAGCACCGAGCTGGGCCGCCCCATCACCGTCGAGCAGATCAGCGACCAGGCGATGTACGACCAGTACATCGAAGCCGGTATGCCACCCGGCCTTGCCGAAGCGGTACTGGGCATGTCGACCGGCCTGCGAGACGGCTTCGTCCCTGAGCAGGCCCGCACCGCCGCGACCACCACCCCGACCACGCTGTCGTCGTGGGTCCACGACGAACTCACGAAGTCGCTGGCCTGATCCCTTGGAGTACTCTCCGAAGGGTCACCGGAGGTCTCGGAAGAACGTCCTTACGTCTCCGACCAGGAGCCGGGGGACCTCCATCGCCGCGAAGTGGCCGCCGCGCTCGAACTCCGACCAGTGGACGACGTTGTTGTCACGCTCGGCGATGGAGCGGACTCCGAAGTCGCCGGGGAACACCGCAACCCCGGCGGGCACCTCGGAGCGTGTCGCCGGCCGCCCCCAAGCGGCCCTGCCCTCCTTGTAGAGGCGGGCGGACGAGGTGGCCGTACCGGTCAGCCAGTAGACGCTGACGTTGGTGAGCAGCAGGTCGCGATCGACGGCGTCCTCGGGGAGCTCGGCGGCCGGATCGGTCCACTCCTTGAACTTCTCGACGATCCAGGCAAGCTGCCCGACCGGCGAGTCGGCGAGCCCGAATCCCAGTGTCTGCGGACGGGTCGACTGGATGATCGCGTACCCGGCGCCCTCCTCCATCTGCCGCTGCAGGCGGGCGAGCCGCTCCTGCTCGGCTTCGCTCAGGGCGGCCAGCTCTGCCGGATCCCCGGTGGGGAATCCGAGGCTGCCGTTGACGTGGACGCCCACGACGTGCTCGGAGTCGATGCGGGCCAGCTCCGGAGAGACCACGGAGCCGGTGTCACCGCCTTGGGCGCCGTACCGCTGATAGCCGAGCCGGCTCATCAGCTCCGCCCAGGCACGGGCGATCCGGGACATGTCCCATCCTGTCTCGCGCGTCGGCCCGGAGAAGCCGAACCCGGGGATGGACGGGGCGATGACGTGGAACGCGTCGGCCGGGTCGCCGCCATGCGCACGGGGGTCGGTGAGCGGCCCGATGACGTCCATGAACTCCACGATCGAACCCGGCCACCCGTGGGTGATGATCAGCGGCAACGCGTCCGGCTCGGGTGAGCGGACGTGCAGGAAGTGAATGTTCTGTCCGTCGATCGTGGTGGTGAACTGCGGGAAGTCGTTGAGTCTCTTCTCGTGCTCGCGCCAGTCGTAGGAGGTCCGCCAGTACTCGGCCAGCCCCTTCAGGTAGCCGACGGGGACGCCGTAGGTCCAGCCGACGCCGGGCAGCTCGTCGGGCCAGCGGGTACGCGCCAGCCGGTCCCGCAGGGAGTCCAGGTCGGCCTGCGGGATATCGATGCGGAACGGCCGAATTTCGGTGCTTTCGGTGTGCATGGGCCAGACGTTAATTCGCCTTGCGGACGATTGCTGTCCTCAAGGGGCGTCAGACTGAGAACTGTGTTGGAGACCTCAGCGCGCCTGCTCCGGCTCCTGTCGCTGCTTCAGCTGCGACGCGACTGGTCCGGCGCCGACCTCGCCGAACGCCTGGACGTCGACGTACGAACCGTCCGGCGCGACATCGACAAGCTGCGCAGCCTCGGCTACCCGGTGGGATCCACGTCAGGCACGGCGGGCGGCTACCGCCTCGGCGCCGGTGCGGCCCTCCCGCCGCTGCTGCTCGACGACGAGGAGGCCGTGGCGGTCGCCGTCGGACTCCGTGGCGCCGCGGTCGGCACCGTCGCGGGGATCGAGGAGACGTCGGTACGCGCGCTGCTCAAGCTCGAACAGGTGCTGCCGTCCAGGCTGCGCCGCCGGGTCGAGGCGCTGCAATCGGTCACCGTGTCCCTGCCCGGCACCGGGCCGACGGTGGACCCGGAGACGCTGACCACGATCGCCGCCGCCTGCCGCGATCATGATCGCCTGCGCTTCGGCTACCGCAGCCGCGACGAGACGGCGAGCACCCGCGTCGTCGAGCCCCATCGGCTCGTGCACACCCCCCGCCGCTGGTATCTCGTGGCCTGGGACACCGGCCGCGAGGACTGGCGGACCTTCCGGGTCGACCGCATCGAGAGCCGGCCGTCCTCCGGACCGCGGTTCACCCCGCGTCCGGCGCCGGCCGAGGACGTCGCGGGTTACGTCTCCGAGTCCGTCGCGTCGGCTCCGTACCGCCATCAGGCCCGCATCCTGCTCCACGCCTCCGCCGAGCGGGCGGCCGCCGGCATGTCCCCCACGGCGGGCCGGATAGAGGCGATCGACCAGCACACCTGCCTGCTGCACACGGGATCCGACTCGCTCGACGAGATCGCCCTCTATGTCGGACTCACCGGGTTCGACTTCGAAGTCCTCGACCCGCCCGAACTCCTCGACCGCATCCGCGCCCTCACCGACCGCTTCGCCCGGGCGACCCGGCCGAAACGGTGAACGATAATGCGTTCACCATGCTCGATGAGATCCTGCCCTCATGGGTCGCCACCGCCGAGCTCTTCGGCGACCCGCCGGACATCACGCTCTTCCCCGAGGAGGACGCCCTCGTTTCGGACTCGGCGGACAAGAGGCGGCGCGAGTTCCGTACGTCCCGTCACTGCGCCCACCTGGCACTACGGCGGCTCGGCATGGCCCCCCGCCCTGTCCTCCGCGGCGAGCGCGGCGCCCCCGCCTGGCCGCCCGGGGTCGTGGGCAGCATCACGCACTGCGCGGGCTACCGGGCGGCGGCGGTGGCGCGCGGCGCCCTGTCGATCGGCATCGACGCCGAACCCCACCTCCCGATGCCCCGCGGCGTCCTGGATCGAACCGCGACCCCCGCGGAAGCCGCAGCCCTGGACCTCCTGGACATCCCGGACCCGGGCCGCCTGCTGTTCAGCGCCAAGGAAGCGATCTACAAGGCGTGGCACCCGCTGACGGGCCAGTGGCTCGGCTTCCTGGACGCCACGGTCACCTTCACCGCTTCCCCGCACCCGCCGGCCGCGTCCGGGACCTTCGCCGCCGAGATCGCGGTCCACGGCCCGGGCTGGCCGACCCGCTTCGAGGGCCGCTGGCTGGTGAGCGGCGGCCTGATCGTGACGGCGATCGCGGTCCCGGTTCGCGGTTAGAGGACGGGTGGGTCGAAGTCGAAGTCGAGGCGGTTGCCCCGGCGGGACACCAGCACGTCGGGATGGTTGGCGCCGAGCACCCGGTCGTAGCGATCCAGCACGTCCTCGCGCAGCGCCGCCGCCTCCTCCGTGGCCCCCGTGGCGAGCAGGTCGACGACGAGGTTGGCCCCGGCGGCCAGCGTCACCGGGTGGTCGTCGCCGAACAGGGCCCGCAGGTCCAGCAGGGTCTGCTCCCCGAGCACCCGCGCCTCCTCGTGCAGCCCCACCTCGGCCAGGTCGCTGGCGAGGTTGATGGCGCAGGTCAGGGAGAAGTAGTGCTTGCGCGTGAGCCGCCGGTCGAACCCGGCCAGCGCCGCCTCGTCGATCTCCCGGGCCTGCTCCTTGCTGCCGCTCACCCGCAGCAGCAGGGCGAAGTTGCTGTCGCAGCCGTACTTGAACGGGTGCTCGTCGCCGTACATGCTGGCGAACCTGGAGACGATGTCCCGCAGCAGCCGCAGCGAGTCGTCCACCTGGTCGGCCGCCCGCTGGGCGTTGGCCAGGCAGAGGGCGGCGGCCAGGGTGTCGGGGTGGTCGATGCTGGTGCCGCGTTTCTGCACCTCGAAGGTGCGGTCGGCGAGTTCGAGCGCCTCCTCGATGAGGCCCGCCCGGCGTTTGGCGATCGACAGGTCCTTGGCGCAGCGCAGCGTCCAGGGGTGCTCCTGGCCCAGCTCCTGGAGACCGAAGTCGTAGGCGTCCTGGCCGAGGTCGCAGGCCTCGCGGTAGCGACCCTGGAGGCGTACGACGCGGGCGAGGTTGTTCATCGAGGAGAGCACGTTGGCGCGGCTCGCGCCCGACCCGGCCTGCCGCTGCAGCTTGAGCACGCGCGCGTGCAGGGACTGCGCCTCCTTGTAGTCGCCGAGCAGCAGGTGGTCGAGGGCGAGGTTGTTCATGGCGCGCAGGGTGCGGCGGTGCGAGCGGCCGAAGACCGCCTCGTGCCGGCTCAGCGATTCCTGGTCGTGCTCCCGCGCCTCCGCGAACTCGCCGCGGTTGCGCAGGTCGGCGCCGTGGCTGTTGGTGAGCAGCAGGGTCTCCTCGTCGCCCTCGCCGAGCACGCGCCGCATCCGTTCCATGAGGGCCTTGTTCAGCTCGAACGACTCGTCGATGCTGCCCAGCTCGCGGATGATGATCGCGTAGTGGCGCTGGGCGGTGAGCACGTGGCGGTCGTCCTCGCCGCCGTCCTCCCGCCAGGCCTCCAGGAACTCCTGCACCAGCTCGCGGGCCGACGCGAAGTCGCCCGAGGTGTAGACGTAGCGGATGATGTTGAGCGCGAACTTGCGGACGTTGGGGTCGCGGCTGCCTTTGACGTCGGCCGTGGTGATGTGGCCGAGGAGGTTGGCGTAGCGGGGCCAGGCCGTGGTGTCGTCGGGCTCGTAGTCGGCCACCGAGGCCGACAGCAGGAGGTGGACCTCGCGGCGGAAGGCGTCGGCCTCGTCGTCGTCGAGCTCGTCGCGCAGCAGCGCCTGGACCAGCCGGTGCACCTGGACCGTTCGGCTCTCCGAGTCGATCCGCACCAGGGCGTACCTGCCCAGCTCCCGGATGACCTGGCTGAGCTGGATCGGGTCGGCCAGCAGGCCGGCGATCTTGGATCCGGCCGCGTACTCCTCGGGCAGCTCGTCCAGCAGGTCGCGCGGGATCGGCTCGGGCCCGAAGAACGCGAAGCAGCGCAGCAGCTCGACCGCGTCGGGCAGCCTGGCCTTGAGCTGCGACACCGAGGTGGCCCAGGCCGCCGTCATCGACAGCGGGTAGTCGGACGGCTTGTTGGCGCCCAGGAGCCGGGTCGTCTGCCTCTTCAGCAGCCGCAGATATTCATCGGTCGACATCCCCGACTCGGCCTGCAGCGCTCCCGCCTGCTCCAGGGCCAGCGGCAGGTCGCCGAGGGCCTCGGCCAGCCGGTCGGCCTGCTCGTGGTCGATCGCCCGCCCCACCCGCTTGACCAGGAACGCGACGCTCTCCTCGCGCTCGAACACGTCCACGGGAAGGGTGTCGACCACGCCCTGCCAGCTGTGGTTGCGGGAGGTGATCAGCACGTGGCCGGGGCCGCGCGGGACGATGTCGTTGATGTCCAGGGTCTCGGCGTTGTCGAAGATCAACAGCCAGTTCCGGTACGGGTCGCCGCGCCGCAGCGCGTCCAGCGCCGCCTCGGCCGCGTCCTCGACGCTGTGGGGACCGACCTTGAGATGCAACTCCCGGGCCAACCCGGCCAGCGACGACTTCACCAGCATCGTCTGCGCCGACGGCACCCACCACACCAGGTCATAGGCGTGCCTGAAGCGGTGGGCGTACTCGATCGCGAGCTGCGACTTGCCCACGCCGCCGAGTCCTTGCAGAGCGTGCGGCGCGGGTTGAGACTGGTCCTGTGCCTGGGGGAGGACGGCAGTGACCTTGGACTGGAGCCCCGTACGCAGCTTCTCGATGAGGTCGTCCCGACCCGTGAAGTTCTTGTTCCGCTGGGGGACTTTGCCCCATACGGACGGCGCATGGCCGGAATCGTGTTGCGAGTGCGAATTTGTCACGATATCGCCTCGAGTCGGCCGGTCGTCACGTCAGCTGAGACAAGCATAGACAGCATATTGAAGCCAGAGATAGATAGGATCCGCTAGATCCATCAGGTCCAGGGAGAGCGATGAACAAGGAAGCAGTGCAGGGGTACGGCGGTGGGCTCATTGATGTCAGCGGGCGCACCCTGGAGGAGCTCAAAGACATCGACGACTCCCGGTTGAAGGACGCCATAGACCGCCTTCTCGACGAGACCGGCGTGACGCCCGTGGCCAAATTCCAGTCTTCCATCTGAGTCAGCCCGCGGGTCGGCCGCCACGCCTGACCTGCGGGCCGGCACTTCCCCCACATTTAGGCCAGCCCGAAAACATTCACATATTTCCATCCGTCCCGGGTCATATACTCCTCAGCACAAGAATGGTCCTGCCGGTGGGGTGGCGCGTGAACGAAGCGGACTGGGTGCGATTGGTCAGACAGCTCCGCAGAGGCGACTGTACCCCGCTTCTCGGGGCGGGCGCCTGCTATGGGCGACTTCCGACCGGCAAGGAGCTCAGCAAACACTTCGCGAAGGAGTACGGCTTTCCGTTCGCCGACCACGGAAATCTCGCGCACGTGATGCAGTACGCGGCTCACGTGCATAACGATCCCACTGATCTCAAAGTGGAAGTCTGCGCATACCTGAAACAGCGCGCGGCGGGCGCCACCGACCCGCTCGACCCGCACACGGTGCTGGCCGAGTTCCCGATCAAGACTTTTCTCACCACCAACTACGACGACTTCATGCTCCAGGCTTTACAGCACTGCCGCAAAGGTCCGCGCACCCCGAATGTGTGCAGGTCGACGTGGTGGGAGCCGACGAAGCGGGCCGTCGTGCCCGACCCCGATCCCGACCATCCGCTGATCTATCACCTGCACGGGAACTGGGACGACCCCTCCTCCATCGTGCTGACCGAGAACGATTACGTGCAGTATCTCCTCAATCTGCGCGACGTCGACGACGCCAACGGCCGCCAGCTCCTCCCGATTCCCGAGCCGGTGCTCGACGCCATGACCTCGAGCCCGCTGCTCTTCCTCGGCTACAGCCTCCAGGACTGGAACTTCCGGGTGCTCTTTCACGGGCTGATCAAATCCATTCCCTCCACCCGGCAGCGCCGGCATATCAGCGTGCAACTCCTGCCGGAGCTGAACACGTCGCTGACCGACGCGGAGAATCTGGCCGGCGAATACCTGAAGAGCTATTACGCCGACCTGAAGATCTCGATCTACGTCGGCACCACGTCCGCGTTCTTCAAGGAACTGCTCGACTGGAATGCGAGGACGCCGCTATGACCGTGACCGATCCCGCCGGCCGGCCGTTCGTCGGGCTGCGCCCCTTCGGCCGTGCCGACAGCGACCTGTTCCACGGAAGGGAGCAGGAGTCGCGGGAGATCGCCACGCTCTGGCGGGCGGCCGGGCTGACCGTGCTCTACGGCGCCTCCGGCGTGGGCAAGACCTCGCTGCTCAACGCGGGCGTGCTGCCCAGGATCGATCCGGAGCGGGCCGACGTGCTGCCCGTCGCCAGGATCTCGCCGCACACCCCGCTCCCGATCGCGGGCGGCAACCCGTACGTCATGGCGCTGCTGTCGGCCTGGGCTCCGGACGCCTCGCCCGGCTCGCTGGCGAGCCTGACCATCACGCGCTTCCTGACCGAGCGCCCCGGGCGCGAGGACGAGTACGGCGACCCGCTGCCCGTCCTGGCCGCCATCGACCAGGCGGAGACCCTGTTCCACAGCGACCTGGCCCGCCAGCGCGACCGCAAGGAGCTCGTCGACCAGCTCGTACGGGCCATGCGCGACCACCCCAGCCTGCACCTCCTGCTGTCGCTCCGCGAGGAGTACCTGTTCCTCGTCCTGCCCTACGAGCGCCCGTTCGGCCAGGGCTCGCGAGCCCGCTTCCACCTGCAGCCGCTCTCCCCCGAGGCGGCGAGGCAGGCCGTGGAGCGGCCGCTGGACCGCACGTCCAGGACCATCACGAGCGCCGCCACCCGGCTCCTGGTCGGCGAGCTGCGCTCGGCCACTGTCAAGGACGCGTGGGGCAACCCGTCCACCGTCGAGCTGGATCTGGTGGAGCCGGTCCAGCTCCAGGTGGTCTGCTCCGCGCTGTGGGACTCGCTGCCCGACGAGGTGACGGAGATCGGCGAGGAGCACGTGCGGGTGTACGCGGTGGTCGAGGAGTTCCTGTTCGACTTCTTCAAGCGCGCGGTCGGGGAGGTGGCGCGCGAGTTCGACGTCCCCGTGGGGGAGCTGCTGCTCTGGCTGCGCCGTACGTTCATCACCGACCACGGCACCCGCAACATCGCGTACGAGGGCATCGAGCAGACCATGGGCATGCCCAACGCCGTGGCCCGCGCCCTCGATGACCGGCACATCCTGCGCGGCGAGCACCGCATGGGCAGCCGCTGGTACGAGCTGGCCCACGACCGGCTCATCGGCCCGGTCTCGCACCGCGGCTCGCCCGCGACCTACCTGGAGGCGGCCCGCACGGCGCGGGCCCAGCGCAACTGGCCGCTCGCTGCCCGGCTCGCCGACGAGGCCAGGCACGCGGCCGAGCCCGACGACTCCTGGGTGCGGGCCGAGGTCGCCGAGATCCACGCCGACGCGGCGCTCGCCCAGGGCGACGTCAAGCAGGTACGCCGCTACTGCGACGAGGCGGTGAGCCTGTACGCCGAGCGCGGGCGCTTCGACGGGGTCGCCCGCGCGCTCACCATCGACGGCCGCTGGCACCTGGCCCATGGGGATCTCACCCGAGCGATCGAGCAGATCAACGCGGCGGTGACCCTCGCACCGAATGACATATCCGCACAAATGGCACTAGCTGAGGCATTTCACCGTTCGGGCACTCCCCGAGCCGCCGCGGCCGTGGTTCACGGCATCTTTCCCCTGCTCACCGACGAGGCGCTCGACAGGGCCAACGAGATGCTTCGACTATCAGAATGACGTCATATGCTGGGCACCTCGCAAGTCTCAATGTGGAGGCTGATCCGCGGTGTCAGAGTGGCCAGCGACATTGGACGTCGACGCGCTGCTGGTCCGCGGCTGGCGGCCGACGCCGTTCCGACAGTTCATCCTGAAAGTACATAGCAGATGTGATTTGTCATGCACATATTGCTACATGTACGAAATGGCGGATCAAAGCTGGAGATTTCGCCCAAAACGTATGTCTCGGGAAACGGTCGAGGCCACCGCGGGCAGGATCGCCGAACACGCCAAGGCGCACGATCTCGACAGCGTCGACGTGATCCTGCACGGCGGTGAGCCGCTCCTGGCCGGCCACGACGACATCCGCGACCTCGTGGGCGTCGTCAGGTCCGCCGTGCCGGTCCGCGTGGACGTCAGCGTGCAGACCAACGCGACGCTCCTCGACGCGCGCTTCCTGAGGCTCTTCGACGAGCTGGAGATCGGCGTCGGGGTCAGCCTCGACGGCGGGCAGGCCGACCACGACCGCTCCCGCCGCACCGCCGACGGCCGCGGCAGCTACCACCGGGTGGCCGCCGCGCTGGAGCTCCTCACGTCCGAGGACTTCCGGCACCTGTTCCACGGGCTGCTGTGCACGGTCGATCTCCGCAACGACCCCCTGGGCACCTACACCGCCCTCCTGGGCTTCGACCCGCCGTTGATCGACTTCCTGCTCCCCCACGGCAACTGGTCCGAGCCGCCGCCCGGCAGGGTCCCCGGCTCGCCGGACACCCCGTACGCGACCTGGCTGGCGACCGTCTTCGACCAGTGGTACGCCACCCCGTCCCACGGCACCCGCGTCCGGCTGTTCGACGAGATCATCCACCTGCTCCTCGGCGGGGAGTCGGCCACCGAGCAGATCGGCCTCTCGCCCGCGGCCATGATCGTGATCGAGACCGACGGCGAGATCGAGCAGTCCGACCTGCTCAAGTCGGCGTTCGAGGGCGCCGGGAGCACCGGGCTGCACGTGGCCCGCGACTCCTTCGACGACCTCCTGCTCCTGCCCTTCACCGCCGCCCGCCAGATCGCCCGCCTCGACCCCGCGCCGGAGTGCGCCGCGTGCGAGGTGGGCATGATCTGCGGTGGCGGTCTGTTCGCCCACCGCTACAGAGCGGGCAACGGCTTCCACAACCCCTCGGTCTACTGCGCCGACCTGCTGAGCCTGATCAAGCACGTCGGCCGGACCGTGCAGGCCGACGTCCGTCGCCGTACTAAGGATCCCCGATGAACCTCACTGACCACCGGATCCCGGCGGACGCGTTCGACGCCCTCGCGAACGGCGGCGGAGGCGGCGGCGCCGTGCGGCGGCTCAAGGCCGCCCAATACAGCAAGCACCTGCTGCTCATCAGGGGTGTCCTGGACGTGGCCCGCGACCTGGGCCACACCTCCTGGGCGCGGACGCGCCGCGCCTACGACCTGCTCGCCACGCTCCAGACGAGCCATCCGGAGGCGGTCGGCAGGGTCCTGCAGCACCCGTCGGTCGGCGCCTGGGCCCGCCACGCGATCCGTTCCCGGCGCTCGCCGGAGCAGCTGGCCGCCCTCGCCGCGGCGGCGGCCATCCACGCCCGTACGACGTGCGAGGTGGACGTTCCGGTCTTCGCCGGCAGGGCCATGCTGCCGTCGCTGGGGCAGGTCGCCTTCCCCGGCGGCGTGACCATGGCGACCGTGCACTGCTGGCCGGAGGGCGCGGAGGTGAGCGCGGGCGACCTGGTGGTCGAGATCCGCGACGACGCCCCCGGCTGGCAGCGGCTGCGCGCCCTCTCCGCCGAGTCCCGGGGCAGAAGCCTGAACGTGCTCATCGACGATCTGGACCCGCACCGGCTGCCGGGGGCGACCGACCTGCACGGGCGGCTCACGGACGCGGAGGCGGCCCGCTGGCAGCGCCTCCTGGACGAATCCTGGCAGCTCCTGGTGAGCCACCACGAGCCGATCGCCGAGGAGGTGTCGGCCGGCATCACGGTCCTCACGCCGCTGACCACCCCCTCGACGGGCTCGTCCAGCGCCTCCTCGCGCGACGCCTACGGCTGCATAGCCCTCTCCGACCCGCCGGACCCCCGCACGCTGGCGGAGACCCTCACCCACGAGGCCCAGCACGCCAAGCTCTCGGCCCTGCTCGACATCGTGCCGCTGACCGAACCCGACGACGGCTCCCGCTACTACGCGCCCTGGCGCGAGGACCCCAGACCCGCCGGCGGGCTGCTCCAGGGCGCGTACGCGTACCTGGGCGTGACGGACTTCTGGCGGCGGCAGCGGCAGCACGAGTCGGGCGAGGACGAGATCCGCGCGAGCGCCGAGTTCGCCCGCTGGCGGGCGGCGGCCCACCTGGTCACCCGCACCCTCCTGAGCAGCGGCCGGCTGACGGAGCACGGGGTGACCTTCGTGGACCGGATGGAGAGCCGGCTCGGCTCCTGGGCCGCCGAGCCGGTGCCCGCCGCGGCGACGGCCCTGGCCGAGGACGCCGCCGAGCGCCACCGGGCCCGCTGGCAGGCCCGTAACGGCGCCCTCAACTGATCGGCCACCGGACGACACCGAAGGCTGACCCGTCACCGGGTCATTGGCACTTCCCCTTCAGCCACGCGTTGAACTGGGGCGTGTAGTCGGTGGCCACCCGCTTGGCGCCGCGATCGAGCGCCCCCTGCCACGCGCTCTCGTTCAGCGTCCACGAGGGGGGCGGCTCCTCCCACTTGGTGACCTCCGGCCAGATGGGCCCGCCACTCAGCACCTTGGTCATGCCCGCGGCGCTCACCCGGCTCCTGAGCTCGGCGGCGATCTCGCTGTTGTGGGAGTACAGGATGATCTCCTGCGACTGGTAGCGCTCCTTGACGGGGTCGAGCACCTCGGCCCAGGCCCGCGCCTTGATCGCGGCGTTGGAGTTGAGCAGCGACTGCCGGGCCTCCGGCTTGATCTCGACCAGCCCGATCATGCCGGCGCTCTTCATCTCGGCCAGCCACTCGCGGAAGGTGTAGACGGTCTCGCCCTCGAAGATGCCGCGGTTAATGGTCCGGCCCTTGAGCGCGGTGTCGCCCGCCGCCCACCAGATGTCGGTGATGTTCTTCTTCGTGCCCGTCAGGCCCCAGGTAGAGGTGTTGTGCCACATGACGGCCTTGGTGCCGTCCTTGGTGAGCTGCAGGTCGGCCTCGACGCCTGACGCGCCCCAGGACTGGTAGCGGCGGATGGCCGTGGGGTTGTTGGGCTGACGCACCTGGTCCCGCTCCCAGGCGTTGGCGCCCGTGGGGTAACCGCCGTGCCCGAAGATCAGCGGGCACGCGGGCAGTGCGGAGGATGGAGCGGTGAGCAACGAGGCAAGCGCTAAAGCGACGAGGGAGGCTGCCAAGGTTCATACCTTTCGATCATGTTTTCCCGCACACTACCGTTCGGTCAGGAAGGTCCGCAGGAGGCGGGTGCAGGCGTCGGGTCGGCCGCCCGCGATGGCGTGACCCGCGTTCGCGACGGGCACCAGCGTGGCGTCGGGAACGTGCGCCGGTACTCGTCCGCGCCTCGACGGGGATGAAGTCGCTGTCGGCGGCAAGAGCCGTCCCGATCACGACCAGGACGGCGCAGACGCCCCCGGCCGCGGCGAACCCGGCTGTACGGCGCACGGCCGGCGAATGCAGGGCAACCAGCACCGCCACCAGAGCGCCACCGACCGTCCCGAGGCCCAGCAGAGCTCCGCCCATCGTGCCGAGGCCCAGCACCGACGCCAGCGGCGTGCCGCCGAGGGCCCACGGGGCTGCGAGGCGACGGCAGCTGAGAGCGGCGAAGGCGATCACCGTGCTCGCGGCCAGGAGAAGCCCTGGGACGTGCGGTGCCCAGAGCAGGATCTGCACGATGACCAGGACGCCCGGAAGCAGCATCTCCCGCCATCCCGGCCTACCGGCGCCCACAGCGATCAAGCCTGAACAGCAAAAAGCCCGGCTCCATCACGGAAGCCGGGCTTCTTTCATCGAGGCTAGCCCGTCGCGCCGTGAGGTCGTGTCACAGCGACCACGTTCACAAGCCGTTCCAGGCCGTCGAAGTCCTTGGGGTTCGCGGTGAACAACGGCAGCTCGTTACCGGCGGCCGTTGCAGCGATCATCAGGCCGGCGGTCCGGCTTCGTGGCTGTCGACCTTGCATGTACACGACGGCACAGATCTGCCCGAACACGCGGGCCGCCTCGGCGTCGTACGGCAGCGGATCACCGAACGCCGCCTCGGCATACTGGAGCACCGCGACCCTTCCCGCACGCTTGACCGGATCGTCGGTGGCATACGGTCCACGCGACAGTTCGCCAAGCGTGACTGCGGTGATCGCCGACTCTGCGGGCAGTTCGGCGGGATCGAAGAGCTTGAAAGCAGCCACGATGTTCGTGTCGAGAACGCCTCGCTCATGCCGGGTCACAGGCCGGTCCCGTCGAGCGGATCGCGTAGCTCGTCATCGATCACCGCGTCCAGATCAGCCCGTACCTCGTCCCAGTCAATAGCCGGGGCGGTGGCGAACACGGCCTGCGCCTCAGCTGTGGGAACGAACCGGCGACGCTTGATCGGCTTCACTTCGGCGAGCGGCTCGCCGTTGAGCGTCAGAATGTACCGCTTTCCCTCACGCAGGCCGCGCGTGACGCCACCAGAGTCGTTGACGAACTGGCGCACGCTCACCTCGGTCGAACGAGGTATTGGAGCATCCATGGCTCAATCGTACCTCGGCGTACCACGCCATAGTACGGCACCATGATCGTTTGCGGTGTCCACTTCCAGCACGGGCATCATTGACCAGGCCTTGCCCCAAACGCGCAAAAACGGCGATGCCCCGAAGGACACCGCCGCTGATCGAATCCGCTTGTGGAGCTATGGGGATTCGAACCCCAGACCTCCTCCATGCCATGGAGGCGCGCTACCAACTGCGCTATAGCCCCTGGTCACCGCTCCGAGTCCACCCGTTGCGGCGCTCCGAGAGCATATAGCCATCCGCGCCGATTCGCCTAATCGGAGCGCGCTGGTCGTACGGCCCCCGAGCCGTACGAACTCGCTATGCCTCGGCCTCCGGCCGGTCGTCGCTGCGGACGGGCTCAGGCAGCGTCCCGGCGTTGTGCTCCAGCAACCGCCATCCTCTGCGCCCCTCCTGCAACACCGACCACGAGCAGTTGCCCAGCCCGCCCAGCGCCGGCCAGAGCTGCTCGGGCAGCCCGAGCAGCTCGCAGATCCCGAGCCGCAGCGCGGCCCCGTGGGAGGCCACGACCAGCAGGCCGTCGTCGTCGAGCTTGGCCGCCCAGCGCCGCATGGCGCCGGCCACTCTGGTGGCCACGTCGGCGACGGGCTCTCCACCCGGCGCCTCCCAGGCCACGTATTCCTCGGGCCAGCGCGACGCGATCTCGTCGCGCGTGAGCCCTTCCCATTCGCCGCCCCCGCGCTCGCGGAGGTCCTTGTCCACGCTCACGTCCAGCCCGACGACCCGCGCGAGCGCCAGCGCCGTGTCGTTGGCGCGCTGGAGATCGGACGAGACGACCAGGGTGGGCCGCAGGGAGGCCAGCAACGACGCCGCCCTGGCGGCCTGCGCGATGCCGGTCTCGTCGAGGGGGATGTCGGAGTGTCCCTGGAATCGCTGCTCGACGTTCCACAAGGTCTGCCCGTGCCGGAGGCAGACGATCCTCTTGCTCATGCGGAACGCTCGGACTCGAGATGGGGGAGCCCGCTCACGCGCGTGCCCGCTGGAGGTTGGCCTGCATGACGCTCTCCGGCAGCGAGATGGCCGGGCAGTCCTTCCACAGGCGCTCGAGCGCGTAGAACGTGCGGTCTTCCTCGTGCTGGACGTGCACGACGATGTCGATGTAGTCGAGCAGCACCCAGCGGCCCTCGCGCTCGCCCTCTCGGCGCACGGGCTTGGCGTCGGCCTCGGTGCGCAGCCGCTCCTCGATCTCGTCGACGATGGCGCGTACCTGGCGGTCGTTGGTGGCGGAGCAGAGCAGGAAGGCGTCGGTGATGACGAGCTGTTCGCTCACGTCGTATGCGAGGATGTCATCGGCCAGCTTGTCCGCCGCGGCTTCCGCGGCGATGCGCACGAGCTGGACGGATCTGTCGGATGCGGTCACGATGCGGGTCTGTCCTCCTGTGTCGGCAGCATGCCTATACGTTGAGGGTACCCTTCCGGGCCGAAACCCCTCACCTACGGCACGGAGGCCGTCATCCTTCCGCGTGATACAGCCCCCGTTTGTTGATGTACTGGACGATTCCGTCCGGCACCAGATACCAAATCGGCTCTCCCTTGGCGACACGTTGCCGGCACTCGGACGACGAGATGGCCAGTGCGGGAATTTCCAGCAACGTCACCCGCCCCTCCGGCAGCCCGGGATCGTGGAGCGTGTGCCCCGGACGGGTACAGCCGACGAAATGGGCCAGCTCGAACAGCTCGTCCGCGTTCTGCCAGTCCAGGATGGCGCCGAGCGCGTCCGCGCCGGTGATGAAATACAGCTCAACCCCAGGACCGTAAATTTCCGAAATATCACGCAAAGTATCGATGGTGAACGTCGGCCCAGGGCGATCCACGTCCACCCTGCTCACCGAGAACCGGGGATTGGACGCGGTCGCGATGACCGTCATCAGATAGCGGTCCTCCGCGGCCGACACCTCGCGCTCGGCCTTCTGGTACGGCCGCCCGGTCGGCACGAACACGACTTCGTCCAGGTCGAAGTGGTGGGCCACCTCGCTGGCGGCCACCAAGTGGCCATGGTGGATGGGATCGAACGTCCCACCCATCACTCCGACTCGCCGCTTCCCCTGCACACCAGGTGCATTCATCATGAAACGGACCTTACGCGGACCTTGTACCACAACATGATGGCACCCCCCTTGGTGATGACCGCGCATCACTCCCGTTGCGGACGTAGCATGCCGGGCATGACGACCACCCCGGACCGCAACCGCGTCCAACTGCCCGGCATCTCGTCCCGAGCCTACGAACACCCCGCAGACCGGTCCGCCCTGGTCGCTCTGCGTAAGTTGAGTGGGTTCGACACGGTTCTCAAGCAGATGTCCGGCCTCATCAGCGAGCGCCGGCTGCGCCTGATGTACCTGGCGTCTGCCGTACGCGTGAGCGAGACCCAGTTCCGCTCCATCTACGACATGGGCCGCGACGCCGCCTACACGCTCGACCTGCACCGGATCCCCGAGATCTACATCCAGCAGGATCCGCAGGTCCAGGCCAAGGCCATCGGCTTCGACGACCCGTTCATCGTCGTGACCACCGGCCTGCTCAACCTCATGAACGAGGAGGAGCAGCGCTTCGTCATCGGCCACGAGACCGCCCACATCCTGTCGGGACACGCGGTCTACCGGACGATGCTCGACATCCTCACCCGCCTCGCCACCCGCGTCGCCTGGATCCCGCTCGGCTACATCGGCCTGCGCGCGATCGTCGCGGGCCTGGAGGAGTGGTACCGCAAGTCGGAGCTGTCCTCCGACCGCGGCGGCCTGCTCGTCGGCCAGGACCCCGAGGCGGCCAAGCGGGCGCTGATGAAGCTCGCCGGCGGCGACTACACCCACGAGATGAACATCGAGGCGTTCCTGGAGCAGTACCAGGAATACGACACCGCGGGCGACCTTCGCGACGGCTTCCTCAAGGTGCTCAACCTGCTCGGCACGACCCACCCGTTCGCGGTGGTGCGCGTGGCCGAGCTGGACAAGTGGCAGCGCAGCGGCGAGTACGAGCGCATCCTGGGCGGGGACTACCCGCGCAGGGAGGACGACCCCAACGCACGAGTGACCGACGAGATCAAGGCCGCGGCCGAGTCCTACCGCGCGTCCTGGTCCCAGTCGCAGGACCCGTTCATCGGCGTCCTGCGCGACGTGGCCGAGGGCGCGGTCAACGCGGGCGAGCGCATCTTCAACCGCTTCTCGCGCCGCGACGGCGGCCAGGGCTGACCGGCCGCACCGCCGTACGCGGCCGATCAGCTTGATCGGCCGCGAAACCCACCGCGATCGGCGACGAGCGGCGGGTTCCGAACCCCGAGGGGCAGCTTCGGCCTGCCTTGGAGAGCGGCAGGTCAGAGCAGGAGAGCGATAGCGCGCACGGCGGCCGCGCACAGGGCGACGAACCCGCCCAGCACGGCCAGTGCGCGCAGCCCTTCCCTGCGCAGATCGGGCAGCCGATGCCCGATCCGCTCGATCTCGCGCCCGGCGAAACCACCGCACAGCATCCCGAACACCACGCCCGCCACCGTCACGGGCGCGGGCTGCTGCCACCAGTCGGAGTCGATCACTCCGCCGCCGGTCACCCAGAGCGCGCCGCCCGACGCCAGCGCGACCGGCACGCCCGGCCACACGCCGGCGGTGGCGGCCGCCCCGACCAGGGCGACCGGGAAGAGCAGCACGCGCAGCGCCACCCGCGTACGCCGCGAGCTGCGGTTTCTGACCAGCCAGTGGCTCATCCAGAGCGTCCTGGTCAGCACCACGAACACCGTGGTGATCGCGATGGAGGCGATCGGCCAGATCACCGAGGTCACCACGCACGGCACCGCGAGCACGGCCAGCATCAGCAGGGCGCCGTTGCCCGCGGGCAGCGTGGTGGTCGACTCTGCCCTGAGCCCGGCCTTCCTGCGCACCTGAGGCCGGCTCCGGACGGCCGCCGCCGCACGCTGGCGCGGCGCGGTCATCTTGGAGCGCGCGAGAGCGGACTTCCCGTCCGCCGCGCCCGTGCGCCCGCGCGGCGCGGGCACCTCCGTGCGGCTGCGGACCGCGGCGCCCTTCCCATCCGTGCCGGTACGGCTGCGCGCCGCGGCGCCCTTGCCGTCGGCGCGGACTGGCGAGCCTTTCGTTTCGGGGTTCGCACGGGTGCGCGGTGCGGGCACCTTACTGTCCGTGTTCGCCCGACTCCGGGCGGATTTTTCCTCAGGGGTGGCGCGGCCTGCCTTGGTCTCCTCCGAGGACCCGGCAGCGGGCTCCGGCTCGGCCGCGCTGGTGGCTCTGGCCAGCCGCGACAGCCGATCGGCCAGCAACGCCGCCGTGGGGCGCTTGCCCGGTTCCCTGTTGAGCGCGGCGCGTACCAGCGGCAGCAGCTCCACGGGCACGCCCTTGAGGTCGGCCTGCCCGTTCAGCACCGCGTACATCTGCGCCTCGGCCGTCCCCCGCCCGAACGTCGGCCGCCCCGTCGCCGCGAACGCCACCGTCGCCGCCCAGGCGTGCACGTCGGCGGGCGAGTCGACCTGCTCGTCGGCGAAGATCTCCGGCGCGGTGTAGCCGGGCGTGCCGAGGAACGTGCCGGTCATGGTGAGCCGGGTCGCGTCGAGCACCTGCGCGATGCCGAAGTCGATGAGCACGGGCCCCTCGGAGCCCATGATGATGTTGCCCGGCTTGAGATCCCGGTGCACGACCCCGGCCGCGTGAATGATCGCCAGGGCCGCGGCGATGCCCTGGGCCAGGTCCACGAGGTCGGACACGTCGAGTGCGCCGTTCTGGCGGACGCGGTCGAGGAGCGTGGCGCCCTCGATGTACTCCATGACCAGGTACGGGCGGGCACAGCTCAGGTCGGCGTCGAGCACCTTGGCCACGTACGGGCTCTCGACCCTGCGCAGCGCCCGGACCTCGCGCTCCAGCCGGACA
Source organism: Nonomuraea sp. NPDC051941 (assembly GCF_044593615.1). Lineage (NCBI taxonomy): Bacteria > Bacillati > Actinomycetota > Actinomycetes > Streptosporangiales > Streptosporangiaceae > Nonomuraea > Nonomuraea sp. NPDC051941. The sequence goes on from NZ_JBIUCF010000038.1 coordinate 122,431, forward strand.
CGGGAGGTCTCATCCTCGGCCAGGTCGTGCAGCACCTTGAGAGCGACGCTCTCGCCCCGGCGGGTGGTCGCGAGGTAGACCTCGCCCATGCCGCCGCGACCGAGCCGCTCGACCAGGGTGTACGGCCCGATCTTGCCGAGCTTGCTCACCGTCTCTCCCCGCCCGGCCCGCCCATAAGGGACCTAACCTTAGCGCTGGGACCCCTGTCGGCGCTTGAGGCACGCCGAAGGATTATCGGCGAGTGTGGTCGGAGAGCATGCTGTCGAGCCGGGCCGTGGGCTCGTCCGACAGTTGCCTGCGCCCCTTCCTGCGCCAGTGGACGTGTCCGCGGCTCTCGAGCCAGAGCAGCAACCGGTCGGCGCCGAACAGCACGGCCGCCGAGAAGACAAGGGCGATGACAATCTCCATGCCTCTCAGTCAACCTGCGCTCCACGGCGCCGGTCAGGCCGACACGCCGATCAACCGGCCACCACCGTGCCCTCTGACGTGCGCAAATGCCCCTCACCGGTGTAGATCCACTTGGTGGAGGTGAGCTCGGGCAGCCCCATCGGGCCGCGCGCGTGGAGCTTCTGCGTGGAGATGCCGATCTCCGCCCCGAACCCGAACTCCCCGCCGTCGGTGAACCTCGTCGAGGCGTTGACCGCCACGGCCGCCGAGTCGACCAGCGCCACGAACCTGCGCGCCGCCCGCTGCGACCTGGTGACGATGGCGTCGGTGTGGCCGGAGCCGTACTTCCTGATGTGGGCCACCGCCTCCTCCAGCGAGCCGACGACCCCGGCGGCGATGTCGAGCGAGAGGTATTCGGCGTAGAAGTCGTCCTCGGTGACGGGCACGACGCCGGAGCCGTGCCCGGCGATGCGCTCGTCACCGTGCACGGTCACGCCCGCCTCGGCGAGCGCCGCCAGCGCCCGCGGCACGAACGCGTCGGCGACGTCCTCGTGGACGAGGAACGTCTCGGCCGCGTTGCACACCGACGGCCGCTGCGCCTTGGCGTTGACCAGGATCTGCACGGCCAGGTCGACGTCGGCCTCGGCGTCCACGTAGACGTGGCAGTTGCCGACGCCGGTCTCGATCACCGGCACCGTGGACTCCTCCACCACCGAGTTGATCAGCGAGGCGCCGCCGCGCGGGATCAGCACGTCGACCAGGCCGCGGGCGCGCATGAGCTCCTTGACCGAGTCGCGGGTCTGCCCCGGCACGAGCTGGACGGCTCCGGCGGGCACCTCGGTGCCCTCCAGCGCGTCCTGCATGACCTTCACCAGGGCCGTGTTGGAGGAGTAGGCGCTGGAGGAGCCCCTGAGCAGCACCGCGTTTCCGCTCTTGAGGCAGAGCGCGGCGGCGTCGACGGTGACGTTGGGGCGACCCTCGTAGATGATGCCGATGACGCCGAGCGGCACCCTGAGCTGGCGCAGCTCCAGCCCGTTGGGCAGGGTGGCGCCGCGGACGACCTCGCCGACCGGGTCGGGCAGGTCGGCCACCTGGCGCACGGCCTCGGCGATGGCGCCGACCCTGGCCTCGTCGAGCCGCAGCCGGTCGATCATCGCCTCGGACGTGCCCTGCGCCCTGGCCTGCTCGACGTCCTTGGCGTTGGCCTCGACGATCTCCGCCGCGTGCGCGACCAGGGCATCGGCCACGGCACGCAGCGCCCGGTCCTTCGGCGCCCGCGGCAGCGGGGCCAGCTCGGCGGCGGCCTCTCGCGCCGCCTGGGCGACCTTCAAGAACTCTGTGCTCATGGCTACGCTCCGCTCCCTACGTTCCCAGCACGCTCGTCGCCCTAGGGATGGGGACTAGTTGTGAGCTTCCAGTATGACGATGTCGTCACGGTGGATCAGCTCACGCTCATATTCCGGACCGAGCGCGCTGGCCAGCTCCCTGGTGGAGCGGCCGAGCAGGCCCGGGATCTCGGTGGCGTCGAAGTTGACCAGCCCGCGAGCCACCACGAGCCCCTGCGGCCCGCACAGATCCACCGGATCGCCCGCCGCGAACTCACCCTCCACCGACGTCACCCCCGCGGGCAGCAGCGACTTGCGCCTCCCCACGATGGCCTCCACTGCCCCCTGGTCGAGGTGGAGGCGGCCGCGCCCGGTGGTGGCGTGCGCGAGCCACAGCAGCCGCGTGCCGGGATGGCGGCCCCCCGGGTGGAAGTAGGTGCCGACATCGGCTCCGCCGAGCGCCTGGGCGGCGTGAGCGGCCGCCGTGAGCACCACGGGAACGCCCGCCCCCGTGGCGATCCTGGCGGCCTGCACCTTGGTCACCATGCCGCCGGTGCCCACCGCCGCGCCGTTCTTCCCGAGCTCGACGCCGACCAGGTCTTCCGGCCCGCGGATCTCCGACAGGCGCTGGGAGCCGCTGCGGCTCGGCGGGCCGTCGTACAGGGCGTCGACGTCCGACAGCAGGACGAGCGCGTCGGCGTGGATCAGGTGCGCCACCAGCGCCGCCAGCCGATCGTTGTCGCCGAAGCGGATCTCGTCGGTGGCCACGGTGTCGTTCTCGTTGACGATGGGCACGATGCCCAGCTCCAGCAGGCGCGCGAGCGTGCGCTGGGCGTTGGCGTGGTGGGCGCGCCGCATCATGTCGTCGGCGGTCAGCAGCACCTGGCCCACGCGGAGGGAGTAGCGGGCGAAGGAGGAGGTGTAGCGGGCGACGAGCACACCCTGCCCGACGGACGCCGCCGCCTGCTGGGTGGCCAGGTCGCGTGGTCGCGCGGTCAGCCCGAGCGGGCCGAGGCCCGCCGCGATCGCCCCGGAGGAGACCAGGACGATCTGGGTCCCCGTACGGCGCCGCGCCGCCAGCACGTCCACAAGGGCGTCGACCCGATCGACGTCGATCGTGCCCTGGGGGGTGGTGAGCGAGGAGGAGCCGACCTTGACAACGACCTTCGACGCTGAGCTGATCTGTTCCCGCACGTCTGGCAGCCTATCCGAGCCCCGAGAGCCCTTCGCTCCCGGAGCCCGGCGGGATACGGCCCGAAGACCCGCCCCCCGGCGCATGACGACGGCCACCTCCACGCGCCGCGGTTCAGGGAGGGTCAACGCCGGCCGGCCCGGCGCTCAGGTCATCGACGCCGAAGCCGTCCTGCGCCCGTGGCGCTCCTGTCAGAGGCGGTTGTCGGACCCTCGCGGGCCCTGCCGTACGGACTCGGCGCTGAGCGTGGGCTGCCAGTCGAAGACGTAGCCGCCCTCCATCGACCCGATGACCACCTCGGCGCCGGCGGTGGCGCCGGCCTTGGCCAGCTCCGCCTCCACGCCGAGCCGTTCGAGCCGATCGGCGAGGTAGCCCACGGCCTCGTCATTGGTGAAGTCCGTCTGCCTGATCCACCGCTCCGGCTTCTCACCGGTGATCTGGAACAGGTTCTCGTTGACCCGCCGCACCCGGAACCCGGCCTCGCCGAGCTGCTTGGGCCTGATGACCAGCCTGGTGGGCTCCTCGACCGGCTTCTGGGCCCTGGCCGCGGCGACCCACTCGCCCATCGCGTACGTGAGCTCCCGCAGCCCGTCATGGGTGGCGGCGGAGATCGTGAACACCCGCAGCCCCCGCGCCTCGAACTCGGGCCTGACCAGCTCGGCCAGCTCCCGCGCGTCGGGCACGTCCGCCTTGTTCAGCACGACCAGCCGGGGCCGGTCCTCCAGCTTCCCGTACGCGTGCAGCTCCGACTCGATGACCTCGTAGTCCGTGATCGGGTCGCGCCCGGGCTCCATGGTGGCGCAGTCGATGACGTGCACGAGCATGTCGCACCGCTCGACGTGCCGCAGGAACTCGTGCCCGAGCCCCTTCCCCTGCGAGGCCCCGGGGATCAGACCGGGCACGTCGGCGACGGTGAACACGGTCTCCCCCGCGGTCACCACCCCCAGGTTGGGGATCAGGGTCGTGAACGGATAGTCCGCGATCTTGGGCTTGGCCGCGCTCAGGGCGGCGATCAGCGAGGACTTGCCGGCGCTCGGGAACCCGACCAGCGCCACGTCCGCCACGCTCTTGAGCTCCAGCATGACGTCGAGCGCGTCCCCGGGCTCCCCGAGCAGCGCGAACCCGGGTGCCTTCCGCCTGGTCGTGGCGAGGGCGGCGTTACCCAGGCCGCCGTGCCCGCCCTCGGCGATGACGTACCGCGTGCCGACACCCACGAGGTCGACCAGCACCTCACCCGTGGAGGCGTTCTTCACCACGGTGCCGTTGGGCACCGGCAGGATCACGTCCGGCCCGTTGGCCCCGTCCCGGTTGGAACCCTGCCCCTGCTTGCCGTTCTCGGCCTTGCGGTGCGGCCGGCGGTGGTAATCGAGCAGCGTCGCCGTGTTGGGGTCGACCTCGAGGACGACGTCACCGCCCCGGCCGCCGTTGCCGCCGTCCGGGCCGCCGAGCGGCTTGAACTTCTCCCGGTGGATGGAGGCGCACCCGTTTCCCCCGTCACCGGCACCGATATGAAGGACCACCTGGTCCACAAAGTCCGGCACTCTGCACTCCTCCACACACACCGCCCACCGGCGGAAGTCAGCCAAAAGCAAAGGGGCGGATCGACACCGCGATCCACCCCTTTGGCAAGAAAACCCAAGGTCTACGGAGAGGAAGAACCCCTACTCCGCGACGGGAACGATGCTCACGGCCCGCCGGCCGCGCTTGACACCGAACTGCACGTGCCCGGCCGCCAGCGCGAACAGCGTGTCGTCGCCGCCACGCCCCACGTTGTCGCCGGGGTGGAAGTGGGTGCCACGCTGACGGACGATGATCTCGCCCGCGTTGACCAGCTGGCCGCCGAAGCGCTTGACGCCCAGGCGCTGAGCGTTGGAGTCACGACCGTTCCGGGTGGACGACGCGCCCTTCTTGTGTGCCATCTCTCAAACTCCCGTTCAGGCCTGCTCGATACCGGTGATCTTCACCTGGGTGTACCGCTGACGGTGACCCTGGCGCTTCTTGTAACCGGTCTTGTTCTTGTACTTGAGGATCCGGATCTTCGGGCCCTTGGTCTCACCGAGGATCTCGGCGCTGACCGTGAACTTGCCCGCCTCCGTGGTCACATCGCCGTCGTTGACGACGAGCACCGTCGGCAGCGAAACCGAAGAGCCGACCTCGCCGGCGACCTTGTCCACCTCGAGGACGTCACCGACGGAGACCTTCTGCTGCCTGCCGCCGCAACGAACGATCGCGTACACCGCGGAACCCTTCTGACTCACTGTTGTCTCGTACATCAGCCGCCTCATCGAGAGGCGGCCGCCGAATGCTGCGCCTGTCATTCGGCCTGTCTCAAACCGACGAACCGAGTAAGCGCGCCAACAGGGCACGTCACCTGACGCACCGATACACCAGGGTACCGGATTAACGGTCCCCTAGGCGAACCGGACGGAACGTCGGAAGCCTGCCGAGAACTACTCGGCCGACTTGGCTCGGCGCGAGCGTCGCCGCCCTCTGCCGGAAGTCTGGCTGGCCTGGTCGTCCTCAGTCGGGACGTCTTCAAGCGCACCGGTCACCGTATCACGGCTCGAGGTGTCCTTGGCCGCGGAAACCTTGTCGGAGACCGCCTTCTCGATGGCCATCTTCCCCTGCGTGCCGCGCGGCTCGGGCTTGGGCTCGACCGGCTCCGTGGAGACGAGCAGGCCACGCCCGTTGCAGCACTCGCACGGCGTGGAGAAGGCCTCCAGCAGCCCCTGTCCGACCCGCTTACGCGTCATCTGGACCAGGCCCAGCGAGGTGACCTCGGCCACCTGGTGCTTGGTCCTGTCGCGGGCCAGGCACTCCAGCAGCCGCCGCAGCACCAGGTCGCGGTTGGACTCCAGCACCATGTCGATGAAGTCGATCACGATGATGCCGCCGATGTCGCGCAGCCTGAGCTGGCGCACGATCTCCTCGGCCGCCTCGAGGTTGTTCCGGGTGACGGTCTCCTCGAGATTGCCGCCCTGCCCGGTGAACTTGCCGGTGTTGACGTCGACGACGGTCATCGCCTCGGTACGGTCGATCACCAGCGAGCCGCCGCTGGGCAGCCAGACCTTGCGCTCGAGCGCCTTGCCGAGCTGCTCGTCGATCCGGTAGTGCTCGAACACGTCACCCTGGTCGCCGTCCCACCGCGCCAGGCGCTCGCCCAGGTGCGGCGCGACGTACTTGACGTAGTCGTCCACCGTGTCCCAGGCGTCGGCGCCCTGCACGATCAGCGAGGTGAAGTCCTCATTGAAGACGTCGCGCACGACCCGGATCGTGAGATCGGGCTCCGCGGACAGCAGCTCGGGCGGGCTGGCCGACTTGGCCTTCTTCTGGATGCTCTCCCACTGGGCCGACAGGCGGGCCACGTCACGCGCCAGCTCGTCCTCGGAGGCGCCCTCCGCGGCGGTACGCACGATCACGCCGGCGTTCTCCGGCATGACCTTCTTCAGGATGCTCTTGAGCCGCGTGCGCTCCTTGTCGGGCAGCTTGCGGCTGATGCCGGTCATCGACCCGTCCGGCACGTAGACGAGGTATCGGCCGGGCAGGCTGATCTGGGACGTGAGCCGGGCGCCCTTGTGCCCGATCGGGTCCTTCGTGACCTGTACGAGCACCGACTGGCCCGACTTCAGCGCCGCCTCGATGCGCTTGGGCTGGCCCTCCAGCCCGGCGGTGTCGAAGTTGACCTCACCGGCGTACAGGACGGCGTTGCGGCCCTTGCCGATGTCCACGAACGCCGCCTCCATCGAGGGCAGCACGTTCTGAACCTTGCCGAGGTAGACGTTGCCGACGTAGGACTGGCTGGCCTCGCGGTTGACGTAGTGCTCGACGAGCACGCCGTCCTCCAGGACCGCGATCTGCGTACGGTCGCCCTGGCGGCGTACCACCATCATCCGGTCGACGGACTCGCGGCGGGCCAGGAACTCCGACTCCGTGATGATCGGCGGACGCCTGCGGCCCAGCTCGCGCCCCTCGCGGCGGCGCTGCTTCTTGGCCTCGAGGCGGGTGGAGCCGCGCACGCTCTGCACACCGTCGGTCGCGGTTTCCAGCCCGCTGCTGCGGCCCGCACGCGGCGCGCGGATGCGCACCACCGTGTTCGGCGGGTCGTCGCTGGCCGGCTCGGCGCCCTCCTCGGAGCCCCGGCGGCGACGGCGACGGCGGCGGCGCGAGGTCGAGGACTCATCGTCGTGAGCGGCGCCCTCCTCGGCCTGCTCCTCCTCGGACTCCTCGTCCTGCTCGTCGCCTTCCTCACCCTCGTCACGCTCGCGCGACTTGCCGCGGCCCCGGCCGCCCCGCCTGCGACGGCGGCGACGGCCCGCGCCCTCTTCCTCCTCCTGCTCGTCGGAGGTGTCGAGGTCGGTCTCGTCCTCTACCGCGGACTCGTCGACCGGCTCCTCGACCTCCTCGGGCTCGGGAGCGGGCTGCGGCGCCTCGGCCCGCCGGGTGACGGCGGGCTTGGCCTGGCTGGGGTCGGGCGCCTGGAACAGCGGCGCGAAGATGGCCGCCGGCCGCTGGAACGCGGTGCCGGGCTCCGCCGGCGTGCGCGCGGCGAACCCGAACGGGTCGGACAGCAGGCTCGCCCGTGCGGGCTCCTCGTCGAGGTCCTCGCCCGCGGGCTCGTCATCGAGGGGCTCGTTGTCGGGCAGGCTCTCAAGGATGTCCTCATCCTCGGCAGCCGCCTGGACACCACCGGCACGCACAGCCTCGGCGCCACCGGCGGGCGCCGCCTCGGCGGTCGGCGCCGTCGTCGCGGCCTTGCCGGCCAGGCCCTCGCTCGCGGCGGCCTTCTCGGAGTCGGCCACCGCCCCCACAGCGCCTGCGACGGCCTCCTCGACGGGCTCTTCCACCTTCTTGCGCGTCCTGCGCCGCTTCACCGGCTCGGCGGCCTCAGCGGGCGGCTCCTCCACCACGGGGGCAGCCTCGGCTTCGGCCTCGGCGGCCTTCTTCGTCGTACGGCGTCGCGTCGTCGTGGCGGTGGACCGGGTCCGCGTGGTCCTCTTGGGCTTCTCCTCGGTCTCGGCCTCGGCCACGGTCCCAGCAACGGTCTCCGCCACGGCCGCCTCGACCGGGCTCTCCGGCGCGGTCGCCGCAGCGGCCTCCGGCTCGGGCGCGGCGGTGCGGATCTGAGGCGCGGGCTCTCCCGCCGCGCGCTGCGCGGCGGTGCTCTGCACCGGTTGTACGTCAGCCACCGACGGCGCGGTCTGCGCCGCCGCAGTGGTGACCGGAACGTGGGCAGGCTCCTCCGGCTCCGGCGGCGGACCCGCCGGGCGGCTGGCGGAGCGGCGACGTGGGGTCACCTCTGGCTGTTCAATTGTCTCCCCGTCAGGGCCAATGGCCCCGGCGTTGGGCTCGTTCTCGAGCATGCGGGCGCTCTCCCGTCAGCTCCCGGGCGCGTCGCCGCGCCGCGCAGGAGCCCTCGTGTCTCGTTGTCCGCCAACGCCCCCGAGGTGGGGGTGTCGGCGCCAAGTCCTGTCAGCGGTCGTGCCCCGCTCGCGCGGGGCACCTCCTCAACCGGCGACGTGCTCACTCGCCGGTCCCGCCTCGCCGCCGCGCGTGGTGTCGCGGTCCAGGTCGAGCGGATCGGCAAGCGCACCAGTGCTGACGTCGAGCGGCCCCTGCGCCAGCCTGGTCACCTCGGGGGGAACCGGCGGCGCGAAGTCAGCCACAAGGCGCAGCCCTGTGAGCACATCGTCGGGTCGAACGGCAGGCGTCATGTGCCGAACAACCATGCGCAGTATGACACACGGCCCTCCGAGCACCTGAGCTGCAGTTCTGTCTGTTCCCTCGGACACCGTGAGCCCCAGGACGGCCTCCCGCGCGTCGAAGCGACGGGGGCCCTTCTTGGTGAGGCGTTCGACCTCCACAGCGCCTGCCGCGAGAAACTTCTCCGCCGCCACCTCGGCGAGCTCGCGATCGGCACCGGGCAGCCGCACCTCCCAGTCGGAGACCTCCAAGCGGTCAGCCAGCCCACCCGGGCCCGCTGTCACAACGTCGAGCACATCGAGCCCCGGCGGCAGCGACCCGTCCAGGTCCTGTCTCACCTGCTCGGGATCGCACGGCGTGGTGACACCGATCTCGAGATATTCGGCTTCGCTGGCGACGCCGGTCGGCGCCGCGCCCGCGTAGGAAATCTTCGGGTGGGGCGAGAAGCCTGCGCTGTAGGCCACCGGTATGCCGGCACGGCGAACCGCTCTCTCAACGGCCCGCGAAATGTCGCGGTGGCTGGTGAAGCGCAGGCGGCCGCGCTTGGCGTAGCGCACGCGAAGGCGCTGCACCGTGGGCGCGGGCGGAGGCCCTTCGGGAACAGGTTTCAGAGCTTGTCGTCCTTCCCTTGTAAGAGTTCCTTCGTCTCAGGATAAGCCGCCCTGGCGCGTGTACGTGTACGCCGAGGCACCGGCTGCCCACTGAGCGCGCTAGACCACCGTAAGAGGAAGGAGTTTTCGCCCCGTGGGGCCGATCTGAATTTCCGTGCCCATCGTCGGGCAGACGCCGCAGTCGTAGCAAGGAGTCCAGCGGCAGTCTTCGACCTCGCCGCCCGAGACGGCCTCCTGCCAGTCCTGCCAGAGCCACTCGCGGTCGAGCCCGGCGTCGAGGTGGTCCCATGGCAGGACCTCGTTCTCCGCCCGCTCGCGCGTGGTGTACCAGTCGACGTCGACGCCCGCCTTCTCGGCGGCCGCCATCCAGCGCTCGTAGGAGAAGTGCTCGCTCCAGCCGTCGAACCTGCCGCCGTCCTCCCAGACGGCGCGGATCACGGCGCCGACCCGGCGGTCGCCGCGCGAGAGCAGGCCCTCCACGATCGAGGGCTTGCCGTCGTGGTAGCGGAAGCCGATGGCTCTGCCGTACTGCTTGTCGCCTCTGAGCGAGTCGCGCAGCTGCTTGAGCCGTCGGTCGACGGTCTCGTGATCGGCCTGTCCGGCCCACTGGAACGGCGTGTGCGGCTTGGGCACGAAGCCGCCGATGGAGACCGTGCAGCGGATGTCGCGGCTGCCGGTCGCCTCGCGGCCCGCCTGGATGACCTTCTTGGCCAGGTCGGCGATGCCCAGCACGTCCTCGTCCTGCTCGGTGGGCAGGCCGCACATGAAGTAGAGCTTGACCTGCCGCCACCCCTGCGAATAGGCCGTGGTGACGGTGCGGATCAGGTCTTCCTCGGTGACCATCTTGTTGATCACCTTGCGCATGCGCTCGGAGCCGCCCTCCGGCGCGAACGTCAGGCCGGAACGCCTGCCGTTCCTGGAGAACTCGTTGGCCAGGTCGATGTTGAACGCGTCGACCCTGGTGGACGGCAGCGAGAGCGAGGTGTTGGTGCCCTCGTAGCGGTCGGCCAGGCCCTTGGCGACGTCACCGATCTCGGAGTGGTCGGCCGACGACAGCGACAGCAGACCGACCTCGTTGAAGCCGGACTCCTTGATGCCGTTTTCGACCATCGCCCCGATGGTGGTGATCGAGCGCTCCCGCACCGGGCGCGTGATCATGCCCGCCTGGCAGAACCTGCAGCCACGGGTGCAGCCGCGGAAGATCTCCACACTGAACCGCTCGTGCACGGTCTCGGCCAGCGGGACCAGCGGCTTCTTCGGGTAGGGCCACTCGTCGAGGTCCATCACGGTGTGCTTGTGCACCCGCCACGGCACGTCGGCCCTGTTGGGGGCGACGCGCTTGATGCGACCGTCCGGGTGGTAGTCCACATCGTAAAATTTCGGGATATATACCCCGCCGGACTCGGCGAGCCGCATGAGCAGCTCGTCCCGCCCGCCGGGTCTGCCCTCGGCCTTCCACTCGCGGATGACCTCGGAGATGGCGATGGAGATCTGCTCTCCGTCGCCGAGCACGGCCGCGTCGAGGAAGTCGGCGATCGGCTCCGGGTTGAAGGCCGCGTGGCCGCCGGCGAGCACGATCGGGTCGTCCTCACCCCGGTCCACGGCCAGCAGCGGGATGCCCGCCAGATCGAGCGCGTTGAGCATGTTGGTGTAGCCCAGCTCGGTCGAGAAGGACACCCCGAGCACGTCGAAGGCGCGCACCGGCCGGTGCGCGTCGACGGTGAACTGCGGGACGCCCTCGGCCCGCATGAGCGCCTCGAGATCCGGCCACACCGCGTAGGTGCGCTCGGCCAGCGTGGCGGGCAGCTCGTTGAGGATCTCGTAGAGGATCGCCACACCCTGGTTGGGCAGCCCGACCTCGTAGGCGTCCGGGTACATCAGCGCCCACCGCACGTCGGCGGAGTCCCAGTCCTTGACGGTCGAGTTGAGCTCACCCCCGACGTACTGGATGGGCTTCTGCACCTTGGGCAGTAGCGCTTCCAGGCGGGGGAACACCGACTCGACAGACATACGGTCCAGGGTAGCGGCGCTCAGACGGTGGCAGGTCCAGGGATGTCGATGTCGTTGCCGATGAGCACCAGGAGGCGGTGCCCTTCGTAGCAGGTCAGCTCGACGGCGATCACGCCGCTCGCCAGATTGTGCACGCCGACGACGTGGTTCGCGGGCAGCAGAAAGCGCTCCTCGCACTCATCGCAATAAGCCAAGAACATGTCTCTAATTAAACGACTGTCTTCGCACCCTGATGGCTTGGAGAAGCCCAATCGCAATGAGATTCGCGAACGTGGCCGTACCGCCATACGACACGAACGGCAGCGGAAGCCCCGTGATCGGCATGATCCCGATCGTCATGCCCACATTGATGAACGTCTGGAACGCGAACCAGCAAACGATCGTGCCCGCGACCAACGTCCCGAACCTGTCGTCGCACTGCCTGGCGATCTTCAGCCCGCGCAGCAGCACCACCCCGAGCAGCAGCACCACCGTGACCGACCCGAGGAACCCGAACTCCTCCCCCGCCACCGTGAAGATGAAGTCGGTGTGCTGCTCGGGCACGAACCGCCCGGTCGTCTGCCCGCCGCCCAGCAGCCCCTTTCCCAGGAGTTGCCCGGAGCCGATCGCGATCATCGACTGCGTGCTGTTGTAGCCCACCCCGCGCGGATCGACGCTCGGATCGACGAACGCCGTAAACCGGGCCACCTGGTACGGCTCGAGCAGCTGGAAGTAGAACACCGAGAACACCCCGCCGGCCGCCACCAGCGTCAGCGCCGCGATCCACCGTTTGCGCACCCCCGCGATGATCAGCCCGGCGGCCGTGATCACCGCCAGCACCAGCGCCGTCCCGAGGTCCGGCTGGAGCATCACCAGCCCCATCGTGACCCCCGAGGCGAGGAGCGCCAGCCATATGTCCAGCGCGCGCGGCCGATCACTGCCCTCGGCCGGCTGCGCGAGCAGCATCGCGATGATCAGCAGCAGCCCGACCTTGGCGAACTCCGACGGCTGCACCGCGAACCCGCCACCGAGCAGGATCCACGAGTGCGACCCGTTGATCGTCGCACCCAGCGGCGTGATGACCAGCCCCAGCCCTATCAGCGACACCAGGAACACGAGCGGCGCGTACGCGCGCATCGCGCGATGGTCGACCGTCGCCACGATCGCGCACAGGATGATCCCGATCATCTCGTTGAAGACGTGCTTCTTGACCAGCCCCGTCGAGCCCGGGGCCCAGGTCCTGGTGGACGACCAGACGAGCAGCGTGCCGATCACGCACAGCCCGGCCACCGCGACCAGCATCAGGGCATCCAGCCTGCGCACCGTCGAGTTCTCACCGGCGACTCGGCGGAACAGCGACGGCCGCCGGACGGCCACCGTTCGATCGATCACCTCCGCACCTCCATCCCAGCGACCATCCACCCGACCACGCGGCCAGTCACCCACCCGACCACACAGCCGATCACCCACCCGACCACCCCTCCGACCACGCGACCGACCACCCACCGGCCCGCACCGCGGATCAACCCTCCGGTCTCACGGCCGACCACCTGCCCGCCCGCACGCCGGATCACCCCACCGCCCTCACGGCCGACCACCCACCCGCCCGCGCCGCCGATCACCCCTCCGGTCACGCGGCCGACCACCCACCGGCCCGCCGTCCCGCCACCCGGCCGCCGAACCCCATCCCGCCCACCGCCCACCACGGGCCAACCCCTGCGCACGGGCCAACCCCTGCGCGCGCCGCCCACCAGCCGGCCCCGGCCCGCACCACCCGCGACGGGCCAGCCTCCACGGCGATCCCCCACCGCCGACCAACGTCTCCGGCCACCACCCGCCACCGACGCCCACCGGCGATCCAGCCGAGCGGACACCGACCGGCTCCCACGACCACCACCGTCGCCGGCCACGCGACCGCCCGCGCCCGGCTCCAGGCTCTGGGCGCTCATCCTCCGGCCACCGTTCCGTCGGGCGAGAAGCTGGGCAACCTCGTCGTGAGCTTCCCACCGGGCACGGCGGGAGGCCGCTTGATGCCGTAGATCCCTTCGTAGATCTCCCGCACGGCAGGCGCCGCCGTCTGCGCGCCCATGCCACCCTGCGAGACCATGACCACGACCACGTACTGCGGATTCTTCGTGGGCGCGAATGACGCGAACCACGAGGTGTCCTGCTTGCCCCAGACCTCTGCGGTGCCGGTCTTGCCGCCGATGCGCACCTTGTCCATCGGGAACCCGGCGAAGGCCCCCGCCGCGGTGCCGTCCGAGGGGACCTGGCTCAGCGCGTTCTTGATATAGAGCCGTTCCTTCTCGCTGATCGGCAGCTTGCCCACGACCGGCACCGGGATGGTCCTGACGACCTTGCCGTCAGGCCGCACCTGCGCCCACCCGATGCGCGGGCTGCGCAGCTTCCCGTCGCTCACCAGTGCCATGTACGCCCGCGCGAGCTGCATCGGCGTCACCAGCACGTCGCCCTGGCCGATGGAGAAGTTGGCCGAGTCGCCCGGCCGCAGCAGGAACCCCTCGGTGCAGTTCTCCAGAGCGAGCCGTTTGAGGAAGTCGGCCCGCGCCCGGTCCTTGACCTCCGGGTATCCCTTGCGCGACCGCTCGCAGCTCACGGCGTTGGTGCGGTTCCACAGGTCCTTCTTCCACGCCCGGTCGGGGATGCGCCCGGAGGACTCGCCCGGCAGGTCCACCCCGGTCGGCCTGCCGAACCCGAACGCCCTGGCCGTGTTGGCGAAGATCTCCTTGGTGGCCTTCTTCGGGTTGCGCCCGCCGTCCTTCAGGTACTGCTCGTACGCGGCTTTGTAGAAGATCGTGTCGCACGACTTGACCAGCGCGGTGTGCAGGCTGAGCGAGCCGAGCGAAACGCCGCGGAAGTTGCTGAACGCCCGGTCGCCGACCATGTAGGAGCCGGGGCATCCGTACGTGCCGTTCAGCGGGTATCCGGACCGCAGCATCGCCGACACCGACGAGATCTTGAACGTCGAACCCGGCGCGAACTGGCCGTTGATCGCCCGGGACACGAGCGGCATGTCTGATTTATCCGACAGCAGCCACTGATATCCGCTCGTCGAGATCCCGCCCGCCCAGACCGCCGGGTCGTATCCGGGAGCGCTGGCCAGCGCCACCACCCGTCCCGTACGCGCGTCGAGCACCACCCCCGCGCCGCCGTCAGCCGCCGGCGCGGACTTCATCGCCTTCGCCAGCGCCTTCTCCACCACGGACTGCACCCGCGAGTCGATGCTGGTCACCAGGTGGTCGCCGGGAATCGGGGTGATCTGCTCCTCGACGCCGAGCGCCTTGCCCATCCTGTCGACCTGCACCCTGCGCAGCCCCGACTTGCCGCGCAGCGCCTCGTCGTAGACGTACTCGAGCCCGTCACGCCCCGCCAGGTCCACCCCGGAGAAGCTGGCCTTCAGCCCTTCGCGCTTCTCCAACTCGGCCTCGGTGACCGGCTGCAGGTAGCCGAGCATCTGCGCCCCGTCGCGCCCGCCGGGGTACTGCCTGACGGAGTGGATCTCCGCCGTCACCCCGGGAAACTCCTCCTGCCGCTCGAGGATCTGCAGCGCCTCCCGAGTGTCCACCTTCTCGTCGAGCGGAACCGGCTGGTACGGCGATCCCGTCCAGCAGGGCTTGCGGACTCCCGGCCCGCACGGCGTGATGCGCTGCTGCAGATCGGCGACGGGTCGGCCGAGCACCGCCGACAGCTTGCTCAGCACCTTGAGCCCGCCGTCCTTCATCCTGGTCAGCCTGGTCCGGTCCACGGACACGACCAACGCGGTCTTGTTGCGCACCAACGGCCGCCCGTGCGAGTCGAGGATCTGCCCCCGCACGGCGGGCACGATCACGGCCCGTGTCCTGGTCTCCGTCGCCCGCGTCACGAACTCGTTCCCGCGCACCACCTGCACCTGCCACAGGCGCACGGCCAGCACGACCAGCAACGTCACGACGAGCACCTGCACCAGCAGCAGCCTGGCCCGCATCCGCATCATGTCGAGAACCCCGCCTCCCTGCCCCGTGTGGTCAGCCAGATCACGATGGGGGACACGACCAGCGTGTAGACGATGGTGACGGGCACCTGCTCGGTCAGCGTGGAGATCGTCACCCGGGGATCGGCGATCAGCCCGCTCACGACCGCCGCCAGCAACGGCGCCATCAGCACGCACAACACCACGGTGGTGACGGGCCCACCCGCGCCACGCCCGGCCACGTAACCGACGAGCGCCAGCACGAACGCGTACTGCCCCACGAGGTGCGCGGTCGGCGGCATGACATCGACGAGCAGCCCGGCGCTGAACCCGAGCACCGCCCCGGACGACGCACCCCGCCCCAACGCCGCCCCGATCACGGCCAGCAGCACCAGATCGGGCGAGCCCCCGGCCGGCAGGGGAAATCGGTTGACCAACATGACCTGCGCCAGCAAGGCCAACAACACGGACAACCCGCCGATCACCGCGCCCCCTCCCGGGAATCCCTCACAATCCGCCCCGCCCCGCACACCCGCCCCGTGCCCGACCCGCCGGATGGAGCCCGGCCAGGTCGTTCGAGCCGTTCCAGCGAACCGAGCCACCAACGATCCGACCCACCCGCCGCCGACGCCCATCGGCGATCCAGCCGAGCGGACACCGACATCCACCACCGATCCGCCCCGGCCACCACCGACGCAAACCGGAGACCCGGCCGGGCCACCACCGGCACCCATCGGCCACCGCCGGCCGCTCGGACCCGCGCCGACGACCGGACCCGGGCCGGCGACCGGAGCCCACGCGAGCCCGGCACCCAAGCCGACGACCTCACCGGCTCCCACCCCGGAGCCGAGCTTCCGCGCGGCGCTCGCGGGTCGACCCACCCCGAAGGCCTCCGCACCGCCCACGCCCAACCCTCGTCAGACGCCGCCACAAGCGCTCTCAGAGACGCGCAGCGCCG
Source organism: Nonomuraea sp. NPDC051941 (assembly GCF_044593615.1). NCBI lineage: Bacteria > Bacillati > Actinomycetota > Actinomycetes > Streptosporangiales > Streptosporangiaceae > Nonomuraea > Nonomuraea sp. NPDC051941. The sequence continues at coordinate 138,560 of NZ_JBIUCF010000038.1, forward strand.
ACCTCCGATGGAACGCTCCAGACGCCCGCTACCGCCCTGACACGCGCCCACACGCCCGCCAGCACCCCACCGGGCGCCCGCTCCGCGCGCGCCCGGATCACCAAGCCCATTGATCGGCAGGCGCCGTGAAACCGCCCGCCGCCCGATCATCGCGATCCCTCCGTGGCAGGCAGCGCCTTGGCGGGCAGCACCGCGTCACGCGGATCCCGCTTCGGTGCCTCCACCACCACCCCGACCACGTCCAGCGAAGAAAGATCCGCGTACGGACGGGCGTACGCGATGCGGGTCAGCTCTCCCGGCGTCGACTCCACCCGCTCGATCACCCCGATGGGCACCCCCGGCACGTACGGGCTGCCGTTCTGCGAGCCGAAGCTGACGATCCGCGCGCCGCTGGTCAGCGGGGCCGTGGAGTCGAGGAGCCGGAACTGGACGAGCCGCCCGTTCTCCCCCACCCCGTGCACCACACCGATCTCCTTGCCCCCCTCCAGCCGCGCCCCGACGGCCGAGGCCGGGTCGCTGAGGAGCACCACCGTCGAGCTGTGCGGGGCCGCGTTGATCACGCGCCCGACCAGACCGTCGCCGCTCAGCACGGTCATCTCCGTACGGATGCCGTCACTCGTGCCGGCGTCGATCTGCACGGCGTCCTCGAAGCCCGGCAGCCCGCGCCGGGCGATCACGTTGGCCGGGACCACCTTGTATCCGCCCGACCCCGACAGGCCGAGCAACTGCTTGAGCTCCTTGGAGCGGGTCGCGTCGAGCTTGCTGGCGACCAGGCCGGCCCGGAGCTGGGCGTTCTCCGCTTTGAGCGCGTTGATGCGGTCCTGGGCGCCGGGCGCGTCCACAAGAGCGCGGACGAACCCGCTGACGGGGCGCACCAGCCCCCCGCCGAACTGTTCCGCTGTGCCGAACACATAAGCCGCCGCCGTTCGCAGCGGCCGCAGCGGCGAGCTGTTGCCAGTGCGATGGTCGACGGTCAGGATGATCAGGGCTGCCGTCAGCAGCCCGCCCAGGATCAGCCGCGCATGGCGAGAGTCTCTCATCAGTGCCGCGACTCCGGCACCAGGACCTGCTGGAGCGCCTCGAACTCCTCGGCGCACTTGCCGGAGCCGATGGCGACCGAGTCGAGGGCGTTTTCGACCAGGTGCACGGGCATGCCCGTCTCGGCCTTGACGCGCTCGTCCAGCCCCTTGAGCAGGGCGCCCCCGCCGGTGAGCGCGATGCCGCGGTCCATGATGTCGCCGGACAGCTCGGGCGGGCACTTGTCGAGCGTGGTCTTGACCGCGTCGACGATGGCGTTGACCGGCTCCTCGATGGCCTTCCTGACCTCTTCGCTCGACACGACGATGGTCTTGGGCAGCCCGCTGACCAGGTCGCGCCCGCGGATCTCCGCGTGCGACTCCTCGCCGGTCGGACCGGCCGAGCCGATGGCGATCTTGATCTCCTCGGCGGTGCGCTCGCCGAGCATCAGCGAGTATTCCTTCTTGGCGAACGCGATCACCGCCTGGTCGAGCTCGTCGCCGCCGATCCTGATGGACTGGCTGGTGACCACGCCGCCCATCGAGATGATCGCCACCTCGGTGGTGCCCCCACCGATGTCGACCACCATGTTTCCGGTCGGCTCGTGCACCGGGAGCCCGGCCCCGATGGCGGCGGCCATGGGCTCCTCGACGATGTAGACCTTCCTGGCGCCTGCCTGGTATCCGGCTTCCTTCACCGCGCGCTGCTCCACGCTGGTGATGCCGCTCGGCACGGCGATGATGATGCGCGGCTTGGCCAGATGCCGACGTCGGTGCACCCTCTGGATGAAATATCGCAACATCCGCTCAGTCACATCGAAGTCGGCGATCACGCCGTCTTTGAGCGGGCGGACGGCGACGATGTTGCCAGGCGTACGACCGATCATCCGCTTGGCCTCGATGCCGACCGCCACGATCTTGCCCGTGGCGGTGTTGATCGCTACGACTGAGGGCTCGTTGAGCACGATGCCCCGGCCGCGCACGTAGACCAGCGTGTTGGCGGTGCCCAGGTCGACCGCCATGTCACGGCCGAGAAACGCGAGCTTGCTGCCCATGGGGAACGGAGCCCTCCGTAACGTCGTTCGCGAATGATTACGGATCGAATTCGAATCGTAACGTGACGTACCCACCGATGGGCGCAATGAGCCCTCGCGCCCCACAAAAATCTCCAGCCCCTACCTCAACCGCAATTTTGCCCGGATTGCACCACAACACCCAAAGGCTTGCTGGAACGATCCAAAACGCCCATCGGCTCGAGGCCTCACGTATCGACCCTGCCAACCGTACGCGGAAGCGCCGACAAAATCCCGCCCCCGCCACGCCCACGAATCAGCCCCGCACACCAAGACCTCGCCACCCTACGACAGGCGCCCGACAAAAACGCGCGCCCGCGCAGCGACATGCTGCGCGGGCGCGGATTGGCGAGGCGAATCGCCTAGAAACGGTCAGGGAAGAAGATCTTGATCTCCCTGGCGGCGGACTCGGGCGAGTCGGAGCCGTGGACGACGTTTTCGCCGATCTCGAGGGCGTGGTCGCCGCGGATCGTGCCGGGGGCCGACTTGACCGGGTCGGTGGCGCCGGCCAGCGCGCGGAACGCCTCGACGGCCCGCGGGCCCTCGAGGACCAGGGCGACGAGCGGCCCCGACGTGATGAACTCGACGAGCTCACCGAAGAACGGCCGCTCGGAGTGCTCGGCGTAGTGCGACTTGGCGGTGTCGGCGTCGAGGGTGCGAAGGTCCATCGCCACGACCTTGAGGCCCTTGCGCTCCACACGGGCGATCACGTCACCGATGAGGCCGCGCTTAACCCCGTCGGGCTTGATCAGGACAAGAGTGCGCTCGGACACTTGGAGTTCTCCTTCGAACAGAGTGAGGATCGCGATCACGGGCGCCCGGCCCGGCCGCGGGATACTTCGCGGGGGACGGGCCCACGCGTCGCCGTGGCTTGGGCCTCAGCTTACCGTCCCGCGCCCCCACCCTCGTTTTCCTACGGAACGGCGTCATGGAGAGGCGGTGTCCTCGGGCGATTGGCCCTGCGGCGGCACGGCGGGCACCGACCCGGCAGATTCGTCCTCATCCTCCGCCCCCTCCGCAGGCGACGCGGACGCCGGCTCTTCGGGCCTGGCGGTACCCCGCCGGGCCATCACGGTGGAGAGCACGATGACCAGCACCACGAGGAAGCCGCCGATCAGGGCCCACGAGTGCAGCGCGCCGACGAAGCTGTCCACCAACTCCTGGGCCGACGAAACCCCGTCCAGCATCGCCATCTGCACACCCGTACCGAGCAGGAACCCCGCCAGCACCCCCGCGACGCACAGCGAGAGCCCGAAGACGGCCGTCCCGACCCCCACCTCCTGCAGCGCCGACGTCAACGCCACCGCTGCCCCCACCGCGAGCAACGTGAACGGCACCGCCAGCACCAACCCGTCGGCCGACGGCACGACGAGCCGCACCGAGGACAGCCCCACGACCATCGCGAGCAACCCGGAAGGCACCAGCCACCGCCCGGGGGTCGGCGCGAACCGCCGCACGGCCGCAGCAGCGCCGATGGCGAGCAGCCCGGCCACCGCGAACGGCACCCAGAGCCCCCGCAGCCCCGGCCCGCCGAGCCCGCCCATCTCCACCAGCGTGACCTGCGCCGCGCTGGGCAGCAGCACCACGCCGACCGCCACCATGGAGTACGCCAGCGTACGGCTCTCCGTAGCCCCTATCGTGGCCAGCCCCAGCAGCCCGGCCACGGCGACCACCGCCAGCACGATCACCGGCACGGCCCGCCACCCCTCGGTCGCGGTGCTGATCGCCACGACCGCGATGCCCGCCGCCGGCACAGCGGCCAGCAGCAGCCGGCTCCGCTCCCCGTCGTTGAGCATCGGCGTGGCCGGCCGCCCGAGCAGGATCCAGAGGAGCAGGTACGCGCCCGCCAGGGCCAGCGCGATCCCCGTCAGCATCGGGTACGGCTGCAGCGTGACCTTCCAGCTGCTCGCCTTGTCGAGCGGCCACAGCGCCAGCGCCTCGGCCGCGAGCAGGCTCACGCTGAACACGCCCACCCACAGCGCCCGCAACACCAGCACCCGGCCCCAGACGGCCGCCAGCGTGGCGGGCACGACCAGGCCCGCGCCGACGCCGCGCAGCACCCGCACCACTCCGGCGAGGAGCTCCGAGCCCGCGTACCCACCGGCGACGTCGGACAGGGCCACCAGGGCCAGCCCCAGCAGCACCACGTGAACCACCTGCACGCGCCGCAGCACCACCGCCGCCAGCGGCACGGTCAGCATCAGCGCGGGCAGGGCGAGCCCGTGCGTGCGCATCAGCCCGACCTGGTCGACGTCGCCGGGCAGCAGCTTGGCGACGACGGAGAGCGTATTGGGAACGGTGATGATCGCCAGCGGCAAGGCGGCAACGACGAGCAGCCCGAGCGTCACATCGAGCAGCCATGGGACCCTGGGCCCGGCCGACCGCTGAATCGGGGGGACGGTCATGCGCCGACTTTAGCGGGAAGTAGCGCCCTCAACACGGCGAGCGACGATAATCGCCGTTATCCACAGCGCCGTGAAGATCGCGCCGAGGAAGAACATCATCGGCACGAGGAAGCCCGTGCAGATCGCCAGCACCTGTACGAGGCTGCCGAGGATGTAGCCGAAAGGCCGCTTGAGCAGGCCCGCGGCGACCACGCACAGCACGGCCAGCCCGATGCCGGCGGTCACCGCGAGCGCGGGCGTCACCCCGCCCACGGTGATCGCCACGGGCGTGATCAGCCCTGCCACGATGGCCTCCATGCCGAGCACGCTGGCGCCCAGCCTGCGCATACCTGGAGTCACCTGGAAATTCATCGCGAACCATCCGCCTTGAGCAGCTGCCGCGCGTCACCCGCCGTTACAACCGACCCGGTGATGAACACGCCCGTGCCACTGAACTCGCCCTCGGCGTCGGCGACGCCGATGGCCTGGTCGATGGCGTCGTCGAGCCGCTCGACCACGTGTACGCGCTCCTCACCGAACAGCGGCTCGGCCAGGGACGCCAGCTCCTCCGGCGACATGGACCTGGGGGAGGAGTTACGCGTGACGATGATCTCGTCGAGCATCGGTTCGAGCAGCTCGAGGAGCGCGTCGACGTCCTTGTCCCGCATGACCGCGAGGACCCCGACGACCTTGGCGAAGTCGAACGCCTCGTGCAGCCCCTCCAGGGTCGCCTGCATGCCGCCCGGGTTGTGGGCCGCGTCGATCACGACCGTCGGTGTCCGCCGCACGACCTCCATCCGCCCCGGCGAGGCGGCCTGCGCGAACGCCTGCCGTACGAGGTCGACGTCGAGCGGGTCGTCACCGCCGGTCAGCGCCTCGACGGCGGCCAGCGCGCAGACCGCGTTGCTCGCCTGGTGCGCGCCGTAGAGCGGCAGGTAGACCTCGTCGTAGACCCCCTTGAGGCCGCGCAGGGTGAGCAGCTGCCCGCCGATGGCCACCTCCCGGTTGAGCACGCCGAACTCGAGCCCTTCACGGGCCACGACCGCGCCGACCTCGGCGGCCCGCCGCATGAGCACCTCGGCCGCGGCCAGCTCCTGCTGGGCGAGCACGGTGGTCGAGCCGGGCTTGATGATGCCCGCCTTCTCACCGGCGATGCTGGGGATGTCGGGACCCAGACGGTCGGTGTGATCGAGCGAGATGGGCGTGATCACGGACACGAGGCCATCGGCCACGTTCGTCGCGTCCCAGGACCCGCCCATGCCGGCCTCGATCACCGCGACGTCGACCGGGGTGTCGGCGAAGGCGGCGAAGGCCATGGCGGTCAGCAGCTCGAAGAACTGGATGCGCCGCCCCTGGGTGTCGGTCAGCTCGACATACGGGATGATCTCCTCGTAGACCTCCGCGAACCGCTCCTCGCTCAGCGGCTCGCCGTCCACCGTGATCCGCTCGCGCACCGACACCAGATGAGGGCTGGTGAACCGCCCCACTCTGAGATTGCGCTCCTTGAGCAGAGCCTCGGTGAGCCGGGCCGTGCTCGTCTTTCCGTTGGTGCCCGCGATGTGTATGACCGGGTACGCCCTCTGCGGCGAACCGAGCACATCAAGAAGGGCCGCGATCCTGTCGAGCGTCGGCTCGAAATCCCACTCGACGCCGCGCTCCATGATCGCGCGTTCTACCGCACGATAATCCACCCCTTAACCCTACTGACCGCCGGCAGCGGTCCCGACCGGGGGCCGTGATGGCACAAAAAAAGGGGGTCCGACGCCCAAGGCGTCGAACCCCCTCCAAAGATTGTCCGGCGGCGACCTACTCTCCCACACCCTCCCGAGTGCAGTACCATCGGCGCAGAGAAGCTTAACTTCCGGGTTCGGAATGTAACC
>NZ_JBIUCF010000039.1:0-144515 GCF_044593615.1 Nonomuraea sp. NPDC051941
CCGCGTCCTCGCCCGTCATCACGAGGTGGGAAAGACTGCTAAACGCGCGGCATCACTCACCGAGCACCGCGAGCAGGCAGGTTAAACGACAAGCTAAGAGCTTCATCTTATTGCTCCTTTCTATATTGCAATTTGCACTATAGCAGAGAGCCGTAGAGGGTTTCGGCGGTGCCGAAGCCGCAGCGCCGGGCGATGGCCTCGACGGGGTCGTCGCGTTCGACGAGCGCCCGCTGTGCGGCCTCGACGCGGACACGTTCGACTAGGCAGCGGGAGGGATGCCCAGTTCGCTGGTGAAGCGTCGTTGCAGGTGGCGTCGGCTGATCTTCGCGCGTGCGGCGAGGTCCGAGATGCCGTGCCGGGCGCCGGGTAGGCATGGCGATGACCGTGGAGCGCCTGGCGGAGTTCGGCGCGGCGTGGCGGGACAAGGACCTCGACCGGCTCATGGAGTTCATGACCGACGACTGCGTCTTCCGGGCCTCCGTCGGGCCCGAGCCCGGCATGACCTGCCGGGGACGCGCCGAGGTGCGTCGAGGCTTCGAGTTGATGCTCGCCTACGACGCGGGCTTCGAATTCCACGACGGCATCGCGTTCGTCGCGGGCGATCGCGGGGCCGGGCAGTGTTCTACACGCGTACGGTCCACGGCGACATCGGCCAGGCGTGGTGATGGGGTACCACAAGAACCAGTACACCACCCGGCAGCTGCGCGAGCACGGTGTCGAGGTGATCGAGCTCGAGGGGTTCGAGCGCCGATTGGCGGGCGGGGTTGGATGGGGGAGAATTGAGGTCGTTCACTGATCGGGAAGAGCCCTCGGGTGCGTCATGAGCCTGGATCCGACCCGCGCGTCCGCCGGAGCCCCGCTGCGTGCCGCGATCGGGGCCGCGCGGTGGATCAGGACGGCGGCCGCGGGTGACGCGCGGGCGCGGCACTGGGTGGGCAACCCCGACCCGCGGGGCCGCTCCGCGCTGACGCCTGAGCCCGCCTCCCTGTACGGCGGCGCGGCCGGCATCGTGCTGTTCTTCCTGGAGCTGGCCGCCGCGACCGGGCGGGAGGAGTACCTGGAGGACGCCCGGTCGGGCGTGCGCTACCTGGTCGAAGCCGGGCCCGGCGTCGGAGACGTGACGTTCCACCACGGGCTGGGCGGGATCGCGGTCGCCCTGTGCGAGGCCGGGTGGGTGCTGGGCGACGGTGTGGCCGAGGAGGCGGCCGTGGCTGCGCTGGACCGGGTGGCGCGGGCGGCGCGGCCGATGGACGGCGGTCCCGGCTGGTCGGGGGATCCGGCGCAGCGGGGCGACGGCGGTGTCGTGCTGGCGCTGCTGCACGGCGCCTCGATGCTGGGGGTGCCGTCGTACGCGGAGCTCGCGGCAGAGGCGGGGCTGCGGGCGGCGCGGCTGGCGGTGCCGGGGCACCGCTTCGGCGACTGCGAGGGCCTGCCGGCGGACGCGGTCACGCCGGGCTTCCTGGCCGGTACGGCGGGGACGGCGTTCCTGCTGGCCCGCCTGTACGGGGTGAGCGGGGATGCCCGGTTCCTGGAGGCGGCGCGCAGGGGCGCGGATTTCGTGCGCTCGGTCAGCGTGCTGAGCGGCCGGCGAGCGCTGGTGCCGCACCATCTGCCGCAGGGGCGAGGGCTGCACTACCTGGGGTTCTGCTCGGGCTCCGCCGGAGTGGCGCGGACGTTCGTGGAGCTGTACCGGGCCGGGGGTGACCCGGCCGACCTGGAGTGGGCCGAGCGGCTGGCCACGGGGATCGTGACGAGCGGCGTGCCGGGACGGCGGGTGCCCGGGCTGTGGGACACGGCCTGCCAGTGCTGCGGGCTGGCGGGGCTGGTGGAGCTGTTCGTCGGATTGTGGGCGGTGACGGGGCGGGAGGCGTACCTGGGCTTCGCCCGGACGCTGGGCGAGCACCTGGCGGGCAGGGCGAGCGGCGACGGCGGGGGCCTGCGGTGGTACCAGGCCTTCGAGCGGGTACGTCCCGGCGTGGTGAGCGCGGACACCGGGTACATGGCGGGCGCGGCGGGCATCGGCACGGCGCTACTGCACCTGGAGGCGGTGGGGCGGGGGCGGCGGGTGATCCTGCTGCCGGACAACCCGTTCCCGGCGATCCAGGCACCTTCCGGAATGCTGCCCGAATAACGCCCCGAATGACACAACGAGGAGATTGCGCGCAAGCGCGCGCGGCGTTAAGCTCGATTGCCCAATTTAGGCAAAGGCTTCACAATCCTCCGGTTAGGAGTATACCAGCGAATGGCTAATCGTCAAGATGGTCTTGCGGAAGCCCTTGACAGCGAACAGCGTACTGTGTCGTGGCTGTACGGCCGGCTCGACGTCGCCAGAGGGCGGGCGCAGGCGGCGCTGCGAGACGTGTACGCCAGGGCCGGCGGCACCCGCCAGGCGATGGTCGAACGCGAGGCGATGGCCTCGGAGCAGGCCAGGAGGCTGGCCCAGCTGAACGCGGTCGAGCGGGGCCTGTGCTTCGGCCGCATCGACGACGGCACGGGGCAGAGCACGTACGTCGGCAGGATCGGGCTGCGCGACGAGGAGCACGAGTCGGTCCTCATCGACTGGCGGGCGCCGGCCGCGCGGCCGTTCTATGTGGCCACGGCCACCGACCCGGGCGGGCTGGTGCGCCGCAGGCACCTGCACCTCAAGGACCGCACGGTGGTCGGCATCGACGACGAGGTGTTCGACCTGGAGGGAATGAGCGACGGCGACCGGCGCGCGCTCGTCGGCGAGGCGGCGCTGCTGGCGGCGCTGCGCCGGGGCAGGACGGGCCGGATGGGCGACGTGGTGGCCACCATCCAGACCGAGCAGGACCGGGTGATCCGCGCCTCGCTCCAGGGAGCGCTGGTGGTGCAGGGCGGCCCGGGCACCGGCAAGACCGTGGCGGCACTGCACCGGGCGGCGTACCTGCTCTACACCCACCGCGACACCCTTGAGCGGCGCGGCGTGCTGGTGGTGGGCCCCAACTCGATGTTCCTGCGCTACATCAGCCAGGTGCTGCCGGCGCTGGGGGAGACGCAGGTGGTGATGACCACGGTCGGGGAGATGTTCCCGGGGGTGCGGGCGAGCGCGGCCGACGGGCCGGCGACGGCGGTGGTCAAGGGCGACGCGCGGATGGCCGACGTGGTCGCCCGCGCACTGGAGCTGCGCCAGCGCGCGCCCGAGGGCGATCTGGTGGTCGAGCTGGACGGGCTCAACCTGCGGGTGCCGCACGCGACGTGCGTGCGGCTGCGCGACCGGGCGCGGGCGGTGCGGCTGCCGCACAACATGGCGCGCAAGCTGTACGTCACCGAGCTGCTCAAGGAGCTGGCCAAGGCCGAGGCGCGGGCGCTGGAGGAGTCGCTGCACATCGAGGAACTGGTCATCGAGGACGAACCGGAGCTCGCGCAGCCGCTCGACCTGGAAGGCGACCTGGACGAGCTGGATCTGGAGCTGGCCTCGCGGCGGCTGTGGGGCGAGCCGGAGATCCGGCGGGCAGTGGACGACCTGTGGCCGGAGCTGACGCCTCAGCGGCTGATCTCGGAGGTGCTGGCCTCGCCGGAGACGCTGTGGTCCGTGGCGCCGTCGGGGCTGGATTGGCAGGAGCTGGTCCGCCCGGTGGACGCGCCGTGGACGGCCGGGGACGTGCCGCTGCTGGACGAGGCGGCCGAGCTGCTGGGCGAGGACGACTCGGAGCGCCGGGTGGCGACCAGGCGGGCGTCCGAGGAGCAGGCGTCGGAGGAGCTGTACGCGCTGGAGGTGCTGCAGAGCACGGGGGTGCTGGAGGAGGGCATCTTCGACCGGGCCGACGTACTGGCCGAGCGGCACGCGGACGACGGGCTCGGGCTGACGACGGCCGACCGGGCGGCGGCCGACCGGACGTGGGCGTACGGCCACGTGATCGTGGACGAGGCGCAGGAGCTGTCGGCGATGGCCTGGCGGATGATCATGCGGCGGGTGCCGGCGAAGTCGCTGACCGTCGTCGGCGACCTGGCCCAGACGGGGTCGGCGGCCGGGGCGCGGTCGTGGGGGGAGGTGCTGGACCCGTACCTCGAGGGGCGCTGGCGCGAGGAGCGGCTGCTGGTCAACTACCGCACGCCGGTGGAGATCATGACGGTGGCGGCGGACGTGTTGCGGGCCTTCGCGCCCGAGCAGGAGCCGCCCGAGTCGGTGCGCGAGGGCGGCTCACGGCCGCTCGCGGTGCGCCTGCCGGTGGCCGGGCTGCCGGGGCTGGTGGACGGGGAGCTGGCCTCGATCGGCGAGGGCCGGGTGGGCGTGGTGACCTCGGACGCGCGGCACGCGGAGGTGGCCGGCCTGTTCCCGGAGGGTGACCTGGACGCGCCGGTGGTGGTGCTGACGGTGGGGCAGGCCAAGGGGCTGGAGTTCGACGCGGTCGTGGTGGTGGACCCGGCGGGGATCATGGGGCAGTCGCCGATGGGAGGTCAGGACCTGTACGTGGCGGTGACGCGGGCCACCCGGCGGCTGACCGTCGTGTACGAGGGGGAGCTGCCGGAGGTCCTGTCCGGGCTGGCTTCCGAATCTACAACGTAAAGGCGGCGGCCTGAAGTACGGGTCATTCGTTGTAGAGCTTGTCGGCCACCGCGCGGATGGTGCGCGTGATGTGGTCGAGTGAGCGCAGGGTCTCGGTGTCGAGGTGGTCCAGGATGCGGCGATAGTGTTCGAACCCGGAGTCCTGGATCTCCTCGATCAGGGCGGTGCCGGCGGGGGAGAGCTCGGCGCGGCGGACGCGGCGGTCGTGGGGGTCCTCGTGACGGGTGACGAGGCCGTGGGCGACGAGCCGGTCGACGAGGCCGGTGACGGTGCCGAGACTGACGCCGAGGTGGTGCGCGAGCTCCTGGCCGGAGGCGGAGCCGTTGAAGGCCAGGAGCATGATGACGTGGAGTTGTCGCATGGTCAGGTTGGAGGTGAACAGCGGGGACTGATGCTGGGCGAACAGCCGCCCCATGCCACGCTGTGTTTCGCTGATTCGACGGATCAGGTCTTCGCGTTCGTCGCTCACACTCACCTCTCGCTTCCTGAGAAGGTTATCAGGAAAGCTCGATCTGTCTAAATATTCGTTCGAGGCGAAGTGTTAGTCTGGGGCGAACTCTTGGAGGGGACGCCTATGACCGCATTCGCCCGTTTGAGCCTGGTCAATCGCAGCCTTGTGATATTGCTCGCGCTCGTGCTCAGCGCGTTCGGCGCGTTCACGATTCCGCAGTTGAAGCAGCAGTTGCTGCCGTCTTTGAGCTTCCCTGGCGCGTTCGTGGTCGCGGCGTATCCGGGTGCCTCGCCCGAGATCGTCGAGGACCAGGTGACGAAGCCGATCGAGGACTCGTTCCAGGGCCTGGACGGCATGGAGAAGATGACCTCGACGTCGAAGGAGGGCCTGGCGCAGATCCAGGTGGCCTTCGAGTACGGCACGGACGTCGAGTCCTCGCTGAACAAGATGCAGCAGGCCATCACCCGGGTCTCCCTCCCGGACGGGGTGGATCCGCAGGTGGTGGCGGGCAACACCGACGACATCCCGGTGGTGGTGCTCGCGGTGGGCGACGGCGGCGACGAGCGGGCGATGGCCGACAAGCTGCGCCGGATCATGGTGCCGGAGCTGCAGAGCGTGGAGGGCGTACGGGAGGCGTCGGTCACGGGCACCCGTGACGAGGTCGTCACGATCGAGCCGGACACCAAGAAGATGGCGAAGGCCGGCGTGTCGGCCTCGCAGATCCCCGATGTGCTGAAGGCGAACGGCACGCCGATCCCGGCGGGCACCCTGACCGCTGACGGCAAGTCGCTCACGGTGCAGGTGGGTGCGCGGGTCGACTCGGTGGCCAAGCTGAAGGACCTGTACCTGACCCCGGCACAGCCGGCGGCCACCCAGCAGCAGCCGAGCCAGGCCCAGGCCCAGGCCCAGGCCCGCCCGCAGACCGGGCAGCCCGGCCGGCCGGGCCAGTCCCCGGCGGCCCTCGCGCAGCAGCAGGCGCCCAAGCCCAAGCCGCTCAAGCCGGTCAAGCTGGGCGACGTCGCCGAGATCAAGCAGGGGCTGGCGGACGCGACGACGATCACCCGTACGGACGGCAAGACGAGCCTGGGCGTGTCGGTGACCATGGTGCCCGACGGCAACGCGGTGTCGATCTCGCACGACATCCGGGAGAAGCTGCCCGAGCTGACCAGGTCGCTGGGCGACAGCTCGGACACTGCGGTGTCGGTGGTGTTCGACCAGGCGCCGTACGTGGAGGAGTCGATCCGGAGCCTGACCACCGAGGGCCTGCTGGGCCTGGCGTTCGCGGTGCTGGTCATCCTGGTGTTCCTGCTGTCGGTGCGTTCGACGCTGGTGACGGCGGTGTCGATCCCGCTGTCGGTGGTGATCGCGCTGATCGTGTTGTGGGCGGGCGACTATTCGCTGAACATGCTGACCCTGGGCGCGCTGACGATCGCGGTGGGCCGGGTGGTCGACGACTCGATCGTGGTGCTGGAGAACATCAAGCGACATCTCGCGTACGGCGAGGCCAAGCTGCAGGCGATCCTGACGGCGGTGCGCGAGGTGTCGGGCGCGGTGACGGCCTCGACGCTGACGACGGTGGCGGTGTTCGCGCCGATCGCGATCGTGGGCGGCATGGTGGGCGAGCTGTTCAGCCCGTTCGCGATCACGGTGGCGGTGGCGCTGCTGGCCTCGCTGGTCGTGTCCCTGACGGTGGTGCCGGTGCTGGCGTACTGGTTCCTGAAGGCGCCGGACCTGACGCCGGAGCAGGCGCGCAAGCAGCGCGAGGAGGCCGAGGCCAAGGAGCTGCGCTCGCCGCTGCAGCGGGCCTACCTGCCGGTGCTGCGGTTCGCGACCCGGTTCAAGCTGGTGACGATCCTCATCGGCGTGGCGGTGTTCATCGGCACGATGGGCCTGGCCGGCGGGCTGCAGACGAACTTCCTGGACTCCTCGGGCCAGAACACGATCTCCCTGTCGCAGAAGATGCCGGTCGGCACTGACCTGGCGACCACGGACAAGGCCGCCCAGCAGGTCGAGGGCGTGCTGAAGGACCTGGACGGCGTGGAGACGTACCAGGTGAACGTGGGTGGCGGCAACGCCATGCAGGGCGGCGCGGTCGGCGGCGGCGCGGACCGGGCGTCGTACTCGGTGACGGTCAAGGAGGGCGCCGACCCCGACAAGGTGCAGCAGGCGCTGCGCGAGCGGATCGACGGCCTGTCGGGCGTCGGCGAGGTCACGGTGGGCGGCGCCGGCGGGGGCGGGTTCTCCTCCGACACGATCGACGTGATCGTGCAGGCACCCGACGCCGAGACGCTGCGCACGGCGACCGACACGGTCAAGACCGCGATGGGCGAGGTGTCGGGGCTCACCGAGGTGTCCTCCAACATGGAGACCAGCGCGCCGCGGGTCGAGGTCGCGGTGGACCGGCAGGAGGCCGCGGAGCGGGGCCTGTCGGAGGCACAGGTGGGGCAGGCGGTGGCGCAGGCCTTCCGCGGCGCGCCGCTGGGCCAGATCACCCTGGACGGCCGCTCCAGCGACCTGGTGCTGCGCGGCGCGGACGCGCCGGACGACATCAAGGCGATCAAGGACCTGAAGCTGCCGACGGCGGCGGGCATGATCAAGCTGTCGACGGTCGCGGACGTCAAGGAGGTGGCCGGGCCGACGCAGGTGACGCGGATCGACGGCGAGCGTTCGGCCACGGTGTCGGCCAAGGCGGCCGACTCCGGCAACCTCGGCGCCGTGACGCAGACGCTGACGACCAAGCTGAACGGCCTGTCGCTGTCCGCGGGCGCCACCTATGAGATCGGCGGCGCGTCGGCCCAGCAGTCGGACGCGTTCTCCGACCTGGGGCTGGCGATGCTGGCGGCGATCGCGATCGTCTTCCTGATCATGGTGGCGACGTTCCGCAGCTTCGTCCAGCCGCTGATCCTGCTGGTGTCGATCCCGTTCGCGGCCACGGGCGCGATCGGGCTGCTGGTCGCCACTGACACCGCCCTGGGCGTGCCGGCGCTGATCGGCATGCTGATGCTGATCGGCATCGTGGTGACCAACGCCATCGTGCTCATCGACCTGATCAACCAGTATCGCGAGCAGGGCATGGGCGTGGTGGAAGCGGTCATCGAGGGCGGGCGGCGCAGGCTGCGGCCGATCCTGATGACGGCGGTGGCCACGATCTGCGCGCTGACGCCGATGGCGCTGGGGGTGACCGGCTCCGGCGGGTTCATCTCGCAGCCGCTGGCGATCGTGGTGATCGGTGGTCTGATCAGCTCGACGCTGCTGACCCTGGTGCTGGTCCCGACGCTGTACACGATGGTGGAGCGGGCGAAGGAGCGGATGCGGCGCAAGCCGGCCGAGCCCAAGCACGAGGCGAAGGTCCTCACCCCGACCTCCTGACAGAGGCGGCGCTCTTTGCCCGGTGGGGTCACCGCACCCCGCCGGGCAAACGGCTTTCCCGACTCAAGGGTGCGGGCGGTGGCCGGGCCTGCCGTTACGGGCATCTTCAGTCTGAATGCACTGCCGCGGACTGCTCGCGGAATTGGCGCGGCGGGAGGCCATAGGCGTGGCGGAAGGCCTGGCTGAAATGCGCGGCGTTGGTGAATCCCCATCGGGCTGCGATCGCGTTGATCGGGCGGGTGGCCAGCTGGGGGTCGGCGAGATCGCGCCGGCATTGTTCCAGGCGGCGTTGACGGATCCAGCCGGCGACGGTGTGTCCCTCCTGCTGGAACAGTTTGTGCAGGTAGCGCAGGGAGATGTGGTGGGCGGCGGCGATCGCGTCCGGGTTCAGGTGGGGATCGCCCAGATGGTCCCGGATGAAGGCGTGGATCTGGGCCATCATCGCGCGCCGCCGGTTGTGGGGTGGCACCCCGTTCTCGGCGTCGAGCACGTTCGCCAGCACCAGGGTCAGCACATCGAGGGTGAGGGTGGACAGCCGGGAGGTCTCCGCCGGACTGAGGTCGGGCATGTGCCGGGCGAGTTGCAGCAGGAACTGTGACGACAGCGCACCGATGGCCTGGGTGCCGGGGATGCGCATGGCACTGAGGCCCCGCAGGTCCCGGGAGGGCAACGGCAGCAGCGAGCGGTGGAAGTGCAGGATCATCACCCGGCTCACCGGAATATGCGCCGCATGCTCGACCTGGTAGGGACGCGAGGTGTCGACCAGGACCAGATCCCCCGAGCCGAGATCCGTGCGGCGGCCGTTCTGCGTCACCGTGCTGCCGCCGCTGACGGTGCAGGCCAGCTCGAACAATTCAGGGTCGGCCCGCCGGATGAGCCTGGGTGTGCGGTGGGCCGAATGCGGCACTATGGTCGCCAGCGTCGCCTGCACCGGGCCGAACTCGCTGAATCCGACGTGCGCCCGGAATCCGCTCTCCATCCGCGGGTCGCAGCGTAAGTCGTAGGGCACGTGGAGCTTCGAGTTCATCTCCCGCCAGTAGGCGAACCGCTCTTCCGCCGGGACCTCGGCGGTGCTGATCACGTCCATATTCCCCACCACAGGATCGGGGGCACGGGCCGGATCAGCATTGCTCGGGCAAGGTTGCCGACGCAACTGTTATTGCCGCCGTACTTGTCGTAGCCCGTCACCGCCTCGGTTGTGCGGATGGGCACGGCCGTCGTGGTCGCCGCCGCCCGCGGTGTCGTCTCGCCGGGGACGGTGCTCGCTCCCACTGGCTGTCAATGGTCCTGTACGGGGTGCAGGCCGCTCCCTGGGAGGCTCGAGAACGCGATCAAGGAGCTGTCGCCGGCCGCTCGGGCCGCAGCTACTCCGAGGCCGCTGCGTAGGCGATGAGCGTGATCTTCGCGTCGCTGTGGTCGGCTGTCGACATTCTGGCGGTTACGTCGATCCCCGCCAGGTGGCGAATGCGGGGGAGGGGAGGGCGGATATGGGGGTGCCGACCGGATCATGACCGGAGCTCTACCGCTGAGCTTGCACGCCAAAAGGCGCGCAGCGGGGACTTGAACCCCGCGACCGCCGGTGCCGGAGATAACCGAACGACTTCGACCCGCCCTCCCCTGGTCGTCAGCTTTGCCGGAGGCACGGATATGGGACTCCGGCCGGGTGCCCAACCGATCTGGGCGCCGGCCGCACGAGAGAGCGGCCGGAAGGAGTCGAACCTCAGGTAACCGACCAGATTCGACCCGTGCCACCGGCAAAGCTGACGAGGGGACCGGTGAGGTCCGGAGAAGGCGCGGATATGAGATGTTCACCGGTATTAGGTGCTCTGCCAACTGAGCTACCGGAGCGTTGCCCCGGGCAGGACTCGAACCTGCGACCGCCCCATTATGAGTGGTAACCGACGAACTTCGACCCGTGCCCTCACCGAACCACACCGGTGGCCGCCGAGCTGAGAACGAGTACGGATATGAGAAGCGGCACCGGATGTGATCTTTTTTGCAGAAAGAGATAACCGATGCAGTTCGACCCGTACTCGCACCAGGCCCAACGGATGTGAGGGACCAGCGAGGTAAGACGCTAGCGCACTCGTCGGCGGGTCTCGATCGATTTTCGTGCGATCGTGATCACCCGTCGGAGAGCGTGCTGGTCGGCTCGTCAAGCCGGGCCAGGACGTGTGGATCTCGTCCCGGCGACTGGGTGAATCCGGCCTGGCGGAGCCGTAGGTGCTGTTGGGGTTGGCGTAACGGCGGCCGGGTGGCGGTGCAACGGGGCCGCGACCGTGAATGATGATCGCTAAGGTTGGTCGTCATGGCGCTGCTGTCTCACCTCGACCGTTTCAACAAGCGGCATCCGTGGAGCCACAACGACCACTACGGCGGCTGGGTCGTCGGCCAGGTGGCCGCGTCCGGGGCCGGCCACGTCCTTGACGTCGGGTGCGGCACGGGCAACCTCGTCGCCTTGCTCCGCCGCCGCGCCGCCACCGTCACCGGGCTCGAACCCGACCCCGCGACTGCCGGGGCCGCGGCGGAGCGCTTCGCGGACGACCCCGCGGTCACCATCGTCCAGAGCGACTTCGCCAGGCGTGACCCGCAGCGGCGCTGGGACGCCGTCACCCTCGTCGCCGTCCTGCACCATCTCCCGCTGGTGCCCACGCTGCGGGAACTGCGCGGCTGTCTCGCCCCGGGCGGGCGTCTCGTGGTCGTCGGCTGCTACCGCGAGGCGGGGCCCGCCGATCTGCTCGCGGCCCTGCCTGCCATGGTCGCCAACCCGATCATGGGGCTGGTCAAGCATCCTGCCCGCGCCGACGCGCCGCCCCCGCACATGACGGCGCCCACCGCCGAGGCGCAGGAGACCCTGGCCGACATCAGGGCCGCGGCCGCGCAGGAGGTGCCCGGCGCCCGGGTCCGGCGTCGCCTGTTCTGGCGGTACACCCTGGTCTACGACGCTCCCGCCGAGGCCTGAGGGCTTGGGGAGCACTCAGCGAAGGAGATCGAGGTGGTGGGAGACCGGGCCCAGCGTGAGGAGGCCGCTGCCCGCTCCGGCCAGCTCCGCCGCCGCGGGTGCGAGTGCGGTGCGGGCGCGCGCCATGGTCTCCCTGTCGCCGACGGCCGCGGCGGCCCGCGCGACCAGGCACCACATGGCCTCCAAGAGCAGGTCGCGCGGTGGGTCGGGTACGTCACGCAGCTTCGCCGCAGCCTCGTGGCGGTGTCCGAGCCTGAGGAGGACCAGCGGGCGCGTCCACGGCTCGTAGGGGCCGAAGTCGGCGTCGTCGGCCGAGGTGGGTGAGGTGTGGCGCAGGCGCAGGCTCAGAAGGGCGAGCGGCAGGAGACCGTGTTCCAGGCCGGGCATGCCGGCGCCGTCCAGGCGGGCGGCGGCGGATCGGTAGGCCGCCTCGACCTCCTGCGGCGGGGCCTGGCCGGTCGCGTCGAGGCGCAGCGCTCGATACCACTGGGTGAACACGCCCACCAGCGGCAGCTCGTGCCGCGCGGCCAGGTGATCGGCGGCGGTCGCGTGGGTGTCGGCTCCGGGGAAGTCCGCGAGCGCGCTGCGGGCTTGGAGGCGGATGAGGTGGCCGAGGACCTCGTAGGTGACCAGGCCGTGCCGGGCCGACAGCGCGATCAGCTCGGCGCCGATGGCATCCCGGTCGGGCGCCAGGCCCGCACGGTGGAACGTCTGCATGAAGACGCCGTTGAGCGCGAACGCCAGCAGGCCCGGGTCGTCCAGGCGGCGGGCGAGCACCTCCGCCTCCCGGGCGGCGATGGGGCCTCGTGCCGCGTTCGTGCCGCGGGACTCCAGGGCGATGGTGGCCAGCAGTCGGGCTCGCACCGCATCACGGGCCCCCAGCGGGGAACGCGCCCCGTCAGCGGGAGTGGCAGTGCCGGGGACGGCGGTGGCGGCATCCGGTGGGAGGGTGGTGGCCGGGCTCGAGGTGCTCGGTGGGAGGGTGGCGAGGGTGCGTTCGGCGGCTGCGATCACGTGGCTTGCCTGGTCGGGGTCGTCGAGGCGGGTCCAGATCGCGGGTACGTCGTAGGCGCCGATGACGCGGGCCGTCAGCTCCACGTCCCCCAGTTCCTCGGCCGCCGCGATGGCCGCCACCCGGTGTTCGCGGGCCGCTCGCAGGCCGCCGCCACCTGTCACCGCGAGGTCGCGCATCAGCCCCACCGTCGACTCCAGCCGGGCGCGCGCACCCGATGGCACGCTGCGGTCGTAGGCGGCGGCAGCCCGCGCCCACACCGTGTCCGCCGGGCCCTGACGGCCGGGGGCGAGGTGAGGGGCGTGGTGGAGGATGTCCGCCTCCAGGCGGGTCAACCCGGGACCGGGGTCCACGCCCAGGTGCTCGACCAGCAGCTCCCGCGCCCGGCGCAGCACCGCGAGCGAGTCGCCCTGGCGGCCGGTACGGTACAGCGCCAGAGCCAGCAGCCGCCAGCCCTCCTCCCGCCAGGGATGTTCGGCGACGTGGGCGTCCAGGTCGGGGACCGCCTCCCCGGCCAGTCCCAGGTCCAGGCGGGCCTCGGCCTGGCGTTCGACGGCGTGCAGTTGCAGCTCCGTCAGGCGGGAGCGTTCGGCACGGGCCCAGGGCTCGTCGGAGAAGTCGGCGTAGGCGGGCCCGCGCCACCATCCCAGCGCCTCCTCGACGCGGGGGAGCACGTCAGCCGGCGACCCCGAGGGGGTCACCGCCCGTTCGAAGCGCCAGGCGTCCACCGCGTCCGGTTCCGCGCGCAACGCGTACCCCGGCCCTTCGGTGACCAGCAGCCGGGCCGGGGACCTGGGCGGGCGCTGTGGCTCCAGCGCCCGGCGCAGCGCCGCCACGAACGTGCGCAGCGCGCCGACCGCGTCCGGCGGCGGGTCCTCCCACAGGTCCGTCACCAGGTGGGCGACCGGTACGACGCGCCGCCGGGCGACGATGAGCCGGGCCAGCACCGCGCGATGGCGCGGCCCCTTCAAGGCGATCGGGTCCCCTGCGCCGTCCCAGGCGGCCACCGGCCCCAGCACGCCGAACGTCACCTGCACTGCTCCCGTCACCCCCGTCTACCGGTCATGCCGACCGACCGGTCCGTCGGCCGCTACCAGCGTCCCCGCTGGTGGCGGGCGTCCTTTTGCGCCTCGGTGCCGAGCGGGCAGGCAGGCGCCTGAGCGGGGCCCGGCCGTGCCTGCCACTGGCCGTGTCCGCCGCCGGTCTCGGGTGCCGCCGGTCTCAGACGCCGCAGCCCGATGCCCGAACGGCCGCTCCCGGTTGCGGACCGCCCCTCGGTACGGGCCCGGTCATGGCTCACTCCCGAGTACGGCAGCGCCGCACCAGGTAGGCGGACCTCGCACACCGGCAGTGCCGTGCCAGATGGCAAGCCTCGCACACCGGTAGCCCCACTCCACGCAGGGTCAGCCAGCCTCAGGTCACGGTAGCGCGCTGATCGGATGCTCATTCACGCCCGGCACGCTGGATCCCTCCCCCACCGGAACAAACCGACCGAAAGAGAGGGCCATCGTGGTCATCGAAGGCTTCACCTATCACCGCGTCCCCGTCGCAGACGGCGTGTCGCTCAGCGCGGCCGTCGCGGGGGAGGGCAGCCCGATCGTGCTGCTGCACGGCTTCCCGCAGACGCACCTCATGTGGCGGCACGTCGCCGCCGACCTGGCCACCGACCACACGGTCATCTGCCCCGACCTGCGTGGTTACGGCGCCAGCGACAAACCCGCCGAGACCGGACCCGGCGCCTACGCCAAGCGGACCATGGCCGCCGACGTCGTGGCGCTGGCCCGCGCGTTCGGGCACGAGCGGTTCGCCCTGGCCGGGCACGACCGCGGCGCCCTGGTGGCCTTCCGCGCCGGGCTCGACCACCCGGCGGCGATCACCCACCTGGCCTGCCTGGACGTGCTGCCGACCGTGGACATGTGGGACGTGATGCGCGGGGCGTCGGCGGCGGTCGGCTTCCACCTCTACCTGATGGCCCAGCCGCCCGGGCTGCCGGAGGCGATGATCGCGGCCTGCCCGGACGTGTTCTTCGGCCACTTCCTCGACGCCTGGACGGGAGACGCGCAGGCGATCCCCGCCGAGGTACGTGCCGCGTACCTGGAGGCCTGCCGCGAGGCGATCCCCTCGATCGTCGCCGACTACCGCGCCTCGGCCGGCATCGACGCCGAGCACGACCGGGCCGACCGGGAGGCGGGCAGGCGCCTGCAGATGCCGGTGACGGTGCTGCAGCAGGACTGGGGCGCCGCCCTCGGCTACGACGCGGCGGCGCTGTGGCGGGCGTGGGCGTCGCGGCTGCGGCACGACACCGTCGGCCACGGCCACTTCATGGCCGAGGAGGCGCCGGCCGAGATCGCCAAGGCCCTGCGGGAGCTGCTCACCCGCTGATACGAGGCCCTGGGTGAGCTGGACGCGACCACAACACCCGGACCGGCTCGACCCGCTGACCGGCTCCGCTCGCTCCGGGCCCGAAAGCAATAGACTTCTATCGTTTTCAGGCCACGGTCGATCCCCCGAGGAGCTGGCATGAGCGAGCCTGTAACCCTGCCCCTGTACATGCGCCGGAACGCGTTCGACCCGGATCCCGAGGTCGCGGTGGCGCGCGACAAGGACGGCGTCCGGCGGGAGAAGTCCCCGTTCGGCCTCGACGTCTGGATGGTCAGCCGCTTCGCCGACGTCAGGGAGGTGCTCGGGGACTCCGGGCGCTTCAGCAACGCCCAGCGCAACGTCTTCAGGGCCCCCGGCATGCCGAAGGTGAGCCCCGAGGAGATCGAGCGGTTCCGGGCGGGCAACCTGCTCGCCTTCGACCCTCCCGAGCACACCCGGCTGCGCCGGATGCTGACGCCCGAGTTCACCATGCGCAGGATGCGCCGCCTGGAGCCGCGCATCCGGGACATCGTCACCGAGCACCTGGACGCCATGGAGGCCGCCGGGCCGCCCGCCGACCTGGTCTCGGCCTTCGCCCTGCCGGTCCCGTCCCTGGTGATCTGCGAGCTGCTCGGCGTCCCATACGCCGACAGGGGCGACTTCCAGCAACGTACGGGGAAGATGCTCGACGTCTCGCTGCCCATCCAGGAGCGGGGCGCCGCCCAGCTCGAGTCGCGCGCCTACATGGCCGAGCTGGTCGCCCGCACCCGGGCCGAGCCGGGCGAGGACCTGCTCGGCATGCTCGTCCGCGAGCACGGCGACGACCTGAGCACCGACGAGCTGGCCGGCATCGCCTCGCTGCTCCTGCTGGCCGGCCACGAGACCACCTCCAACATGCTCGGCATCGGCACCCTGGCCCTGCTGCGCCACCCCGGACAGCTGGAGCTCCTCAGACGGGAGCCCGAGCGGATCAACGCCGCCGTGGAGGAGCTGCTGCGCTGGCTCAGCATCGTTCACACGGGCACGTTCAAGGTCGCCACCACCGACACCGAGCTGGCCGGGCAGCCGATCGCGGCGGGTGACCTGGTGGTGTGCGCCCTGCCCGCGGCCAACCGCGACCCGGCCTACATCGCCGACCCCGACCGGCTCGACATCGGCCGCGGCGACATGGGGCACGTGGCCTTCGGCCACGGCGTGCACCACTGCCTGGGCGCGCCGCTGGCCAGGATGGAGATGCAGATCGCCTTCCCCGCCCTCTTCGAGCGCTTCCCCGGCCTGCGCGAGGCCGGGGAGCCGGCCGAGTTCCGCGCCTTCAACGTGGTGTACGGGCTGCGTTCGTTCCCGGTGGCCTGGTGACCGGCTGCTAACGTGACGGATCGTGCACGAGCAGGGACAGCGAGCCGACGCGCTGCGTAACTCGGACAAGATCGTCCGGGCCGCGATCGCGAGTCTGCGTGAGAGCGGCCCGGCGCTGTCCCTCGACGAGATCGCCCGGCGCGCCGGGATCGGGATCGCGACCGTCTACCGGAGGTTCGGCGACCGGGACGGGGTGATCAGGGCCGCGTTCCAGACGTACTTCGCCGAGGAGATCGAACCGCTCGCCCTGGCCGCGCGCGACGCCGACGACGCCGGGAGCGCGCTGACCGAGGCGCTGGCGGCCACCGTGGACACCCTGGCCGCCCACCACGGGCTGCTGCGGGCGGCCCGGGAGTCGGGCGCGTTCACGGTCGACATCGCCGAGCGGTTCATGGGGCCGCTGGGCGCCGTGCTGGCCAGGGCGCAGCGGGAGGGGCAGGTGCGGGCGGACCTGATGGTGCGCGACCTGGCGGCGATGGTCGTGATGGCCCTGGCGACCGTGCATCCAAGCGACCCCGAGCACGCCGATCCGCGCCGCTACCTGGCCCTGCTGCTGTCCGGCGTGCGGCCCTCGCCCGACGAGCTGCCCGTCCCCGTCTGCCCGTCCGCACGCCTCCGAAAGCCTCGCTGAGGGGGCCACGCGGAGTTCCGGCGCCGGTTCGCCGCCGAGGTCGAGGCCGCCCGCCGGGTCGGTGGCTTCTACACCGCCGAGGTGGTCGACGCCGACGCCGATGCCGACCCGCCCTGGCTGGATGACGTCCTCGACAGGCTGGAAGGGCCCGACGCCGTCACCCGCTGGCTCCCACCGGACGTCACCGCCATGATCACCGAACGGCGCACGGCGATCCGCACCCCGACCCCGCCCGGCGACCCTGAACCGCCGAAGCCCCCTGCGCGGGGCGCCGGCGAGGCGGAACGCCCGGCGGCGGCGACCGGTGGCGCGGTGGCTCTGCACGGCATGAGCGCCAGCGCGCAATACCTGCTGACAGGTGGGCGGCTGACGCTGGAGACACCTGTCTCCGTGCTCATCTTCGTCATCGCCCCGCTGACCGCCTTGGTGGCGGCCGGCGCCATGCTCATGGCCCTGCTCCCGTCCACCGGCCGCTGGTGCCTGAGCCCAAGCCGGGCGGGAGGGTCCGGTGCGTCAGGCGTTGGGGCAGCGGGGCGGGGCCGTGCCGTAGGCGTACTGGAGGAAGTCGGTCAGCATGGCGGGCCAGGAGTTCCAGTCGTGGCCGCCCGTGCCGTAGCAGTAGCGGTGGCCGACGCCCAGGCCGGTCAGGGTCTGGTCGAAGACGCTCGCGTACGAGCCGAGGATGGCCTCGTTCACCGCGAGGGCGTCGGTGTTCGCCGGGGACGTGGTGCTGTAGGCGCACTCCGCGGGCGCGGGGCCGCTGCCGTCGCCGAGGATGTACTGGCCCGACGGGTCGCGCGGCAGCGACTGGCAGCCGCCCGCGTACAGGCCGAGCCTGCCGCTGAAGGGCGCGTACCTGCCCTCCGTCACGAGCACCGCCGGGTTGGCGGCGGGCCAGTCGAGGTCTCCGGAGGCGCTGGTGGTGTGCGGCCCGAACAGGGTGTCCAGCCGGTAGACGAGCTGTTGCTGCTGGTCGAGCACGGGCAGCCAGCCGTCGTACTTGTTGACCCGGTACGGCCCCGGGTCCAGCACGGTGATCGCGGCCCCGGACTGCCACATCGAGTCGGAGACCGTCCGCTGGGCGGGCTTGCCGCGCAGGTCGATGCCCGGCGAGAAGGCGCCGATGACGGAGAACACGTCGGGGTGCGCGGCGGCGTACTTCAGCGTGCCGAACCCGCCCATCGACAGCCCCGCCAGGCCCCGCCCCGACCGGCTGGCGACCGTGTTGAAGTTGGCGTCGATCCATGGGATGAGCTGCGAGATGTGGTACGTCTCCCACTTCGGCGCGAAATATCCGTCCGTACGCCCGGCCCAGTCGCTGTACCAGCCGGTCATGCCCCCGGTCGGCATCACCACGATCCCGTCGTACGGGTGGCCGGGCGTGGTGCGGATCAGGGACACGAGGTCGGTCTTGGTCGTCCACTCGTCGTAGTCGTCGCCGCCGCCGTTGATGAGGTAGAGGGAGCGGTAGCGGGTGCTCCTGGCGGGGTCGTACCCCGGGGGCAGGTAGACGCGCACGCTGATCTCGTGGGCGAGCGGGTCGATCGCGGGGGTGCCGCCGGCCGCCTGGAAGATCGCCGTCGAGGTCATGACGACGTCGCGCAGCTCGGAGCCGTCGTTCTGGAGATGTCGCTCGACCCGCACGCAGGTGATGCCGTGGCCGTCCGGCTGGGGGAGCGTGGTCGAGCACGTCTCGGCGTACGCCGTCGTCGCGGGCGCCACGAGCGCTGCGGCGAACAGGAGCACGACGGCCAATCGTCGCATCGCATCTCCTCTACGGACCGTCCCGATCATGGCACCAGGCTTCGGCGGCGGCGTCAACACCCGGCCGCATTGACAGTGAAAACAACCAAGCGCATGCTTGCCGTCATGGTCGAATCCAGCCTCACCCCCCAGGGCCAGAGCCGGCGAGCCCTGTTACGCGGGGCCGCCGTGGCGGGCGGCGCAATGGTCGCGGGCGCCGCGCTCGGCAGCGCGCCGGCCCGTGCCGAGGTCGAGTACGACGTCGTGGTGGTCGGCGCCGGAGCCGCCGGGATGACCGCGGCGCTGACGGCGGCCAAACGCGGGCTGCGTACCGTCGTGGTGGAGAAGGCCCCGACGTTCGGCGGCTCGGCCGCCCGATCGGGCGCGGGCATCTGGATCCCGTGCAACGAGGTCATCCTCGCCGCCGGAGTCCAGGACACCCCCGCCAAGGCCGCCGCCTACCTGGCCCGCGTCGTCGGCGACACCGTGCCGATCGAGCGGCAGCGGGCCTTCCTGTCGGCCGGGCCGGCGATGATCTCGTTCGTGATGCGCAACAGCCCGCTGCGCTTCCGGTTCATGGAGGGCTACTCCGACTACTATCCGGAGTTCACCGGCGGCATGCCGAACGGGCGCTCCATCGAGCCGGCCCAGCTCGACGGCAACATCCTCGGCGCCGAGCTGGCCCACCTGAACGGCCCGTACATCCAGACCCCCGCGGGCCTGGTGGTCTACAGCGCCGACTACAAGTGGCTGACGCTCGCCGCCGTCAACGCCAAGGGCCTCGAGGTGAGCGCCGCGTGCCTGCTGCGCGGCACCGAGGCCGCGCTGCGCGGCGAGAAGCCGCTGACCATGGGCCAGTCCCTGGCCGCCGGCCTGCGCGCGGGGCTGCTCTCGGCCGGCGTGCCGGTGCTGCTGAACACCCCGCTGCTCGACCTCAAGGTCGAGTCCGGCCGCGTCACCGGCGTCGTCACGCCCGGCGGCCTGGTCAAGGCCAAGCGCGGCGTGATCGTCGGCTCGGGCGGGTTCGAGCACAGCGCGGCCATGCGCACGGAGTTCCAGCGCCAGCCCATCGGCACGAGCTGGACCGTCGGCGCCAAGGAGAACACCGGCGACGGCATCGAGGCCGGCGAACGGGTCGGCGCCGCGCTGGACCTGATGGACGACGCCTGGTGGGGCCCGGCCATCCCGTTGCCCGGCCAGCCGTACTTCTGCCTGGCCGAACGCACCCTGCCGGGCTGCCTGCTGGTCAACGGCAACGGCGTGCGCTTCGTCAACGAGGGCGCCCCCTACAGCGACGTCGTCCACGTCATGTACGACCGCAACAGCGCGTCCGCGCCGCACATCCCCGCCTGGCTCATCGTCGACCAGAACTACCGCAACAAGTACCTGTTCCGGGACGTCGCGCCGCTGCTGCCGCTGCCCGACGAATGGTTCGCCGGCGGCGCCGCGTTCAAGGCGTGGACGATCGAGCAGCTGGCCCAGAAGATCGGCGTCCCGCAGGCGGCGCTGCGCGGCACCATCGACCGCTTCAACGGGTTCGCCGCGACCGGCAAGGACCTCGACTTCCACCGCGGCGACAGCGCCTACGACCGCTACTACGCCGACCCGCTGGTCAAGCCGAACCCGTGCCTCGCGCCGCTGTGGCTGCCGCCCTTCTACGCGTTCAAGATCGTCCCGGGGGACCTCGGCACCAAGGGCGGGATGCGCACCGACGCCCGGTCGCGCGTGCTGCGGGCCGACGGGTCGGTCATCCCGGGCCTGTACGCCGCCGGCAACGCCAGCGGAGCCGTCATGGGCCACAGCTACGCCGGCTCCGGCTCGACCATCGGCCCCGCCATGACCTTCGGGTACGTGGCCGCCAACGACATCGCCGACACGCCTTAAAACGATTGCCGTCCCCCGCCGCGGGCCAGCAGCATGGCGGGATGCACTTCTCGATCAACATTCCGAACTTCGGCGACTTCGCCGACCCCAGGACCGTCGCCTCGGTGGCCGTCGCCGCGGAACAGGCTGGCTGGGACGCGCTGTTCGTCTGGGATCACGTCGTCCACGTCAAGAGCAGGCGGCGGGCGTTCGGCGACCCCTGGATGCTGCTGACGGCGGCGGCGCTGGCGACCACCCGGATCAGGCTCGGCACGCTGGTCACCCCGGTCGCCCGGCGCCGGCCGCAGCAGCTGGCCCGCCAGGTCGCCACGCTCGACGCGCTCAGCGGCGGCCGGGTGATCTTCGGCGCGGGCCTGGGCGGGCCGATCGAGGACGAGTACGGCAGCTTCGGCGAGCCCACCGACCCGGTCGTGCTCGCCGAGCTCCTCGACGAGGGCCTGGACCTGCTCGCCCGCTACTGGAGCGGCGAGCCGGTCACCCATCACGGGCGGCACTTCCGCGCCGAGGACGTGACCCTGCTGCCGCCGAGCGTGCAACGCCCCCGGCCGCCGGTATGGGTCGCCGGGTTCTGGCCCAACCGCAGGCCGATGCGCCGGGCCGCCCGCTGGGACGGCGCCGTCCCGCTGTTCGGGCCGGGCTCGCACGGATACGGGCCGCCCGTCGACCAGGTGCGGGAGCTGGCCGCGTACGTACGTGAGCAGCGCGAGGACGACGGCCCCTTCGAGCTCGTCGTCGGCGGCGTCAGCCCCACCGGCGCCGCCCAGTCCCGCGACCTGCTCGGCCCGCTCATGGACGCGGGCGCCACCTGGTGGGACGAACGCCAGCCGATCGACGGCGCCGACCTGGACCGGCTCGCGCCCGTGCTGCGCCGCATCGAGCAGGGCCCGCCCACCGTGGGGTGAATCGAGGAGTGTCTGCGGTCTGCCATGATTCAAACGCAGTTGGTGACCATTGCCCCCTGAGGAGTTCCCCCTTGGACCGCAGACATTTCCTCACCCTGACCGGCGCCGCGGGCCTGGCCGCCGTGGACTTCGCCCGGCCGGCGCTGGCGGCGGGCTACCCGTTCGCCGACGCGGGTGTTCCCGATGAGCTGCATGCCAAGATGGGGGAGCTGGCGCCGTACGGCGTCACCACGGTTGCGTTCACGCCGTCCGGCGGCTGGGTGATCGTCACCCAGGACGGCCGTTATTTCGCCCGCGGCGTGCCCGACGCGTGTTTCGCGGAGCTCGGAAAGATGGTCAAGGCCGGGGCGAAGATCCACTGCGTGGCCTTCCCGCCGGAGGGCGGCGACCGCTGGATGATCACGAGTGACAAGGGGATGGCGGCGCGCGGCCTGCCCGAGGCGTGCCACCAGCGCGTCAGCGACTCCTACACCGCCGGTCGGCAGGTCGTGCACGTCGCATTCCCGCCGGCCGGCGGCGACCGCTGGGCGGTGGCCGACACCACGGGCTTCTACGCCCGGGGCGTCGACGACGAGTGCTACCAGATGATGCGCAACCTGACGCAGGGCGGGCGCCGCCTGACCGGCGTCGCCTTCCCCAAGGGCGGCGGATGGGTGGTCGTGGCGCAGGACGAGTTCCACGCGCGCGCCATCGACGACGCCTGCTTCAAGAAGCTGAACGAGCTGGCCGCCGGCGGCTGGCAGCTGCACAACGTCGCCTTCTCCGCGGCCGGCGGCTGGGTGGCGAGCACGCGCGGCAAGGTGCCGGCGCTGCCCGCCGACCGGGTGCGGCAGGTCGAGAACGCGGTGGGCGGCGCGACCATCTGGCAGCGGATGAACGCGTGGAAGACGCCCGGGGTGGCCGTCGCGGTGGTGGTCGGCAACAAGATCGCCTGGTCCACCGGGTACGGCTGGCTGGAGGCCGGCAGCGGCGCCGCCGCGCACCCCGAGACCGCCTTCCAGGCCGCCTCCATCAGCAAGGCGGTGGCCGCGGTCGGCGTCATGCGCCTGGCGCAGACGCTCAAGCTGCCCCTGACCGGCGACATCCGGCCCCACCTGGGCTGGACCCTGCCGCGCCGCGACTGCGTCACCTCGACGGCGGTGCCGACCATCGACCGCGTGCTCACGCACCGGGCCGGCCTCATCGGCCGCGGCTCCACCTCCCCGGCCGACGCCTGCACCGGCTTCGACACCGGCGGTGGCGGCTTCGCCGGCTACGGCCCCGGCGCGACCCTGCCCTCGCTGCTGCAGGTCATGAACGGCGAGGGCAACTCGCCGAAGATCGAGCTCACCACCGCCCCGGGGGCCGAGTTCCACTACTCCGGCGCCGGGTTCGTGCTGCTGCAGCGGATGGTGGAGCAGAAGAGCGGGCTGTCGCTGGCGTCGTACATGGACAAAGAGGTGTTCGGGCCGCTCGGCATGAAGAACAGCTCCTACGCGCTGTCGCCGGGCTTCGAGCTGGCCGCCGGCCACACCGCAAGCGGCACGGTGATCTCCGGCAAGCGCAACCGCTACCCGGAGTCGGCCGCCGCCGGCCTCTACACGAACGTCCTCGACCTGTGCCGCCTGGTGTCCTACCTCAACAAGGCGTGGACCGCCTCCGGCGACATCGCCGGGCCGCTCACCAAGGCCTCGGTCCGCACGCTGCTCACCGCGGGTCCCGAGCCCACCATGGGGCGGGGCTTCTTCATCGCCGGCTCCGGGACGAAGAACTTCTCCTACACCCATGACGGCTCCAACTACGGCTTCAAGTCCGTGTTCAAGGGCTATCCGGAGCTCGGCGCCGGATACGCGATCCTGGCCAACGGCAACAACATGGGCCTGGTCAACGAGATCGCCGCCGCGGTCCGCTCGGTCTACGGCTGGGCCTGACCGGCTACCGCCCGCCTCAGGAGCAGGACGGCTTGTTCGCGACGTTCAAGGTCTCGAGCCTGATCGAACCGTCGGCCGGAAGGGCGATGGCGCGGGCGCCGGGGGTGGTGCCCCAGCAGGCGGGCACGACGAAGTATCGCTGGTTGGACTCGATCAGGAGGCGCAGGCCGGTGTACCGGTAGCGGAACTTCGCATTCGGCTCCGTGAGCGGGGTCTTCTGGATTCCCGGACCCTCCAGGTTCAGTTGCTGCGGCGCGTAGACCACCACGGCCACCAGTATTTCTTCCGGGTGTTCCCGGATCTGCTTGGCATCCTCCTTTCCCATTTCCCTCGCGTGGTCATCCATGTACCACAGCATCGGGAGCAGCGCCAGGGCCACGAGGGCTGTGCGCTGGACGATCTGACCGGTGGAGGACATCACCTGGCCAGAGTGGAGCGTGGTGTATAGGTAAATGCTGTAAACCAGCAAGATCGCGCCGAGGCTCAGGAAGAGGGGCTTGACGAAGAGTGGCTGATGCCAAGACCTGGGCCAATCGGCCATGGCTGCCACGGCCACCGCTAGGCTGACGGCTCCGAGCGTGGAAAGTGCCAGGATGGTCCACCCCAGAGCGGTGCGATGCCAGAGGGTGAATCGGATCAGTACCCCGTGCACAAAGGGCGCCATCAGGAGCAGCAGGAGGACTATCGCCAGTGGCTCGTCGGCCACCTTGACGCTACGCATCACGTACTCCTGGAAGGGGAAGCTCAGCATGCTGGAGTTGATCCCGAGTTCCGAGTACATGGTGTTGAGGCGGATCGTCCCGATGTACATCAGGACCGACGCGATGAAGGTGGTCGGCGCGACGATCTGGGCGAGTATGCGACCCACGCGGGCGATGTCCTGACCGGGGCCGTCGCCACCGCCCGCCTCCGCCATTGGACCCTCCCCCCGATCCCTCGCGACCTCCTCTTACCGCGCCGGGACCCGCCCCACTCCGGAGCGACCCGCGGCTGACCAGGAACTGGTGAATCCTTGCCGTCGCAGGTCAGGCGTTGGCCGGGGCCTCCTCCTTGGCGGGCTCGGGCAGGTCCAGGCTGTCGCGGAGCTTGGCCGGCTTGAGGAAGGCCGCGGCGACGAGGCCGACGACGGCGATCGCGGCCGAGATGAGGAAGATGTGGCCGGTGGCGTCGCCGTACGCGGACCTGACGATCACCTTGATCGGCTCGGGCAGCGCGGCGAGGTTGAGGCTGCCGCCCGCCGCCTGCCCGCCCGCCGGGATGCCGGCCTTGGCCAGGCCCTCGGCGATGTTGGACGCCACCCGGTTGGCCAGGACGGCGCCGAGCACCGACACGCCGACGGTGCCGCCGAGCGAGCGGAAGAAGGTGATCGCGCCGCTGGCCGCGCCGATCTCGCGCAGCGGGACGGTGTTCTGGATGACGAGGACGAGGTTCTGCATCGACATGCCCACGCCGACGCCCACGGCCAGCATGTACGCGGAGATCAGCACCATCGAGGTCTGGTGGTCGATCGTGGCCAGCCCGGCGAAGCCCAGCGTCAGGACGACCAGGCCGGCCAGGATGTACGGCTTGGTCTGGCCGCTCCTGGAGACCATCCGGCCGCTGATCGTCGAGGAGAGCAGCACGCCGGCCATCATCGGGATGGTCAGCAGACCCGCGGCGGTCGGGCCGTACCCGCGCCCGATCTGGAAGTACTGGCCCAGGAAGACCGAGCCGCCGAACATCGCCATGCCGACCGCCAGGCTGGCCAGGATGGCCAGCGCGGGGGTGCGCCTGCTGATGACGTGCAGCGGCACGACCGGCTCCGTGACCCGGGACTCGACCCAGGTCGCCAGGGCGAGCAGGAGCACGCCGCCGCCCGCCATGGCCGCGGTCTGCCAGGACAGCCAGTCGAACTCGTTGCCGACGAAGGTGACCCAGATGAGCAGGACGCTGACGCCGGCGGCGATGAGGGTGGCTCCCCAGTAGTCGATGCTCACGCCCGAGCGCCGCACGGTCGCCACGCGCAGGGTCTTGGTCAGCAGCGCGAAGGCGACGACGGTGAACGGCACGGCGATGAAGAAGCACCAGCGCCAGCCCAGCCAGGAGGTGTCGGAGATGAGGCCGCCGAGCAGCGGGCCGCCGACGGTGGCCACGGCCATGACCGCGCCGAGGTAGCCGTTGTAGCGGCCGCGCTCCTTGGGAGTGATCATCGCGGCGATGATCACCTGCGTGAGGATCTGCAGGGCGCCCATGCCCAGGCCCTGGATCGCGCGGAAGGCGATGAGCTGCCCGGTGTTCTGGGCGAAGCCGCAGGCCAGCGAGCTGACCATGAAGATCACGATGGAGATCTGCAGGAGCAGCTTCTTGTTGAACAGGTCGGCCAGCTTGCCCCAGATGGGGGTGGAGGCGGTCGAGGCCAGCAGGGAGGCCGTGACCACCCATGTGTACTGCGACTGGCTGCCGTCGAGCGCGCCGATGATCTGGGGGAGCGCGACCGAGACGACCGTGCCGCTGATCATCGCGACGAAGAGGACCAGCAACAGGCCGCTGAGGGCCTCCAGAACCTGGCGGTGGGCCATCGGCTCCGCCGCCGGCGACGGCGCTGCCGTCTGTGCGCTCATGCGCGAACCTCCAAATGAGTACGTGGGACCGGGACACCATACATGCTCAATGGGAAACTTTGCGCACTGGGCATCTATTCCCGCCGGGTAAGCTTGCCTGCGTCATGGACAGCACAATGGGATTGCGCGAGCGCAAGAAGGCCGAGACCCGCAGAGCGGTGCACGAGGCCACGCTGCGGCTGGCGATCGAGCACGGCCTGGACAACGTCACGGTCGAGGCCATCGCCGACGCCGCCAACATCTCGCGCCGGACGTTCTCCAACTACTTCGACGGCAAGGAGGAGGCGCTGCTCTACGGCGACGAGCAGCGCCTGCTCGAACTGGTGCGGCGGGTGCGCGAGCAGCCGCCCGAGCTGTCGGCGTGGCGGGCGCTGCGCAGCGCGCTCGACATCTTCGAGGTCGAGACCGTCGCCCCCGACCGGGAGTGGCAGGTGCGCACGAGGCTGGTCATGCGCCACCCCTCGCTGCTGGCCAGGCAACTGGCCAGCCGGATGCGCCTGGAGCGGGAGCTGGACGCGGCGGTGGCCGGGCGCGAGCAGGCCGGGGGCGTCGGTCCCGAGGTGATCGCCGCCGCCTTCCTGGTCGCGATGCGCATCGCCACGCAGAAGTGGCTCGACGACGAGACCCGGACGATGCGGGAGGTCACGGAAGAAGTGCTGGACCAGATGGCCCAGCCGTTCGCCTGACCCCGGGGCCGGGAAGGGCCGGTGGCGGCCCTCGTCTAGCCAGCTAACTCACTAGTACGTACATTAGGAGGCGTCCAACGCACCTGTCCCATCCGCCGGAGAGGAAGAACTGATGGCCTCGTTCCTGACCGGGCTGGTCGGCTCGGGCATCGGCCCCTCGCTCAGCCCGCCGCTGCACGAGCGGGAGGCCGTCCACCACGGGCTGCACTACGTCTACCGCCTGCTCGACACGGACGTGCTCGGGCTCGACGTGGGGGAGCTGGTACGCACCGCGCGCCGCTTCGGCTACGACGGGCTCAACATCACCCACCCGTGCAAGCAGAGCGTCATCCCGCACCTGGACGACCTGTCGCCGGACGCCCGCATGCTCGGCGCCGTCAACACCGTCGTGTTCGACGGCGAGCGCGCCATCGGGCACAACACGGACTGGACGGGGTTCGCCGAGTCGTTCGCCCGCGGCCTGCCCGACGCGCCCACCCGCCGGATCGTGCAGCTCGGCGCGGGCGGCGCGGGGGCGGCGGTCGGGCACGCGCTGCTCACCCTGGGGGCCGACCGGGTCACGATCGTCGACGCCGACCCCGGCCGGGCGGTGCGGCTGGCGGCGGAGCTGAGCTCCCGGTTCGGCACCGGCCGGGCCGGCGCCGCCACCCAGGACGAGCTGCCCGGACTGCTCGCCGAGGCGGACGGGCTGGCGCACGCCACGCCCACCGGCATGGCCCACCACCCGGGGCTGCCGCTGCCCGCGGCGCTGCTGCGCCCCGGCCTGTGGGTGGCCGACATCGTGTACCGGCCGCTGGAGACGGAGCTGCTCAAGCAGGCCCGCGCGGCGGGCTGCAGGACGCTGGACGGCGGCGGCATGGTCGTCTTCCAGGCCGCGCACGCCTTCCGCCTGTTCACCGGCCGCGAACCCGACACCGAGCGCATGCTCGCCCACCTGACCGACCTGGTGACCGTCTGAGGAGAAGTCATGCGCAAGTCCATCGCCACCGTGTCGGTGAGCGGCACGCTGACCGAGAAGCTGGACGCCATCGCCGCCGCCGGGTTCGACGGCGTGGAGATCTTCGAGAACGACCTGCTGGTCTGCCCGCTGCCACCCGAGGAGATCCGGGCCCGCGCCGCGGACCTGGGGCTCTCCATCGACCTCTACCAGCCCTTCCGCGATTTCGAGGCCGTGCCCGCCGACCTGCTGGCCCGCAACCTGCGCCGCGCCGAGCACAAGTTCCGGACCATGGAGCGGCTGGGCGCCGACCTGCTGCTCGTCTGCTCCAACGTCTCGCCCGAGGCGATCGGCGACGACGAGCTGGCCGCCTCCCAGCTGTGGCTGCTCGCCGAACGGGCCGCCGGGCACGGGATCCGCATCGCCTACGAGGCGCTGGCCTGGGGCCGGCACGTCAACGAGTACCTGCACGCCTGGCGCCTGGTGCGCATGGCCGACCACCCGAACCTGGGCACCTGCCTGGACAGCTTCCACATCCTCTCGCGCGGCTCCGACCCGATCGGCATCGAGGCGATCCCCGGCGAGAAGATCTTCTTCCTCCAGCTCGCCGACGCGCCGCTGCTGGCCATGGATGTGCTGCAGTGGAGCCGCCACTACCGCTGCTTCCCGGGCCAGGGCAACTTCGACGTGGCGGGGCTGGTGCGGCACGTCCTCGACGCCGGATACACCGGCCCGCTCTCGCTGGAGGTCTTCAACGACCACTTCCGCCAGGCCGGCACCGCCCGCACGGCCCGCGACGGCATGCGCTCGCTCATCGCCCTGGAGGACACCCTGTACGGGGCCGCCCATCCGGCAGTCCCCACCGGGTTCGCCTTCGCGGAGCTGGCCGACCCCGAAGCTCTCGGCGGAGTGCTGAGCGCGCTCGGCTTCCAACGTACCGGGACGCATCCCACCAAACCCGTCGAGCTGTGGGAGCAGGGCGGCGCGCGGCTGCTGCTGAACGCCGCAGGCGGGGACCCCGCGCTGGTCGCCATCGGGCTGGACAGCCCCGACCCCGGCGCGGCGGTCAAGCACGCCGAGTCGCTGCTGTCGCCGGTCCTGCCGCGCGAGCGCGCGCCCAGGGAGGCGCGCCTGGACGCCGTCGCCGCCCCCGACGGCACCGAGATCTTCTTCTGCGACACGGCCTGGCTCGACGACTTCGACCCCTTGGGGCCGGTCGTCGGGGAGATCACCCGCATCGACCACGTGGCCCTCACCCAGCCGTTCCACTATTTCGACGAGGCAGAGCTGTTCTACCGCACCGTGCTCGGCCTGCGGCCCCAGGAGAGCCTGGAGCTGCCCGACCCGTACGGGCTGCTGCGCAGCAAGGCGATGTCGGCCGCCGAGGGCGCGGTCCGGATGGTCATCAACCTCACCCAGGTCGGTGCCAGGGACCTGCCGTGGCAGCACGTCGCGCTCGCCTGCGACGACGTCGTGGCCGTCGCCCGCCGCCTGCGGGCCGAGCATCCGGAGCTGCTGCTGCCCATCCCCGCCAACTACTACGACGACCTGGAGGCCCGCCACGACAACGTCGACCCCGAGCTCAGGGAGCTGGGCGTGCTGTACGACCGGGACGCCCACGGCGAGTTCCTGCACCTGTACACCATCACCGTGGGCCGCGTCTTCTTCGAACTCGTCCAGCGCACGGGCGGCTACCAGGGGTACGGCGCCGGGAACGCCCCGATCCGGCTCTCCGTGCAGCACGCCGGACCTCACTAAGATGACCGAATGACCACGCAACCCGTCGCCTCCGAACGCCAGCGGGACGCCGAGCGCACCAAGGCGGAGATCCTCAAGGTCGCCCAGCAGGAGTTCGCCCGGCACGGGTACGCGGGCGCGCGCGTGGACGAGATCGCCGAGCGCATGCGCACGACCAAGCGCATGATCTACTACTACTTCGGCAGCAAGGAGCGCCTCTACATTGCGGTCCTGGAGAAGGCCTACACCGAGGTCCGGGCGATGGAGCGGACGATCGACGTCGAGCACCTGGCCCCGGTGGAGGCGATCCGCACCCTGGCGGAGCTGACCTTCGACCACCACGACCTGCACCGCGACTTCATCAAGCTCGTCGCCATCGAGAACGTCCACCAGGCCGAGCACATCCGCAAGTCCGAGGTGCTGGCCAACCTCGGCACGCCGGTGCTCGACGTCATCTCGCGCATCCTGGACGCGGGGCAGGCCTCGGGCGAGTTCGTGACCGACGCCGACGCGATCGACGTGCACATGATGATCAGCTCGTTCTGCTTCTTCCGGGTGGCCAACCAGCACACGTTCGGCGCGCTGTTCGGTCGCGACATGACGGCGCCGGAGCACCGCGACCGGCTGCGCCGGATGGTGGGCGAGATGGTCGTCGCCTACCTCCGCGGCCCTGCCTGATCACTGGGCCTGATCACTGGGCCTGATCACTGGGCCTGATCACTGGGCCTGCCAGGTAACCGATTGGCAACGCCCTTGTAATGTACGAACCGGTGAGTTAGCTTCCTGCCACTGCGCTATGCCATTCCCCCCGTGAGGAGCATAATCGTGACGATGCAGGGCAAACCTCGCAAAGCGGCTATAGCTGCATGGATCGGTAGTGCCTTGGAGTACTACGACTTCTTCATCTACGGCACCGCGGCCGCGCTCGTCTTCAGCAAGATCTTCTTTCCGTCCAGCTCGCCCGCCACAGGTACGCTCCTGGCCCTGGCCACCTTCGGCGTCGGCTATCTGGCCAGGCCGGTCGGCGCGTTCGTGCTCGGGCACGTGGGCGACAAGTTCGGCCGCAAGAAGGTCCTGGTCACCACGCTGGTCATGATGGGCGCCTCGACGTTCCTGGTGGGCTGCCTGCCCACGTACGACCAGGTCGGCGTGCTCGCCCCGGTCCTGCTCGTGGTCCTGCGCCTGCTGCAGGGCTTCTCCGTCTCCGGCGAGCAGGCCGGCGCCAACTCGATGACGCTCGAGCACGCCCCCGACACCCGCCGGGCCTACTACACCAGCTTCACGCTCAACGGCACCCAGGCCGGGCAGATCATCGCCACCGCGATCTTCCTGCCGATCGCCGCGCTGCCCGAGGACCAGCTGCTGAGCTGGGGCTGGCGGGTGCCGTTCTGGCTGAGCATCGGGGTGGCCGCCGTCGGGCTGGTCATCCGCCGCACGCTGGAGGAGACGCCCGCCTTCGAGCAGGAGGTCGCCACCAACAACGTGGCCAGGATGCCGCTGGCCGTGCTCTTCCGCGAGCAGCGGGGGGACGTGCTGCGCGTGGTCGTGGCCGCGGTCATCGCCTCGGTGAGCACGATCTTCACCGTCCACGCGCTGTCGTACGCCGTCAACACCATGCACCTGGAACGCGGCCTCATGCTGTGGGTCGGCGTGTTGGCCAACGTCGCCGCGGTGATCACGATCCCGCTGTGGGGGCGGCTGTCGGACCGGGTCGGCCGCAAGCCGGTCTTCATCGGCGGCTCGCTGGGCTGCGCGGCGCTGATGTTCGCCTACCTGTGGTCGATCTCCATCGGCAGTTACCCTCTGATCTTCGTCGTGGGCATCCTGATGTTCGGCATCGTGCACAGCGCCACCAGCGGCGTCTGGCCGTCGTTCTACGGTGAGATGTTCACCACCCGGGTCCGCCTGTCGGGCATGGCGATCGGCACCCAGATCGGCTTCGCGATCGCCGGCTTCGCGCCGACCGTGGCCACGGCGCTGGCGGGCACCGGCCAGGGCAGCTGGCTGGGCGTGTCGGTCATCACCGCCGTCGTGTGCCTGGTCAACGTGGCCGCCGTGGCCACCGCCCGGGAGACCTACCGCGTCCCCACCGAGCAGCTCGGGCTCAAGGAACCGGTGCGGGTGTGAGCGGTTTCCGCGTGTACGCCCTGCGCTACGCCGAGCGCGATGCCCGGCGTGGCGAGCACTTCCACGGCTACGACACCCGGGGAGCCGAGCCGCACCCCACCGCGTACTACGTCTGGCTGGCCGTCAACGACGAGCACACGGTTGTCATCGACACCGGCATCGCCCGGGCGCTCGCCGAACGGGCCGCGGGGCTGCGCTACCTGGCCTCGCCGGTGGAGGCGCTGGCCCGGCTGGGCGTGGCGGCGGACGCCGTCGATCACGTGGTGCTGACCCACCTGCACTACGACCACACCGGCACCGCCGGCGAGTTCACCTCCGCCCGCTACGTCCTGCAGCGGGCCGAACTGGACTACTGGACGGGACCCTGGGCCGAGCGCGTCACGGGGGAGCGCTGGCTGCTGAACGATGACGACCTCGCCCACCTCCAGGCCGCCCGCCGGGACGGCCGCGTGTCCCTGCTGGACGGCGACGCGACCGTGGTGCCCGGTCTGAGCGTGCACCTGGTCGGCGGCCACACGGCGGGCATGCAGGTGGTGCGCGTGCGCACCGCCCGCGGGCACGTCGTGCTGGCCTCCGACGCGA
Organism: Nonomuraea sp. NPDC051941; assembly: GCF_044593615.1. Lineage (NCBI taxonomy): Bacteria > Bacillati > Actinomycetota > Actinomycetes > Streptosporangiales > Streptosporangiaceae > Nonomuraea > Nonomuraea sp. NPDC051941. The sequence continues at coordinate 31,779 of NZ_JBIUCF010000039.1, forward strand.
GCCACTTCTACGAGAACATCGAGGGCGACCGGCCGTTCCCGATCCTGCACAGCATGACCGGCATGTACGGCGCCTTCGACCGGATCAACGAGCTGGCCGACGGGCCCCACCTGGTGGTCGCCGGCCACGACCCGGAGGTGCTCAAGCGCTTCCCCCTGCTGGAGCCGGACATCGCGGAGATCGCCGGCTGACCCACCCCCCCGGCCGCAGGGTGCCGCCGCCGGGGGGTCACAGGCCGAGGTAGATGCGGCGGACCTGAGGGTCGTCGCGGAGCTCGGCCGAGGTGCCGGTGGCGGCGATCTCGCCGTTCTCCATCACCAGGCAGGTCGTGGTGACCTCGAAGGTGAGCTTGGCGTTCTGCTCGACGAGCAGGATGGCCAGGCCGTCGGCGTTGAGCCGCTTGAGCACGGCGGCGATCTCGGCGACGAGGATCGGCGACAGCCCCATCGAGGGCTCGTCCAGCAGCATCACCTTGGGGCGGCACATCAGCGCCCGTCCGACGGCCAGCATCTGCTGCTGGCCTCCGGACAGGGCCCCCGCCAGGCGGTGGCGCATCTCGCGCAGCACCGGGAACACCTCGTACACCTCGTCGATGGGCGTGCGCTTCCAGCTCTGCGTGTAGGCCCCGAGCAGGAGGTTCTTCTCGACGCTCAGGCCCGGGAAGACGTGCCGGCCCTCGGGGACGTAGCCGATGCCGTGCCGCACCAGGGTGTGCGCGGGCGTGCGCAGCAGGTCGTGCCCGCCGAAGCGGATCGCGCCGGCCTGCCGGGGCGCCAGGCCCATGACGGCCTTGAGCGTGGAGGTCTTGCCCGCGCCGTTGGCGCCGATGATCCCCAGCGACTGGCCGGGTTCGACGGTGAAGGAGACGTCGTGGGCGGCCCGTACGCCACCGTAGTGGACGGAGAGGTTCTCGACGGTGAGCGTGCTCAACGGGTGGCCTCCTCGGCGGTGGGGGCGGTCATCGAGTCGCCGAGGTAGGCGGCCACGACGTCGGGGTGCACGGCCACCTCGGCCGGCGGGCCGTCGGCGATGACGCGGCCGCCCGACAGCACGGTGACCTGCTCGCACAGCGACATGACCAGGCCCATGTTGTGTTCGATGATCACGACGGTCACGCCGGAGTCCCTGATGGAGCGGACGATCTCGCCGAGCCGGCGCACCTCCTCACCATTCATTCCGGCCGCGGGCTCGTCCAGCAGGAGCAGGCCGGGCCGCATGGCCATGGCGCGGGCCAGCTCGATGCGCCGCTGGATCCCGTACGGCAGCGCGCGCGGCTCGGCGTCGGCGACCTCGCCCAGGCCGAACCGCTCGATGAGCTCCCCGGCCCGCTCGCGCAGCTCCCGCTCGTAGCCCAGCACCTTCCAGGGCAGGCTCGGGTAGCGCCAGATCCACGTGGTGGGAGTGCGGTCCAGGCCGACGAGCAGGTTCTCGCGCACGCTGAGGTCCTCGAACAGGCGCAGGTTCTGGAAGGTCCTGGCCACGCCGCGGTGCGACAGCCGGTACGGCGCCGCCCCCGTCACGTCGCGCCCGCGCAGCCGCACCGACCCCTGGGTGGGCGTGTAGAAGCCGCTGATGACGTTGAACAGCGTGGTCTTGCCCGAGCCGTTGGGCCCCACGATGCCGCGGATCTGCCCGGCGGGCACGGTGAGCGACACCCCGTCGAGCGCGACCAGGCCCTTGAACCGCTTGGTCACGTCCCGGACCTCCAGCACGTCGCCGTCCGAAGGGGCGGGCGCGGCGGCCTCGTACGGCCGGAAGGGGCCGAGCTGGGCACGCGAGCCGTCGCGACGGCGCCGCAGGAGCTGGCGGGGCAGCCCGGCCAGGCCCTTGGGCGCGAACACCACCACGAGCACGACCACGAGGCCGTAGCCGAGCTGGGCGTAGGCGGAGGCGTCCAGCAGCGCCTCCCTGACCAGGGAGAGCGCGACGGCGCCGACGACGCAGCCCAGGATGCTGCTCCGGCCGCCGATGATCACCATGGCGAGCAGGAGGAACATGTTCGCGATGTTGAACGACTCGGGAGCGACGAAACGGATGAGCCCGGCGTACAGGACGCCCGCGACGCCGCCGTACAGGCCGGACAGCACGAAGGCGGTCATGCGCAGCAGCGGGATCTCCGCGCCCAGCGCGCCCGCCGCGAGGTCGTCGTCGCGCATGGCGCGGAGTCTGCGGCCCAGCGGCGAGTGGGCGACCAGCAGGGCGAAGGCCAGGACGAGCGCGAAGACGATCAGCTCGACGTAGTAGAAGAGGTAGCCGCTGGACAGGTCGAGGCCGAACATCGGCGGCACCGGCACATCGCTGATGCCCTCGGCGCGGCCCGCGACGGTGGCGTTGGTGACCCAGTTGGTGAAGGCCAGGGCCAGGCCGAGCGTCACGATGCCCAGATAGTGCGACTGCATGCGCAGCGCCGGCACCCCCACGAGCGCGCCGAAGACCGCGGCGGCCACCACCGCCAGGACCGCGGCGGTCCAGAAGCCGAAGCCGGCCTGCGTGGTGAGGATGGCCACGGTGTAGGCGCCGACGCCGAAGAAGGCGACCTGGGCCAGGTTGATCTGCCCGGCGACGCCCATGGTCAGGCCGAGGCCGACGGCCAGGATCGCGAAGATGATCGCCACGTCGGCGACGTGCATCGAGTAGCCGCCCAGGCCGTAGGGGAGCAGCCACGCGGCCACGGCGAGGGGGACGAGCCAGGCCAGACGTCTCATGCGCGGTTCACCGTGGCCTCTCCGAAGATGCCGGTCGGGCGGATCATGACCACGGCGGCGAACACCAGGAACGTCACCAGCTCCGAGTACTCCTGGAAGTTGCCTGCGGCGAACGCGTCGAGCAGCCCGAAGGCCAGCCCGCCGACGATCGCCCCCGGCATGCTGCCGAAGCCGCCCAGCATGGCGGCCGCGAAGCCCTTGATGCCCAGGGTGCCGCCCATGGTCGGGTTGACGTACAGCATGGGCCCGACCAGGCTGCCCGCCAGCGCCGCCAGGCCCGCGCCGATGGCGAAGGCCATGGCGTTGCTGCGCCCGACGTGGATGCCGACCGCGGTGGCGGCCTGGTGGTCCATGGCGACCGCCTGCATGGCCGCGCCGCGCTTGGTGCGCTGCAGGAACAGCGCCAGCAGCCCGGTCGCCGCCGCCGCGACCGCGATCACGAGCACGTTGTACGTGGGGATGCGGACGCCGGCCAGGTCGATCGGCTCGGTGGCGACGGGGGAGGGCACCGCGTGGCCGGTGGCCCCCCAGACGAGGACCGCCCCCGCCTCCAGGACGGCGCCGAAGCCGATCGTGCCGATCAGCATCAGCGTGAAGTCCTTGTTCTCCAGGGGGCGCAGGAAGCGCTCGATCACCAGGCCGATGAGGCCGGTGACCGCGATGGCCACGACGATCGCGACGGCGAAGGGGAGCTTGCTGGCCAGGTAGAAGGTGGAGGCGGCGTACGCGCCGATCATGACGACGCTGCCGTGGGCGAAGTTGACCAGCCCCATGGTGCGGTAGACGATCGAGAACCCCATCGCCACCAGCGCGTACACCGCTCCGAACGTGACCCCGCCGATCAGGGTCTGGAGGAATACCTGCACGTCAGCCCGCGGCCTCGGGCACGACCTTGCCGTCCTTGACCAGGCCGATCTTGGTGGTGTGGATGCCGACGCCGTTGGCGTCGTAGTCGTAGTCGCCCAGCAGCCCGGCGCGCTTGACGCCGCGGATGGCGTCGGCCAGCTTCTGCCCGCCCTCGCCCTTGGTCTGCTTGAGCGCCTCGATGAGGATCGACGCGCCGTCGTACGCCTTGGCGACGTGCATGCGGGCCTCCTCGTTGTAGGCGGCCTTGTACTTGGCGGCGAACGCCTTGATGGCGTCGCTGGCGTCGTTGCTCAGGTAGGGCGAGCTGACGATCGAGCCCTCGGCGTTCTTCAGCCCGGCCGTGGTGGCGTACACGTCGGTGCCCATCGGGGCGCCGCCGGCGAAGACGGCCTTGAGCCCCAGCTCGCGGGCCTGCTTGGCGATCAGCCCCGACTGGACCTCCTCGGCGCCGATGAACAGCACCTCCGGGTCCTTCTCGCGGATCTTGGCGAGGTTGGCGTTGAAGTCCTTCTGGTCGGGGGTGACGACCTCGTCGGCCAGCGGGGTGACGCTCCTGGTCTTGAGGGCGTTGAGGAAGGCGTCGTGCTCGCCGCTGCCGTAGGCGCCGTTGTTGCTGATCAGCGCGATCTTCTTCTGCCCCTTCTCGTCGACCAGGTATTTGGCGAGCGTCTCGTCGAAGGTGACGCTGGTCGGCGCGTTGAGGAAGAGGAACGGGCTCTTCAGCTCGGCGAGCTTGGGCGACTGGCCCGAGGTGATGTTCGGGATCTTGGCGTCTTTGAGGATGGGCGCCATGGCCAGGGTGACCGCGCTCTCGGCGGTGCCGAGCATGGCGAGGTAGCCCTCGCCGGCGATCTTCCTGGCCAGGTTGGTGCCCACGGTCGGGTCGCCCTGGCTGTCGAACAGGTCGAGCTGGATCTGCCGCCCGTCGACGCCGCCGGCCTTGTTGGCCTCGTCGATGGCCAGCTTCACACCCTTGTGCTCCCACTGGCCGAGCGAGCTGAGCTGCCCGCTCTGGGCGTCGACGTTCGCGATCTTGATGGGTCCGGTGGCGCCGGCGCCTGACTGGTTCGACTGTCCGGGCGGGGCACAGGCGGCGAGCAGGATGAACGCGGCCGCGATGATCGGAAATCTCACGATTCACCTCTGGGGGTAGGTGAGAGTTAATTCACGGACTAGTACGTTCGTTATAGCGCCGCACGGAAGCGGAGGAAATATCGAACGCGCAACGGTTTCAGTCGGAGAACATCCCCTGATAGATGTCCTTGATGTTCCAGTGGCCGGGTGTCGGCACCGGTTCGTTCACCATCGGGACGTCGATGACCGCGGGACGCCGGTTCGCGACGGCCGCGCGCAGGGCCGCGCCGAACTCGGCGGGCGTGGTGACGGTGTGGCCGTCGGCGCCGCACGCCACAGCGAGCGCGGCGAAGTCCGGGCTGTAGGGCCGCCCGGCCGGGTCGGTGAAGTCGCAGCCGTGGCTGCGGCCGAAGTGGGCCGCCTGCAGGTCCGAGATGGTCCCGTGCGACCTGTTGTTCATCACCACGAAGATCACGGGGGCGCCCTGCTCGACCGCGAGCGGCACGGCGGGCAGCTGCGCGCTCATGCCGCCGTCGCCGATGAGCGCGACCACCGTCCGCTCCGGCCGGGCCAGCTGCACGCCCACGGCCGCGGCCGGGCCGAACCCCATGGTGGAGGCGCCGCCGGGGGTGATGAACCGCCCCTGCGGCGGCAGCTCGTAGCACTGGGCGACGCCGTTCTTGTTCCAGCCCACGTCGGTGACCAGCACGGCGTCGGCGGGGATCGCCTCGCGCAGGTCCGCCAGGATGCGCTCGGGCCGCAGCGGGAAGTCCTCGCTCCGGCCGCGCTCCCTGCTCGCGGTGAACAGCCCGGACCTGGCCTCGCGGATCTTCTCCCTCAGCTCCGGCCTGTCGGCCGGGGGATGGGCCTTGGCGGCCTCGGCCAGCGCCCTGACCGCGAGCCCCACGTCGGCGACCGCGCCGATCGCCACCGGGTAGTTGCGGCCGAGCTCGGCCGGGTCGATGTCGATCTGGATCAGCGTGCTGCCGGCGGAGAAGTCCCAGGTGAAGCGGGGGTCCCAGGAGCTGGCGTCCGTCTCGGCGAAGCGGGTGGCCAGGGCGAGCACGACGTCGGCCTCCCTGGCGTACGCGTTCGTCAGCTCCAGCCCCCAGAAGCCGGGCATGCCCAGCACGAGCGGGTGGGCGTCGGGCACGGTGCCCTTGGCCATGAGCGAGTGCGCGATGGGGATGTCGAGATGCTCGGCCAGCGCGATCAGCGCGTCGGCTTCTTCACGCAGGCCGCCGCCGACGTAGATGAGCGGCCGGTCGGCCGCCGCCAGCGTCGCGGCGATCAGCTCGGCGCTGGCCTCGGGCAGATCGGGCGGCGCCGCGTGGCTGATCGGCGGGTACGGCGCCGCGGGCCGGGAGAAGACGTCCATCGGCACGTTGACGAGCGTGGCGCCCGGCCGTCCCGACAACGCCGTCCAGAAGGCCCGCTCCACGGCCCGGCCCAGGTCCTGGGCGCGGTGCACGTTCCAGGCCCGCTTGACGAAGGGGCGGAAGACCGACGCCTGGTCGCCGTCGGCGTGCAGGTTGATCTCCTGGTGCGGGTGGCGGCCCCGGTAGTAGGAGGGGATGTCGCCGGAGATCACGATGAGGGGCACCGAGTCGAGCGCGGCGGTCATGACGCCGGTGGCGGCGTTGGTCAGGCCGGGACCGACGTGCACGAGCAGCACGCCGGGCTTGCCGCCGGCACGGGCGTAGCCGTCGGCGGCGTGCGCGGCGGCCTGCTCGTGGCGGGCGATGACGAAGCGGATGGGGCTGTCGGCCAGCGCGTCGAGCACCGCGATGTTGGTGTGCCCGCAGGTGCCGAAGACGTACTCGACGCCGAGCTCCTCCAGCTGCGCGACGAGCGCGTGGGCGGCGGTGGTCATTGATCTCCCCAGATCGTCAGCCCCTTGAGCATGAGGGTCTTGGTCACGGTGAAGTCCTCGATCATCCAGCGGGGCGACTCGCGGCCGATGCCGGAGTCCTTCACGCCGCCGAACGGGACGTGGTCGAGGCGGAAGTTGGAGGAGCCGTTGACGATCAGGCCGCCGACCTCCAGCTCCCGCCAGGCGGTGAGGATGCGGCGCACGTCGTGGGTGAAGATCCCGGCCTGCAGACCGTACGAGCTGCGGTTGCACTCCTCGATCACCTCGTCGAAGCCGTCATAGGGGAGCACGGCCACCAGCGCGCCGAACACCTCCTCCCTGACCACCCGCGCGTCGCGGGGCGGCGCGACCACGACGGTGGGCGCCATCACCGCCCCGTCGCGGCTGCCGCCCGCGGTGATGCGGGCGCCCGCCCCGGCGGCCTCGGCGCTCCAGCGGACCACGCGCTCGGCCGCGGCGTCGTCCACCATCGAGCCCACGTCGGTCGCCGGGTCGAGGGGGTCGCCCACGGCCAGGGCCTTCACCTCGCCGGTCAGGGCGTCGGCGAAGTCCTCGAAGCGGGAGCGCTGGACGTAGACGCGCTGAACCGAGATGCAGCTCTGGCCGGAGTTGCTGTAGCCGGTGCGGGCGCAGACCCGGGCCGCCTCGGCGACGTCCGCGTCCTCGCACACGATGGTCGCGGCGTTGCCGCCGAGTTCGAGCAGCACCCGCTTCGGCCCGGCGGCGTGGGCGACGGCGTGCCCGGCCGCGACGCCGCCGGTGAAGCTCACCACGGCGATCTCCGGCGCCGCGCACAGCCGCGCGCCCACCTCGCCGCCGCCGTGCAGGACCTGTACGGCCTCGACCGGCATGCCGGCGTCGAGCAGCAGCTCGACCAGCGCCGTGGAGACGGCCGGGGCCTGCGGCGGCGGCTTGACGATGGTGGTGTTGCCGGCGGCGAAGGAGGCGGCGAGCTTGTGGGCCAGCAGGTTCGCGGGCGCGTTGAACGGCGTGATCGCCAGCACCGGGCCCGCCGGGGCGCGCTGGGTGAGGGCGGTGTTGCCGACCCCGCGCGCCCAGCCCGCCACCGGCAGCACCTCGCCGCCGATCCGCCTGGCCTCGGCCGCCGCGACGGACAGCGTGTCGGCCACCCGCAGCACCTCGCCACGCCCGTCCTTGAGAGGTTTGCCCAGTTCGAGCGCGAGGAGGCGAGCGAACTCCTCGCCGCGCTCGCCGCCGCGATCGGTGAGCGCGGCGGCGGCGCGCTCCAGGATGTCCGCGCGGCTGGCCGGGGCCAGCCGCGCGATCGTCCTGGCCGACCGCTGGGCGTAGCCGAGAGCTGTGGTGACGTCGTCGGCCTGCGCCGTTCTGGCCCGGCTGACGACCTGGCGGACGTAGGGGCCGACGCGCTCGGCCCGCGGTCCTTCGGTGAGCCACTGGCCGGCGACCAGGCAGCCGGTGTCGTGGGTTGCGTTCATGGCGGCTCCATGGATCCGCTAAGCGGTTCTCATGAACCGCACTGTGGATGGCCTCACGGTATGAGGACGGTACGGGTTCTGGCAAGACCCTGAACCACATAGCGGATCATATGGACCACCAAGCGGACCGGATGTTAGCCTGCGGACCGCATGAGAGGGTGGGCAGCAGGTTCACCTTCTACCCACAAGTGAGGACCCGTGCCTTCGAACCTTCCCGCAGAGTCCGGTGAGAGCGGCGGCGTGCGCAGCGTCCAGCGGGCGTTCGACATCCTGTCGCTGCTCACCGAGGAGCGGCGGACGCTGACCATCCGCGAGGTCGTCGAGGAGACGGGGCTGGCCAAGACGACGGCGCTGCGGCTGCTGCAGACCCTGGAGCACATGGGGCTGCTGTGGAGCACGCCGAAGGGCTACGCGGCCGGCCCCGCCCTGTGGCGGTGGGCGCACCTGGCCCGCACGGCGTGGGAGTTGCCGCCGGAGACCGTCCAGCTCATGCGCGAGCTCGGCGCGCGGCAGCGGGAGACCGTCAACCTGTACGTGCTGCGCGACGTCCACCGCGTCTGCATCGCCCAGCAGGAGAGCCCGCAGCCGCTGCGCCACGTCGTACGGGTCGGCGACGAGCTGCCGCTGTGGGCGGGGGCCTCCTCGAAGATCCTGCTCAAGGACGCCCCCGAGCGGCTGCTGTCCCGGGTCGCCCGCTCCTCCCCGTACGGCGAGTCCCACACGGCCACCCTGCGGGAGTGGATCGACCAGGCGGCGCGCTACGGCTACGCGGTCAGCCACGGCGAGCGCGAGCCCGGCCTGTCGGCGGTCGCCGTGCCCGTGACGAGCGGCTCGGGGGCGACCGTGGCGGCGCTGACGCTCAGCGGCCCGACCGTGCGCTTCGGCGACGATCGCGTCGCGGAGTTCGCCGCGGACCTGCGGGAGGTGGCCAAGCGCATGTCCGAACGCGGCTTCGACCACCCCCTCGCCTGAGCGCCGTCAGTAGACGACGATCTTGCCGGTGTTCTGCGGGAAGATCGCGTCGTTGTAGAAGTACTCGCCCGCGGTGTCGAACGTGTGGGTGAAGGACTGGCCGGGCATCAGCACGCCGCTGTCGAACTCGTACTCGAAGAACGACACGGCGGCGTGCGCGGACTTGTTGTCGGCCGGGTTGGCGAAGGTGACCGTCGTACCCTTCGGCACCCGCAGGTGCTGGGGTGACATGGCGTTCTGGGCGACGGTGTTCTCGGTCGCGCCGGGCCGCTGGTTCGCGGCGTCCCAGATCCGGCCGAGCGTGACGGTGGTGCCGGCCACGGCCGCCGCCCTGATGTCGTTGCGCTTCCTGGGCGGCGTCGGCGTGGCCGCCGGGGCCACCTTGCCGCCCAGCTTGAACGCCCACAGGTGGTCGCCGCGCGGGATGTCCGGATACGGCAGCCCGTTGCCGCCGGCCAGGACCGCGAGGTACTGCTCGCCGTCGATCTCGTAGCTGATCGGGCTGGTGTGCACGCCGGCGCCGCACTGGAAGCTCCACAGGATCCGGCCGTCGGTGTCGTCCATGGCGTGCAGCAGCCCGTCCGGCCCGCCCTGGAACATCACCCGGCCGCCGGTCGTCAGGATGCCGTTGCCGTGCGCCAGCGACCACTCGCGGTCGAGGGTCCACACCGGCTCGTTGGTGCGCGGGTCCACGGCCGCGATGCCGCCCGCGAAGTACTCGCCCAGCGGGCGCGAGGTGTTGACCCGGCCGTCGTGGGTGTTGGAGAAGCCGGAGTTGATCAGCCCGTACCCGACGTAGATCCAGCCCGTGTGCGGGTTGTACGACAGGTGCGCCCAGTCCGCGCCGCCGCCCGCGCCCGGGAAGATGATCGTGGCCCGGTCCCAGTGCGGCGTGTAGAGGCCGCCCCAGGCGTAGAACGGTACCGGCCTGGTCGCCTTGCCGAACTCGGGCGCCTGCGTGACGAACGGCTCGCCGCCGGGGAAGGGCTGCGTCGGCGCGGTCTTCTGCCGGGGGTCCTGCGGCACGGGGCGTTCCTCCACGCCGTGCAGCGGCTCGCCGCTCTCCCGGTCGAGGATGGAGAACATGCCGGCCTTGCTGCCGTAGACGACGGCCCTGCGCAGTCTGCCCTTGACCTTGATGTCCACGAGCACGGGCGCCATGACGTTGTCCAGGTCCCAGATGTCGTGGTGCACCGACTGGAAGTGCCACCTGCGCGTGCCGGTCTTGGCCTCGATGGCCACGATCGAGTTGGCGAACAGGTTGTCGCCGCCCCGGCCGGAGCCGTCCAGGCGCGGGTAGGAGCCGCCGAACGTCCAGTAGACCAGGCCCAGCTCCGGGTCGACGGCCGGGTGGATCCACGGCACCGCGCCGCCGGTCTTCCAGGACTCGCCCTCCCAGGTGTCGTTGCCGAACTGGCCCTCGCCGGGGCATGCCCAGAAGGTCCAGGCGACCTCGCCGGTGGCGGCCGTGAGCGCGTACGCCCGGCCGCGCGCGCCGCCGGTGCTGCCCTGCATACCGACGTAGATCAGGCCGTCGTGGTAGACGACGGCGCCGGCCAGGGTGCCGGTCAGGCCGCCGCACTGGCCGTTCTGCGGGTCGCAGCCGCCGGTGTCGCCGCCGCCCTCGTCGTCGGTGATGAGCCGGCGCTGCCAGACGACCTGGCCGGTGTCCTTCTTCAAGGCATAGACGATGTTGGCGCCCGAGGTGGAGAAGACCAGGCCCTCGCCGAGGGCGACGCCGCGCATGTTGGTCTGCCTGGTACCGAGGTTGGTCTTCCACTTGATCGCGCCGGTCCGGCCGTCCACGGCGAAGACGTTCTGCTGCGTGGTCTGCACGTACAGGACGCCGTTCTCGACGACGCAGGTGCTCTGCTGGTGCGCCGCGGAGCTGCCGCCCTCGAGGTTGACGTGCCAGGCGCCGCCCAGGCGGCTCAGGTTCCTGGCGGTGATCTGCTTGAGCGGGGAGTGGTTGTGGTTGCCCAGGTTGCCGCAGACCTTGGGGAAGTCCTTGCCGGCGACGCCCAGGGAGGCGGGCTGGCGTTCCGTGGCGGCCGTGGCGGGTTCCGCGACCGTGGCGGCGGTGGTCAGCGCCGCGGCCGCGCCGATGAGGAAGTTACGTCGTTCCACTGGCACCACACACCTTCAGCGGTCCGCTACATGGACCTATTGATCCATATGACGGACGCACCATAAGCCTCGGCCGATCGTGAAGGCAAGAGCTTGTTCTCGTGCCGGGCCGTGGTTACGCTCGAACCTCTTAGTGGACCATCCGATCCGTCTAGTGGATCGAGGCGTGAGGTGCCCATGCGTACCAGACTGTCGATCGCCGCCCTCACCGGCGCGGCGGCACTCCTGCTCACCGCCACCGCTCCCAGTTCCGCCGCCTCACGCGAGGGGGCACAGAACCTCGGCGACCCCGACTACGGCGTCTGCCGCGGCACCGACCCGCGCTGCTACCACGACTGGGGCAACTTCGACCCCGCCAAGGGCTACCGGCTGCTCGTCTACAGCCGCACCGCCGGCCCCCGCCACGCCCACCTCGGCACCCCGCTCGGCCCCGGGCTCAACCCAGCGCTCAACGACGACAACGTCGCGATCAAGGCCGTGCTCAAGCTGGGCCAGGACAACGGCTTCGCCGTCGACTACACCGAGGACGTCGCCCAGCTGTCCTCGGCGGGGCGGCTGCTGCCGTACAACGCGGTGATGTTCCTCAGCACCACCCGGGACACCCTCGACGACGCCGCGCAGACCGCGCTGCGGCAGTACATCCGGGCCGGGGGCGGGTTCGTCGGCGTGCACAACGCCTTCGGCACCGAGTACAACTGGCCCTGGTACGAAGGGCTGCTCGGCAACGCCAACTTCTACGACCACGCCGCCAACCAGCCGGGCACCGTCGTCACCGCCGACCGGCGCGACGCCTCCACCCAGGGGCTGCCGCAGCGCTGGGCCTTCACCGACGAGTGGTACAACCTCGTCCCGTTCCCCACGCGCGTCCGCGTCCTGGCCAAGGTGGACGAGAGCACGCTGGCCCGCGGCGTGCGCGGCAACCTCGGACACCCCGGCCACGGCGGCGACCACCCGGTCAGCTGGTGCCAGTACTACGACGGCGGCAGGGCCTGGCTCACCACCCTCGGCCACGACGTCAAGGCGTGGACCGACGAGCCGCTCGACGGCGACCAGTACTTCGTCCAGCACCTGCTCGGCGGCGTGAAGTCCGTCATGGGCATGGCGCCCTTCTGCCGCTGAGCAGGTGCCGGCGGGTCACCAGGTGACGGGGAGCTCGTAGACGCCGTAGACCTGGCCGTCGTGCTTGAAGGGGATCTGGTCCAGGTCCGCCGCCAGGCGCAGGGACGGGACGCGCCGGTAGAGCGTGCTGTAGGCGACCTGCAGCTCCATCCGCGCCAGCGGCTGGCCCAGGCACTGGTGGACGCCGAAGCCGAAGGCCACGTGACGGCGGGCGTCGCGGCGGATGTTCAGCTCGTCGGGTTCGGGGAAGATCGCGGGGTCGCGGTTGGCGATGTCGTTGGCCATGATCATCCCCTCGCCCGCGCGGATGACCTGGCCGCCGATCTCGATGTCCGCCAGCGCGACCCGGCGGCGCCCGCTGTGGGTGATGTTGAGGTAGCGCAGCAACTCCTCCACCGCGCTGGCGACCAGCCGTGGGTCGTCGTTGTGGCGCAGGAGGGCGAGCTGGCCCGGGTGCCGCAGGAGGGCGAGCGTGCCCAGGGCGATCATGTTGGCGGTGGTCTCGTGCCCGGCGATCAGCAGCAGCACGCCCATCTGGGCGGCCTCCTGCCGGGTCATCTCGCCGGCCTTGACCCGCTCGGCCAGCTTCGACAGCAGGTCGTCCGCCGGGTCGGCGAGCTTCTCGCCCATCAGGGAGTCCAGGTACTCGAACAGTGTCGCACCGGCGGCGGCCCGCTCCTCTGGCGGCGTGCTGCGCCTGATGACGGTCTTGCTGTTCTCCTGGAAGAAGTCGTGGTCGGCGTACGGGACGCCGAGCAGCGCGCAGATCACCAGCGAGGGCACCGGCAGGGCGAACGCCTCCACCAGGTCCACCGGATTCGGGCCGGCCAGCAGGTCGTCGATCAGGTCGTCCACGATCTTCTGCACGGCCGGGCGCAGGGACTCCGTCCGCCTGACGGTGAACTGGGCCTGCACCATCCGCCTCAGCCGGGAGTGCTCGGGGTCGTCCATCATGATGAAGCTGATCGTGCCGCCGGCGCCGATGCGGGGCGCCTGGATCGGGTAGCCGGGGCGGGTGACGTCGGCGCTGACCCTGGGGTCGGCCAGCAGCGCCCGCTGCTCGGCGTACGTGGTCACCAGCCACGGGGTGCTGCCGTCCCACAACCTGACCTTGACCAGCGGCCCCTCCTTCTGCAGGTCGCGCAGGGGCGGCGGCGGGTCGAACGGGCAGCCCGCCGCTCTGGCCATGGGAAACTCGTGGATCTCGGTCATCGCCGGCTTCCTTTGCGTGAGGTGGTCCGGCCGCCGGGCCCAGTGGTGGGCCCAGTGGTGGGCCCAGTGGTGGGCGCTGTGACAGGTGCTGTCCACAGTCCGACGGTCGCGTCGATCAGCCCGGTCGCCGTGCCGTGCCAGTCGGCACGGGGCGTGGGCGTGTCCTCGGCCAGCGCGCGTTCGCGCTCGGCGCACACGTGCGCCATGAGGTGGCTCGTCATGTCCCTGCGCTCGGCCCGTACGTCGGTCGGCAGCTCGGGCAGGCACCGCTTCAGCTCGCCGAGGATCTCGACGAGCGTGGGGGAGCTCAGCGCGTCGTCGATCATGATGTCGCGCAGAACGGGGTCGGTCATCACCTGCGCGCCGAACCGGGCGAACCACGTGGGGTTGCCCATCTCGGCCAGATACTCGGTGACCGGGCGCACCAGGCACGCCACCCAGTCGCGTACCTCGCCGGACCCGGCCGTCTCGGCCAGTATGCGGCGGCGGACGCGCTCGATCCGCTCGATGTGCTTGCGCACGATCGCGCGTACCAGGTCGGTCTTCGTGCCGAAGTGGTAGCCGACGGCGGCGTTGTTGCCCTGCCCGGCGGCCTCGCTGACCTGCCGGTTGGAGACGGCGAACACCCCGTGCTCGGCGAACAGCCGCTCGGCCGCCGTCAGGATCTGCTCGCGGGTCGCGCAGGCCCGCTCGGCCCGCACCGTCATGGTCGCCACCGAGCCGGACCATACGGCCCCCGCGGCTCGAAGGCGCGGCTCTCACCGCATCCTTGACCCACCATGACCTCCCCGAGTGGACCCCTTCCCGCCAGCCAACCAGGTGGGGGTACGTAAGTCAAGCGACTGATTTAATAGTGTCGCCAAAAGTGTCGGCGGCGGTGGTTAATGTCCCCGCTGTGGATCACTGCGGAGAGATCGAGAAGCTGATCGTCGCACGCCAGGCCGACCGGCTCGCCGAGCAGGTCAAGGCGCTGGACGAGCAGGGGCGCAAGGAGGTCGCCGCCCGACTGCCGGAGCTGCTGAAGGAGCTGCGCGCCCGATTCGACCGGTGGGACGACGGGCTGATCGCCTACGGGAGCGCCTTGCGGGTGGCGGGCGCGGCCACCTTCGGCGGGGCGGCGGCCGTGGCGTCCTGGCTCTACCGGCGCGACTTCGCGCCGCAGTGGGACGGCCCCGACGCCGACGTCGGCCTCGTCCTCGCGGTGCTCGCCGACCGGCCCGCCGCCTGGCGCGCCGATCTGGCCGAGCGGCTGGTGCTGCGCATGCGCGTGCCCGACGACCGCGGCATGGGGCTCGCCCTGGCCCTGCTCCGCGAGACCGGTATCGAGCCGCCGCCGCACGAGCCGCTGGTGGCCGGCTGGGTGAGCCGTGAGCCGTCGCTGTCCGACGACCCGCTGCTCGACCACCTGCTGCCGCGCCTGTTCGAGGCCCAGGGCGTGGGCCGGGCGCTCCAGTGGGACAAAGCATCGGAGAAGGGCTGGCTGCGGGCGCTGCTGGAGGCGGCCGAGTCGGGCCGGGTGCGGCGCGAAGCGCTGATCGACGGCTGCGTGCGCCGCTTCCTGCTCGGCGGCACGCCCATCGACCTGCGCTTCTTCGTACGCCTGCACGAGGCGCTGGATCCCTCGCCCGCCGAGGCCGCCACCCGCGCCCGCGACTACCTGCGCCTGCTGCCCGCCTCCCCGGGCCCGGTCGCCGAGCTGGCCCTGAAGCGCCTGCGCACCTGCGGCGAGCTCACCGCCGACGACCTGGTCGAGGCGTGGGAGTCGCTGCTGTTCCGCCCCGAGCGCAAGCTGGTGCGCGCCGGGATGTCGTGGCTCGACCGTTCCGTACGGCGCGCGCCCGAGCTGGCCGGCCTGGTCGCAGGGTCGCTGGCCAGCGCGTTCGCCGCCGACTCGGCCGAGCTGCAGGAGAAGGCCGTCGAGCTGGCCGTCGCGCATGCCGGCCGCATGACCGAGGAGGGACGCGCCACCGTACGCGAGGCGATCGAGCTGCTCCCGCCTCACTTCGGCCTGCGGGCTTCCGCCGCCTTCGCGGGCGGCAGCGTCGCCGAGGCCGAGCCCGCGTTCGTGCCGCCGCCGCTGCCCGCGGCGCCCGAACGCGTCCACGCCTTCCCGGCCCCGATCGAGTCCATCGAGGAGCTGATGACGGAGGGGGCCCGCTCCTGGCAGGCCTGGGAACGGCGGCTCGCCGGGTTCGTCACGCTCGTCGGCCGCGACCGGGAGGGCCTGGTGGCGGAGCTGCGTCCCCGGCTGATCGGCGGGCCCGGCTGGACGTACCGCGAGGAGGCCTGGGAGCGGGTCGATCAGTGGTTCGACGGCGCCACGCATTCCCTGACCGGGACCGCGGCCGTCCTGCACGCCTGGACGCGCTACATGCCGAAGACCCGGCTGGCCGCCCCGCTCCGGCTCCTGCTGCATCGCGCGGCCGAGATCCTGCGGGCCGTCGAGGAGGACACCCTCCCGCCGCTGCTGCTGGCCACGCCCACGCACAGCACCGGGCACGTGGCGGCGGCCGAGCTCGTCCGGCGGCTGGAGGTGATCGAGGCGGCCGGGGCCAAGCCGCTGGCAGCCGACCTCCAGCAGGCGCTGCTGCGCCTGCCGCGCACCCCGGATCCCGAGGCCACGCGGCGGGCCGCGCGCCTGACGTCCGGCGCGGGCCGGATCGTCGCCGGGTGGACCTGCCCGGAGGT
Source organism: Nonomuraea sp. NPDC051941 (assembly GCF_044593615.1). Taxonomy (NCBI): domain Bacteria; kingdom Bacillati; phylum Actinomycetota; class Actinomycetes; order Streptosporangiales; family Streptosporangiaceae; genus Nonomuraea; species Nonomuraea sp. NPDC051941. Next base: position 47,873 of record NZ_JBIUCF010000039.1, read on the forward strand.
CGCGATCGAGCTCGAGTGGCGGTGCAACGGCGAAGGCGAAGGCCACGACTGGCACGATCGGAGCCACAGCCACGACGTACGCCTGGTGCCGTCGGCCACCGTCGCGCCCACCGGGCTGCCGCTGGTCGACCTGATGCTCAGCGTCCCCGCGGACTCTGGCGGCGGCGAGCACCGCGAATGGTGGACCTCGACGCTGCCCTCCCACCGCGAGGTCGCCGCCGCGTACCTCATGCCGCACGCGCTCAGGCGCTACTGGGTGCACGACACCGTCGGGCCGGAGCAGGCCCGCGAGCTCGCCCGCGCGGAGGGGCCGGTCGGGGCGGCGTTCGCGGTCGTCCTCGCCCGGGTCCTGGGCGACCCGCGGGTGCCCGAGTCGGTCGACGTCCTGCTGGAGACCGCCGCGCGTGGCGAACTGCCCGCGGAGGAGGTCGGCCGCCAGACCGGGTTCCTCGTGGCGAGCGGCGAGGTGCGGATGATCGACATGGTCGCCGCGCTGGACGCCGCGGCCCGGCGAGGCGCCCACGCGCACGTGTGGCGGATCGCCGCCACCGCCCTGCCCACCCTGCTGCCCGCGCCGGGCGAGCGCCCCCGCAACGGCCTGGCCGGCTTCGTCGCCCTCGCCGTCGCGGCGGCCGAGTGGTCCGGGGCGCGCGGCGAGATCCCCGAGGTACGCGCCATGGCCGCCCGCAGGGGCGGCAGCGGCCTGCTGCGCGAGATCCGCCGGCTGCACGACCTGCTCACCGGCGACAACGGCCAGGAAGGATGACCATGGCGGCCAGACGATCCCGAAAGAACAAGCACTGGCGGACCCGGCACGACGAGGGCCACGCCCTGCGGTTGGAGATCGGCGACCTCGCCCGCGACGCCGCCGAGCCGGGCTGGACGCGGCTGGAGGTCCGCCGCGCCCAGGTCGGATCGTACGCGCGGACCACGCTCACCCGCGACGGCCGAGAGATCGCCGCCGAGGGGCTGGACGAGCCGTTCCAGCGCCTGCGCGAGCTCTCCTACCAGGCCGATTCCGGCACCTGGTTCACCTGCGAGCTGGCGTTCCCGGCCGGCAGCCGGGGCTACACCGGGCGCGTCGACTCCTCCGCGCCGCCGTTCGAGGACGTGCCCGCGCAGGCGGCGCTGGCGGAGCTGACCACGTTCCCCCGCACGGAGTCGCCCGGCTGGCTGCTGGCCGCGCTGCCGACCGCCGCGCCGATCGGCATGCCCACGACGTACGGCGAGCACTACGACCGCCGCTACAACTCATGGGGCGACGACGACTCCGATCGCCGCCCGCCGCCTCCGCCCCCGATCCACGGGGACGTCGCCTACGTCCCGGCCGCGGCCATGACCTACCGCGACTTCGGCCGGCGCGACGAGCGTCGCCAGCGCGTGGTCTTCCTGGCGGAGTCAGCTGGCGACGACGAGTCCGAGCACCTCTACGTGATGGGCTACGAGGAGGTCTACCTGGTGGCCCGGCACGGCACCCGCGGCACCAGCGAGGGCGTGCGCTCCATCACCCTGGATGAGTCGGCGCTCCGGGTGGAGCTGACGCCCGAGGCCGCCGACGCCCTGGGGGCCGAGACCACGTTCGAGGCCCGCCTCGAACTGCCGCCCGAGACGATCGCCGAGCTCCGCACCGCCCTGGGCTTCGTGCTCGGACCTGTCGCCCAGGCGCCGGAGCTCATCGGCTTCTGAAGCCGGGGTCAGTCGGCGAGAGGCTGGGCCGCGCGGGCCCGGGGGGTGGTGAGGGCGGCGAGGAGGCCGGGGAACGCCTCGTCCATCTCCTCCCGGCGCAGGGTGTTCATCCGTGCGGTCCCGACGTAGTACTGCCGGATCAGGCCCGCCTCGCGCAGCACGTTGAAGTGGTGGGTGGCGGTGGACTTGCTGACCGGTATGTCGAAGTCGCCGCACTTGATGTCCTCGCCGGAGGCGTCGAGCTGCGTGACGATGCTCCGGCGTACCGGATCGACGAGGGCCTCCAGCACCTGCTGGAGGCCGAACTGCGACACCTCGGGGTGCGGTGGTGTACGTCCCATGGGCCAATAGTACGACAGGCATCGAAGTTTGACGACGATCGTACTTCTCTCTACAGTGAGCCGCGTTCGAGCTGAGAGAGAAGGACGTTGTCATGGCGAGGACTGTGCGGTTCCACGAGGTCGGCGGGCCCGAGGTGATGCGGCTGGAGGATCTGGAGCCAGGCGAGCCGGGGCCGGGCGAGGTGCGGATCCGGGTGGACGCGATCGGGGTCAACCGGGCGGAGGCGCTGTTCCGGAGCGGCCGGTACATCGAGCCGGTCAAGCGGTTCCCGGCCGGGCTCGGCTCCGAGGCCGCGGGGGTGATCGAGGCGATCGGCCCGGAGGTGACCGGGTTCGAGGAGGGCCAGGCGGTCAGCGTCGTGCCGAACTTCTCCTACAACGACTACGGCATGTACGCCGAACGGGCGATCGCGCCGGCGAGCTCGCTCGTGCCGCGCCCCGACGGGGTGGACGCGGTCTCCGGCGCGGCGGTGTGGATGCCCTACCTGACGGCCTACGGCGCGATGGTGGAGGTCGGCGGGATGCGGGCGGGCGACGTGGCGGTGGTGAACGCGGCCTCCAGCAGCGTCGGCCTGGCCGCGATCCGCACGGCCAACCGCCTGGGCGCCACGCCGATCGCCGTCACCCGCACCGATGCCAAGAGGCGGCGGCTGATCGAGGAGGGCGCGGCCGAGGTGATCGTCTCGGACGAGGAGGACGTGGCGGGCCGCGTCCTGGCGCTGACCGGCGGCCGGGGAGCCGAGTACGTCTTCGACGCCGTCGCCGGACCGGGCGTGACGGAGCTGGCCAGAGCCGTGGCGGCCGACGGGACGCTGTTCCTGTGGGGCGCGCAGAGCGGGCAGCCGACGCCCTATCCGGGGTTCGACCTGGGCATGCCGGCGCTGAATATGCGCACGTACACGGTGCATGAGATCACCAGGGATCCGCGGCGGATGCGCCGCGCCGCGGCGTTCGTCGCCTCGGGGCTGCGTACCGGGGCCTTCCGCGCGGTGGTGGACCGCCTGTTCCCGCTGGAGGAGATCGTGCGGGCGCACCGGCACATGGAGTCCAACACCCAGTTCGGCAAGATCGTCGTCACGACTTAGTTGCCTTCTGTACCTACTAGTATGTACGCTCGTGGCGTGGACATGAGGGAACGGTTGATCGAGAGCACCCGCGAGCTGCTGTGGGAGCGCGGCTACGTGGGCACCTCGCCGAAGGCGATCCAGCAGCGGTCCGGGGCGGGCCAGGGCAGCATGTACCACCACTTCCGCGGCAAGCCCGACCTGGCGCTGGCCGCGATCGCCCGGAGCGCCGACGACATGCGCGGACGCGCGGAGGCGGAGCTGTCCGGCCCCGGCACCCCGCTCCAGCGGATCACCGCCTACCTGAGCCGGGAGCGCGACGCGCTGCGGGGCTGCCCGGTCGGCCGGCTGACCCAGGACCCGGACGTGATGGCCGATCCCGAGCTGCGCCGTCCGGTCGAGGAGACCTTCTCCTGGCTGCGGACCCGGCTCGCCGCCGTCCTCGCGGAAGCGCAGGCAGACGGCGAGCTCGCCGCGGGCCCCGACCCGGCGGCCACCGCCACCGCGCTGGTCGCGGTGCTGCAGGGCGGATACGTGCTGGCCCGCGCCGCCGCCGACGCGGAGGTGTACGCGCAGGCCATCGACGGCGCGCTCGGCCTGCTCGCCGGACATGCCCAGTGAAGTGAGCACGTGAAGTGAGCACGTGAAAGGAGCACCCCCATGAGCGCCATCAGCCGCGAGCACCTGGTGACAGGCGACCTGGCCGGCCGGCCCGGGCGGATCGACCGGGTGGAGACGCACCGGGTCACCCTGCCGCCGGGGGCGGCGAGCGGCCCGCACACCCACCCCGGCGGCGTCGCCGGTTACGTCACCGCAGGCCGGATCGTGTACGAGCTCGACGGGCACCCCGCGCAGGAGCTCCGCGCCGGGAGCGCATTCTTCGAGCCCGCCGGCGCGACCGTCCGCCGTTTCGACAACCTCTCCGCCACCGAGCCGGCCACGTTCGTGGCCAGTTACCTGCTCACCGGCGACCAGCCACTCATCGAATCGCTGTGAAAGAAGGAACCCATGCCCTTTGTTCGGATCGACGCGCTCCGTGCGGACCCGAAGCGGCTGGAGGCCCTGGGCCGGGCCGTGCACGACGCCCTGGTGGAGGCCATCGGCATCCCGCAGGACGACCTGTTCCAGGTGCTCACCAGCCATGACGGCACGCGGGGCACGTTCCGCTACGACGACGGCTACCTCGGCATCCACCGGGACGACGACCTCGTGTTCGTGGCCGTCACCATGCGCGCGGGACGCACCGCCGACCAGAAGCAGGCCCTCTACCGCCGGATCGCCGAGCTCGCCGAGGAGTACGCGGGGACCGAGCCGCGCAACGTGTTCGTCACGGTCAGCGAGAACTCGCTGCTCGACTGGTCGTTCGGCGAGGGCGTGGCACAGTACGCCGCCGCCGCCCAGTGAGGCCGCCCGATAAGGCCGCTCACAGGTCGCCGCGGTAGGAGGCTTCGGTCTCGGCCGCCGGCGCGTTCCCGTCCGGGCGCGGGGGCCGGGCCCGATCGGCCCAGTGGCGCAGCGCCCGCGCCAGCTCGGCGGTGTGCTCCGGCCGCACGGATCCGTGCACCGCGAAGTACGCGACGATCGGCCCGGCGACGGGATCGACGGCGTCGCAGCGGGCGCACAGCAGGACCTCGCTGACGCCCCGGACCTCGTTCCCCGACGCGTTCGTCCAGGTGTGCGGCAGGCGCAGCACGGCGAGGACGCTGTCGGTGCGGCACCGGGGGCAGGGCGGGTCGCCGGTCATGCCCCGCCGATCGCGTCCGCGCCCAGCAGGGCCTTGACGTCGCCGTAGAGCGCCGGTTCGGCGGTGACCCGGAACGGCTGGAGGTCCAGCAGCACGCTTCTGGCGCCGGGGCGGTGCAGGCGCACGTGTACGGGCGCGCGGCCGGGATGGGTGGTCAGGATGTGCTTGAACTCCTGGATGAGCCGCGGGCTCAGCTGGGTCTCCTGGATCGAGATCACCACGGGAGGCTCGGTGTCCGCCCGGGAGACGTCGAGGAGGGTGATCTCCTCGCCGTACACGCTCATCGTCTCGTCGCGCACGTTGATCCGGCCCCGCACGGAGATCACGCGGTCCTGGGCCAGCGCCTCGCCGTACAGGGTGTAGGTCTTGGGGAAGACGAGCACCTCCATGGCGGCGTCGTGGTCCTCGAGGGTGACGATCGCCCACGGGCTGCCCTGCTTGGTGACCTTGCGCTGCAGGCCGGAGACGATGCCGCTGATCCGGGTCGCCCCGTCCTGCCGACCGGAGGCCAGCAGGTCGGCGAGGGTGGTGTCGCGGTTGGCGTCCAGGACGCGTTCGGCGCCGTCGAGCGGGTGGCTGGAGACGTACAGGCCGAGCATCTCGCGCTCGAAGGCCAGCAGGGTGACGCCGTCCCACTCGCCCTCGGGGATCGCGATGGAGAAGGCGCCGCTCCGGCTCGGCTCCCCGAACAGCGAGTCCTGGCCGCGGGCCTCGTTCCGCTTGACGTCGATGATCGAGTCGACGGCCTGTTCGTGGACGGCGACCAGGGCCTTGCGGTGATGCCCGAGACTGTCGAACGCGCCGGCCTTGGCCAGCGACTCGATGACGCGCTTGTTGCAGACAGCCGTCGGGACCTTGCCGAGGAAGTCGTTGAAGTCGATGTAGGGCCCCTGGGCCTCCCGGGCGGCGACGATGGCGTCCACGACGCCGGCCCCGACGTTGCGTACGGCGCCCAGGCCGAAGCGGATGTCGGACCCGACGGCGGCGAAGTCCAGCCGGCTGGCGTTGACGTCCGGGGGCAGCACCTTGATGCCCAGGCGGCGGCAGTCCGACAGGTAGACGGCCATCTTGTCCTTGTCGTCGCCGACGGAGGTGAGCAGCGCGGCGAGGTACTCCTGGGGGTGGTTGGCCTTGAGGTAGGCGGTCCAGTAGGAGACCAGGCCGTACCCGGCGGTGTGGGACTTGTTGAAGCCGTAGCCGCTGAAGGGGACGAGGACGTCCCAGACCGCCTTGATCGCCTCGGCGGAGAAGCCGCGGCCGCGCATGCCGGCGGAGAAGCGGTCCCATTCGGCGTCCAGGACCTCCTTCTTCTTCTTGCCCATGGCCCGGCGCAGCATGTCGGCGGCGCCGAGCGAGTAGCCGGCCAGCTGCTGGGCGATGGCCATGACCTGCTCCTGGAAGACGACCAGGTGGTAGGTGTCGCCCAGGATGGGCTCCAGGGCCTCCTCCAGCTCGGGGTGGATCGGCTCGACCGGCTGCTTGCCGGTCTTGCGCAGGGCGTAGTTGGTGTGGGCGTTCATCTCCATCGGCCCGGGCCGGTACAGCGCGTTCACCGCCGCGATGTCGGTGAACGTGGTGGGCTGCATGAGTTTCAGCAGGACCCGCATGCCGCCGCCGTCCAGCTGGAAGACGCCGAGCGTGTCGCCGCGAGCCAGCAGCCGGTACGTGGTGGCGTCGTCGATGGGGATGTCGAGGATGTCGATGTCGACGCCCTTGTTGGCCCGGACGTTGGCGATCGCGTCGCCGATCACCGTGAGGTTGCGCAGGCCGAGGAAGTCCATCTTCAGCAGGCCCATGTCCTCGGCCTGGGTGAAGGGGAAGCCGGTCACGATCGGGCCGCCGGCCTTGGGCTTGACCAGCGGGATCACGTCGATCAGGGGCTCACTGGACAGGATCACGCCCGCGGCGTGGATGCCGGTGCCGCGGGTGAGGCCCTCGATGCCGGCCGCGGTGTCGAGCACCCGTTTGACGTCGGGGTCCTGCTCGTACATCTGGCGCAGCTCGGCCGCCTCGCCGTGCCGGGGGTGGCCCTTGTCGTGGACGGCGGCCAGCGGGATCTCCTTGCCGCCGACCGCCGCCGGGAACGCCTTGGTGATGCGGTCGCCCAAGGCGTACGGCAGGCCCAGCACGCGGCAGGAGTCCTTGACGGCGGCCTTGGCCTTGATGGTGCCGAAGGTGACGATCTGGCAGACGCGGTCGTCGCCGTACTTGCGGGTGACGTAGTCGATCATCTCGTCGCGCCGCCGGTCGTCGAAGTCGAGGTCGACGTCCGGCATGGAGATGCGCTCGGGGTTGAGGAAGCGTTCGAAGATGAGTTTGTGCTCGATCGGGTCGAGCTGGGTGATCCCCGTGCAGTACGCGACGATCGACCCCGTGGCCGAGCCGCGGCCGGGGCCCAGGCCGATGCCGCGCTCCCGGGCATGGCGGCAGATGTCGGCCACCACCAGGAAGTAGCCGGGGAAGCCCATGGCCTCGATGACCGACAACTCGTAGTCGATGCGGTCGAGCACCTCCTGCGACGGCCGGCCGTAGCGGCGGCGGGCGCCTTCGAGGGTCTCCTTGCGCAGCCAGCTCGCCTCGCTCTCGTCCTCGGGCACGGGGAAGCGCGGCGTCAGGTCCCGGTGGGCGAACACCTCGCCGTAGTCGCCGACCCGTTCGGCGATCAGCAGCGTGTTGTCGCAGGCCCCGGGCACCTCGGCGTCCCACAGCGCGCGCATCTCGGCGGCGGACTTGACGTAGTAGCCGCTGCCGCCGAACCGGAACCGGTCGGCGTCGGCCAGCCGCTTGCCGGTGCCCACGCACAGCAGCGCGTCGTGCGCCGGGGCCTGGTTCTCGGTGACGTAGTGCGAGTCGTTGGTGGCCAGGGGCGGCAGGCCGAGCTCCTTGCCGAGCTTGAGCAGCTCCTCGCGGACCCGGCGCTCGATGGCCAGGCCGTGATCCATCAGCTCCAGGAAATAGTTGTCCCTGCCGAAGATGTCGCGATAGCGGGCCGCCGCCTCGACGGCCTGGGCGTACTGGCCGAGCCTCAGTCTGGTCTGCACCTCGCCGGACGGGCAGCCGGTCGTGGCGACGATGCCCTGGCCGTACTCGGCGAGCAATTCATCATCCATACGCGGATATTTCTGGACGTGGCCTTCCAGCCAGGCCCGCGACTGCAGCCGGAACAGATTCCGCAGGCCCTGCGCCCCGGTCGCCCACATCGTCATGTGCGTGTACAGGCCGCGCCCGGAGACGTCGCCACCCTCGCCGGTCTCGTCGTTGGAGCGGCGCAGCGCGAGGTTGTCGCTGTAGTACACCGGCTGCCGGTGGTGCCGCGAGAGCGGGGCGACGTAGCTCTCGATGCCGATGATCGGTTTGATCCCCGTCTTGCGCGCCGCCTGGTAGAACTCGTACGCCCCGTGCACGTTCCCGTGGTCGCTCATCGCCACCGCGGGCATCCCCTGCCGGGAGACCTCGTCCATCAACAGCCCGACCTTGGCCGCGCCGTCGAGCATGCTGTATTCCGTATGCACGTGGAGATGCACGAAAGATCCCACCGAGACCACGCCTCCTGGTTGTAGGCTCACCCGCGAACCCGAGCATTCGACCCGAGAGCAGGCCCGGTTGTCCAACAATCGACACACCGAAGAGCCACAACCACCAGTGGTGGAAGAGGTGGCGTTCGACCTGGACCTCGCCGCCGTCCGCGCCTTCGTCGTCATCACCGAGGACCGCTACTTCAGCGAGGCCGCCGCCAGGCTGGGCATCAGCCAGCAGGCCGTCTCCAAGCGGATCGCCAAGCTCGAGTCCGACCTCGGCGTACGGCTGTTCTCCCGCACCCGCACGGGGGCCGACCTCACCGAGGACGGCAAGACGTTCCTGCACCACGCCCGCGCCCTCGTCGGCATCGCCGACCAGGCACGCGAAGTGCTGCAAGGCCGGCGCCGCTCGCTCCGGGTCGACGTCCTGGACACCCGGCTGCGCTCCAGCGACCTGATCCGGGAGTTCCACGAGACCGTCGAGGACGTGGACGTCGAGGTCATCACCTCGAACGGGTTCAGATCGGCCCGCGGCGCGCTCGTCCGCGGGTCCCTCGACGCCGCCTTCGTCCGTGTCAGCGGGACGCTGGAGGAGGACCTGCGGCACGTGCCGGCCTACCTCGAGCCCGTGCATCTGCTGGTCGGCCGCGACCATCCACTCGCCGGCCTGCGGGAGGTGGAGGTGGAACGCCTGTCCGGGACGACCGTGTGGATGCCCGGCAACGTCCCGGACAGTGAATGGGCCGAGTTCTACCGCCTCCTGAGCGCCGCGTTCGACATCCCGATCGACACCGCGGGGCCGGACTTCGGCTGGGAGTACTTCGTGGAGCAGATCGGCTCCGGCCAACGCATCGGGTTCGTGGGGGAGAGGCTCCGGATGCCCTGGCACCCGCGTACCGTCCAGATTCCGGTCGTCGCCCCCGCCCCCGTGTACCCGTGCTCGCTGCTCTTCCACCGGCACAGCCATCACCCGGTGCTGGCCCGGCTCGTCCGGTACGTGACGGACAACCACCGGCCGTTCGACCCGCACCGCCAGTGGCTGCCGGACCCCGACCGCGCCGCCTTCAGCGCATGACCGAGTGGGTGCCCGGCCGGTCAGTCGCGGGTCGTGAGTGCGAAGATCTTGACGTTGGGCATCGCCGGGCTGGTGAACGAGACCGCCTCGCGGGCCGCGTCCACCGGCACCGACACCCGCCAGATGCTCACCTTGCGGCCGTCGGCAGTGTTGTTGACGTTGTAACGGGTGTCGGCCGTGATCGCCGCCTCCTCGCCGAAGCGCGGTGACGTGCTCGCCCAGTCGGTCACCTTCAGCGGGGCCGTAGAGGTCGTGCCGTCCGCGTAGGTGATCGTGAGCTCGGTCTGCTGGTCGCCGTTCACGGCCGTGACCAGCAGGTCGAGGGCCTGGTAGCGGCCCGGCGTGAGGTAGGTGCGCTGGCCGCGCAGGCTGTGGAAGTTGCCCGCCGCGCCCCTGGTCTCCGGGATCAGGTAGGCGCCGCCCGACACGGTGCGCATGCCCGGTTCGGGCAGTTGCTCGGCGGGGAAGCTCCAGCCCTTGCCGTCCAGGTTGCCCTGGGGCTTGGCGTCCACGGTGGCCACGCCGTCCACGTCGTACTGGAGTCTCTGGGCGCAGGAGGAGCCGGACGGCTCGCACGCGGCGGGCAGGTTCGGGATCGGGGCCTCGGCGGCGGGGACGCGGTCCACGGGGAGGTCGCCGGGTGCGGTCGCCCACGAGGTGTCGGGAGTGGCGCCGACGTTCACCACGACGTCGCCACCCTTGTCGAGCAGGGACTCGGGCAGCCAGGAGCGGGTGTACGCCCGGCCGTTGACCCGCACGTCCTGGACATAGACGGCGTCGGGGGCGGCCTGCGGGGCGCTCACGGTGATCGTGCGGCCGTTGCCGCGCTTGATCCACGCCTTCGGGAACATGGGGCTGGACAGCAGCATCTCGGCCCGGCTCGGCGTCTGGGGGTACATGCCGAGCGCGGCGAAGACGTACCAGGCGGACATGGTGCCGAGGTCGTCGTTGCCGGGCAGGCCGCCGGGGCCGGTCTTGTACACGAGGGAGGCCATCGCGCGTACCGTCTCCTGGGTCTTCCACGGTCGGCCGAGCGCGTTGTAGAGCCACGGGACGTGGATGCCGGGCTCGTTCGTCGGGTCGTAGCGGAAGCCGTCGCCGCCGGTCGCCCAGGAGCCGTCGGCGCGGTGGAAGAACGTGTCGAGCCGCTTGGCCGCCTGCTCCCGGCCGCCCATGGCGGCGGCCAGCCCCGAGACGTCGTGCTGGACCATCCAGGTGTAGGTGGCGCTGGTGCCTTGCGCGAAACCGGCGTCCGAGGTCGCCGAGAACGGCCACAGCCAGCCGCCGTCGGCCTTGCGCGCCTGCTGGTAGCCGCCCTCCGGCCCGGCCGACGGGTTGAACGTGTTACGCCACCAGCTCGCCCGCGGCATCAGCAGGTCGCGTTCGGCGGTCCGGCCGAGCCGGCCCGCCCAGTCCGCGAGGGCGAAGTCGGCGGTCGCGTCCTCCAGCGTCTCCGCCGCGCCGCCCCAGCAGTGGCAGGTGTCCTGGGGCGCGTAGCCGAGCCGCAGGTACTCGGCCAGGTTCGGGCGCTGGCCCTCGCACTGCCCCGGGCACCCCTTGTCCGACAGGCCGGACGGGTGCGGCACGGTCGCCTGCGCGAGCAGGGAGTCGAAGGCCCCGCGCACGTCGAAGTTGCGCACGCCGAGCGCGTAGAAGCCGGCGAGGGCGGGGGCCGACGGGTCGCCGGTCATCACGTGGGTGGGGCCGTTGACGTGCACCCAGCGGTCCCAGACGCCGCCGTTCTGCCGCGCCAGGTTGTACAGGGACTGGGCGTAGTCGCCGGCGACCCGCGGTTCGAGCAGGGCCAGGAGCTGGGTGTGCGCGCGGTACTGGTCCCAGCCGGAGAAGTTGCCGTACTGGACGCCCTGGCCCCGGGCCAGCCGGTGCACCCGCCGGTCGCCGCCGAGGTAGGTGCCCGCGACGTCGCTGGTCACGTTGGGCTGCAGGTAGGCGTGGTACATCGCCGTGTAGAACGTGGTCAGCAGGTCCGCCGGGCCGCCGGCCACCTCGACCGAGCGCAGCCGCTCGTTCCAGGCGCGGGTGGCCCGGGCGGCCACCGACGCGACGTCGTCCCGCCCGGAGATCTCCTCGGCCAGGTTCTGACTGGCCGCCGCCAGGCTGGTGTAGGAGATGCCGACCTTCATACGGACGTCGGCGCCGTCGAAGGTGACGTACCCGCCGGAGCCGCGGCCCGCGCGGTCGGCGCCGGTGGCGTAGCCCTCGCCGCCGCTCGCCGTCGTGGTGCCGGGGCGCAGGTCGCCGTTCACCCAGGTGCCGGTGGCGGCGAAGGCGCGGTCGAACGAGGCGGCGAAGTGCAGCCGGTAGTAGCTCTTGCGGTTGTTGACGCCGCCGTTGGCCCGGCGGCCGCAGAACGCGCCGGTCAGCACCGAGCCGGTGACCGTACGGGTGGCGGGGTCGATCGTGATCTCGGCGTCCTCGCTGCCGTTGAGCGAGTTGGACACCCGGAACAGCAGGCTGGCCGGCGAGCCCTCCGGGAAGCTGAACTCGCCCACGCCCGCGCGGGTCGTGACCGCGAGGTCGGTCCTGACGCCGGAGTCCAGCGTGACCGTGTACCGGCCGGGCCGCGCGCTCTCCTTGTCGTGGCTGAACGTGCTCGCGTAGATCGCGTCGGTCGTGTCCGCGGTCGGCGACGAGGTGATCTGGCCGGCGAACGGCATGATCGGGACGTCCCCGGCGGCCCCCGGATGGCAGCCCGCGCCGTTGACGTGCGTGAGCGCGAAGCCCCGCACGCGGGGCGTGTTGTAGGAGTAGCCGTTGGCGCCCGCGGCGTTGGTCTGGTCGCCCGCCGTGTTGGTCGGGCTCCACGAGATCATCCCGAACGGCAGGACGGCGCCGGGGTAGGTGTTGCCGCCGTTGGCCGATCCGATCAGCGGATCGACGTGGCGTACCGGATCGGTGACCTTGGCGGGGTCGGTGACCTTGGCGGGGGAGTGGGCTGCGGCTGCCGGGACGGCGACGGCCGTGCTGAGCACCGCGCCGATGATCGCGGCGGCGAGCCACGAGCGGGGAGTTGACACCTCGTGATCACACCGGCACACACTAACTGAGCCGTGAACAGCCGCGTAAGACCAAAAGTCCGGAAGCGGTCAGTATCCCCGCACCTGCGGCCAGGCCAGTTCGAAACCGTCGGCGACCAGCTCGTCCTGGAACCGTTCGAGCGCCGCGGGATCCTCGTGGACCTGCGCCGGTTCGAGCCGGTTGTCCAGGCAGTGCGCCGCCAGCGCGCCGGCCGCCTCGCCGGCGTTCCACTCCACCGGATGCAGGCGGTAGCAGCCGTTGGTGATGTGGGTGGTGCCGAGGTTCTTCCCGGCGGCCAGCACGTTGCGCACGCGGACGGGCAGCAGCGCGCCCAGGGGGATCTGGAACGGGCAGCTCGCCACGTCGATGTAGTTGTCGCCGCCGGTGGAGGGGTGCAGGTCGATGCGGTACATCCCGACGCCCACGGTGTCGTGGTAGGCGACCGCGCCGTGCTCGCCGCGTACCGCCAGCGACAGGTCGTGCTCCACGACCGTGCGGCGGGCGCGGATGCGCCGCGACTCGCGGATGTAGGGGCTCTTGGCCAGGCCGTCGGCGGTGCCCATGACGTCGGGGCGCAGCCGCAGCCCCGGCCAGCCGGTGCCGCCGTCGGGCCGGGGCGCCTCGGTCTGCAGCCAGTGGAGCATGCTGAGCGCCTGGTCCCTGGCGCCCTGGAGATGCCGGGCCCGCGCGTCCTCGGTGACGCCGATCAGCGGCCCGGGGAGGTAGTCGATCTGCGGCCAGTTGACCACGACGACGTCGCTGACCGCGAAGCCGGGCTCGAACACCTCGCGGCACAGGATGCGCCGGAACACCCACAGATCCGTGTCGCCCGGGTCGCGGCTCTGGTCGGCGACGACCGGGCCGGACGGGGCGTGTGGCACGAACCTGCGCGGCTTCGGCTCCAGCGTGCGCGGGTCGGGCGCGACGAGGCTGAGCAGCCGGTCCGGCCAGAACGGCGGCCGGTAGTCGCGCCAGAAGGAGTAGTCCTTGGGCCGGTCGACGGTGTGGTCCTCGCCGGCGCGGTGCTCGACGGCGAAGACCCAGGAGAACGCCTGCATGTTGGCCGGCTGCGCCTGCGCGGGCGCGCTGGGCTCGCCGGTCTCCGCGGCCGACTCGAAGCCGGTGACGTGCTCGATCCCCGCCAGGGGCAGCAGGTCGCCCAGTTCGGTGGCGTCGAGCACGTACGCCGCGCGCACGTGGAACGGCTCGCCGTCCGGGCCCGCGAAGGTCACCCCGGTCACCCGGTCGCCGTCCACGTCGGCGGCCACCGGCCGGTGCAGGTAGCGGATCGTCAGCCGCCCGGCGGCGAGGTACGGGCCGACCATGTCGGCCAGCACCGCGGCGGCCACCCGGGGCTCGCAGCAGAGCCTGCTGACCGTGCCGCGCCCCGGGTTGAGGTCGGGCGCCTCCCGGGACTCGCGGGTCAGCGGGTACCAGGTCCGGTAGTGGTCGCGGATGGCCGTGCGTAACCTGCGGTAGGAGCGGGTCGCGCCGAACTGCTCGATCCACGGATGCTCGTCCGGCGGCACGCCCTGGCTGGTGAGCTGCCCGCCCAGCCAGTCGGTCTCCTCGGTGAGCACGACGGTCCGGCCGCGCCGCAGCGCCGCCAGCGCCGCGGCGACCCCGCCCATCCCGCCCCCGACCACCAGGACGTCCGCCTCGGCGCCGCTCAAATCACATCACCTTTCTCGAAGAAGTCGACCTCGCCGCGTTCCATGAGGACGATGAGGCTCAGCAGCGCGCCCCAGGTCTGGAACGGCTCGCTGTTGGGCTTGTCGCACGCGCCGCCGTGCACGCTGGAGTAGTTCTCGTGCACGTGGCGGTGCTCGTTCCATTCCTTCAGCACGAGCCGGGAGCTGCCTTCGGCGAGCCACGCGGCCGCGGGCCGTTCCCCGGCGCGCAGCAGTCCCAGGTAGACGAGGAAGTTCACCGGCGGCCACGCCCGTCCCGCCCAGTAGCTGCCCTCGCCGACGTCGACCGGCTCGTCGCGGGGCGAGGTGGGCAGCAGCCATTCGCCGCCGAAGCCGTCGTCGGTCATCAGGCGCCCGGACACCATGCGCCGGGTCCGTTCCCCCGCGCCGACGCCGGCCAGCATGGGGTAGAAGCTCATCGTGGACAGCCGCTCGGTCGGCAGCCCGGTGTCGGTGCGCCTGCTGCGGTAGACGCCGCCCGGCTCGTCCCACAGGGACTCCATCGCCGCCACGACGGCCGCGTGCCGCTCGCGCAGCTCCGCCGCGGCCTCCCGGTCGCCGAGGACGTCGGCGATGTCGGCCAGCGCCTCGCAGTCGGCCGCGTACAGGCTGTTCAGGCCCACGTCGTGGGCGGCGAGCAGGCTCTTGGCCTGGTCGAAGGGCACGTCCTCGAAGACCGGGTGGTTGTCCCAGCCGGTCTCGCAGGTCGCGCCGAAATGCTGGTGGATGCGGGGGATGTCCTGCGGCGAGGGGAACTCGGGGTCGAAGTACGTCGAGCCGGCGCACAGCAGGTCACCGTCCCGGCGCACCCGCCACCACCAGCGGTTCCAGGACAGCAGCGGCTCGAAGCACTCCTCCAGGAACCACCGGTCGCCGAACGTGTGATAGAGCTCCCGGACCACCAGCGAGCCCACCGGCGGCTGGGACCCGTCGTGGGTCGTGCGGCCGGTGCCCTGCTCGACGTTGGGCACGAAGCCCTCCGGCGTCAGGGCCCGCAGCATCTCGACGGTGTTGACGTAGGCGAGCTCCTTGCTCGACACGGCCGCCAGCAGCGCGTTGAAGAACGCGTCCCAGCAGAACAGGGCGTAGCCGCCGCGCTTGCCGACGTTCCAGAGCCGGCTGACGGTCGTGATCACGCGGGAGCGCGCGGGCTCGTAGATGGTGTTCCAGGAGATGGCGTCCCTGACGATCTCGCGGTGCTGCGCCAGGGGGTCGGTGCCGGCCGCCCCGATCGCGGCGGAGGCGCCGGCGACGATCCGCGCGATCTCCGGCAGGTCGCGGGCGCGGCCGGTGCTGATCCCGACGGCGCCGGTCAGCTCCATCGCCAGGTACGGCCCGTCGACGTCGGTGTAGGGGTCGTCGACGTGCGGGGCCGTGCAGAAGACCTGGACCGTCCCGCCGGGCCCTTCGGCGGTGATCCGGTCGCCCTCGCGGGTGACGGAGCCGGGCCGGTTCCACAGGTAGGCGACGCCTGCGGTCAGCAGCGCGCTCTTGTGCTGGTTGGCGGTGGGCGTCACCAGCACGACGAGGTCGTCGCCCGCGTGTGCGGTCTGCACCCGGATCGTGACGCCCGCCCATGTCACGGCGGTCTCGGTGTAGCCGCCGTCGTAGGCGTGCCGGCCCAGGGTGACCGTCTCCGAGCCCTCGGTGCGGCGGCCGATCTGGGCGGCGCGCAGCGACGTGCCCCGGTAGTACTCCTTCAGGCCGAGGGACAGGCCCAGAGCGTCGGGAAGGAGGACGTGGGTGAGCACGCTGCGCGTGTCCCAGGTGTTCCAGCTCCGGGCGAGCGAGGCCTGGACATGCCCGTAATGCGTCATTTTTTCCTTCATAGGGGGATCCACACCCGCATGGCGTGCGGGCCGCGGTTGGCCCAGGCGTAATAGGGGATCAGCGTGAGCTCCGTGGGCCGCGCCGCCGGGGCCGGCTGCCCGTGGGGCCGGTAGGGGGACTCGGCGGGTCCTCCTGCCAGCGCGCCGCCGGCCCGGAGCACGGTCACGCCGCCGAGGAGGTCCGGCCGGTGTTCGGGCCGCGGCGGCGTGGCGGTGTCGATGCGGAGGTCCTCCAGGACGACGCCGGCCGGCTGGTCGGGCTGCTCGATCGCGTAGACCAGCGGCCCGCGGGTGACGGCGACACACCCCCGCGTGGCGTCCATGCGATCGTCGGCCACCATGAACCGGGCGGGCATGGGCATCCGCAGCACCACCCGATCGCCGGGCCGGAACACCCGGCGGACGCGGGCGTAGCCGCCGGGCTCCACCGGCTTGCCGTCCACGGTGGAGCCCTCGGCCCAGTCCGGTACGCGCAGCGCCAGCTCCATCTCGCGCGGCGGCGCCTCGCGCACGGTCACCGTGACCAGGCCGTCCCACGGATACTCGGTGCCGACGTCCACGGCGAGCCCGCCCGAGGCCAGCGTGCTCTGGGCGTACAGGTGCACCTGGAGGCCGTCCTCCGTGCCGGTCGCCAGGTACGTGGGCAGGGCGGCCAGCGTACGCATCACGTTGGGCGGGCAGCAGGCGCAGTTGAACCAGGGACGGCGGCCGTGCGCCGGTGACCGCTGCACGTCGCCCCGGGCGCCGGTCCGCCGGTGCAGCGTGTTGACGTAGAAGTAGTCCGCCTCGGTCAGCGACACCGCGGGCAGGAGCGCGTTGTACAGCAGCAGCTCGATCTGGTCGGCGTAGGCGGACTCGCCGGTGGCCAGCAGCAGCCGCCACGCCCACTGCATCGCCCCGATCCCGGCGCAGGTCTCCGCGTACGCCCGGTCGGGCGGCAGCTCGTACGCCTCGCCGAACGCCTCCCCGTCCCAGCGCGCGCCGACGGCGCCGGTGACGTGCTGCTTGCGGCGGCGCATCACGTCGTACTGCCGGCGCATCACGGCCAGCAACTCGGTGTCGCCGGTCTCGATGGCGACGTCGGTGGTGCCCGCCGCGAAGTAGACGGCGCGCACGGCGTGTCCCTCCACCGTCTCCGCCTCGCGTACGGGCAGCCGGTCGGAGTAGTGGGCGGGGTCGCCGTAGTGCGAGGGGTCGAAGCCCGGCTTGACGGCACGACCGTGCCCGCGGGCTTCGACGAAGTGGCGAGCCAGGTCCAGGTACCGTCTTTCGCCCGTCTGCCGGTACAGCTCGACGAGCGCCATCTCCACCACGGGGTGGCCGTCCAGCTCCTCGCGCAGGCCGGGGCCGAACGTGCCGGCCAGATGGTCGGCCAGCCGGGTGGCGACCCGCAGCAGCTCCGTCTCGCCGGTCGCCCGGGCCGCAGCCACGGCCGCCTGCATCAGGTGGCCGGCGCAGTAGTGCTCGTGACTCATCCACAGCCGCGCGTACCGCTCCTCGCCGCGGACCTGGATCGCGGAGTTGAGGTATCCGTCCTCGCGTTGCGCCGTCGCGATCGTCCGGCCGAGCGTGCGCAGGTGGTCCAGCAGCGCGTCGTCGGGGCTGCGGGCGTGCTCCCAGGCGACCGCCTCCAGCCATTTGTAGACGTCGGAGTCGCGGAAGCTCGCACCCTGGGCCTCACCGGCCGCCTCGCCGGCGGCGATCCGGAGATTGCCGAGGTTGCCCGCTTCGTCCAGCCGTTCGTGCCCGAGCGGGATCGCGGTCCGGTTGGCGTCCAGCCGCCGGGCCCAGAACCCGCCCGCCACGCGGCTGCCCGAGAGCGGCAGCGGGCGCAGCGCCACCGCGGCGGCGGGGCTCGGTACGGCCGTCATGCGGGCGCCTGCCGGCGGAACCGGACGGCGTCGGCGATGACCACGCCGTTGGCCGCGTCGCTGAGCTCGACATATCCCTCGAGGCCGGCCCGGAAGGAGAAGGTGCCCAAAGACGTCCATTCGCCCATGCGCGGGTCGGGCACGCCGCGCACGTGCTGGTTGACGGCCACCGCAGTGGTGCCCGCGGCATGGTGGACGACGTAGGGGGCGTTGGTCGCCCGGTTGGGGTCGGCCGCGTAGGAGACGAGCACCTCGTAGCGATCCTCGCCCGGGAGCGCCGGTCGCCATCGCGCGGTGCTGGCGCCGGTGCCGCGGGCGTGCGTCAGGTAGTTGAAGCCGTAGTATCCGCTGACGCCCCTGCTGCTCGGCCAGGTGCCGGTGGTCTCGAATCCGAGCCCGCCGTTGTCGACGGTGACCTCCTCGCGGACGTCCGGCGCGGCGGAGCCCCGGACGAGGCTCAGCTGGTCGAGCGAGATGGCCGTGCCGCCACCACGGCCGGCGCCGGCCAGCGTGAAGCGGATGGTGTGCGGGCCGGGCAGCAACGCCATCCGGCCCAGGTAGGCGACGTCGTAGCCGTCGCCGCGGAACGACGTCAGATCCAGCGTGGAGGTGCGCGGCGCCTTCCCGTCCACGGTCACCGTCACGAGGCCCCCGTCGCCGGAGCGGAAGTAGCGCAGCCACAGTTCCGGCCGCCCGCCCGGGGCGACGATCAAGGGGTACTCGATGGAGTCCCCGATCGCGCCGGGAGTGAAGACGGCGCGGGCGCCGCCGCGCGCCGTGGCCTCCTCCACCACGGTCACCGTCCCGCCCGAAAGCTTGGCCCGCGCCGCCGGACGGCCCAGGTCGTACGTCCTCTCGACCAGCTTCGGAACGGTGACCAGGCTGTCCCGGCCCTGCGTCAGCCACTCCAGGTTGAACCGGGCGGCGGCCACGCGCCGCGGAGAGCCGTCGAGGTCGCCGTCGCAGCCGTAGAGGAGGATGATCGTGCCGTCGGACAGGGACGCCAGGTCCGAGTAATATCCCCGGCCCGGGTTGACCGAGCGGCTGTACCTGAAGGAGTGGCCCTCGTCGTAGCTCACCGCGACGGTCATGTTCCAGCGCATCGGCGAGTCGGGCCGGCTGAACAGCACGCGGTTGACGTCCTCGCTGCCCGGCCCGCCGGTGTAGCGGATGAGGCCGGTGTCGACGCCGTTGAAGAGCGCGGGGCTGAAGTCCATCCTGGGCGGCGACCAGGTCAGGCCGCCGTCCGTGCTGACCGCGATGTCCCGTGGCCAGTCGTTGCCCGAACCGGGCCGGCTGTTCATCACCACCGTGCCGTCCGCACGCTGCACCAGCCTGGCCTCGCCCACGACGGGGTAGCCGTCGCCCATCGGCACCTCGCCGCCGGACTGCCACGTGGCGCCGTGGTCGTCGCTGTAGACGGTGGAGGCGCCGTAGTGGCGATCGGCGGTCGGGACGCCGGTGATGATGGTGCGGTGGGACACGGTGAGCAGCAGCCGGCCCGAGTCGAGCTGGATGCCGTGGCCGGGCCCCGGGCCGTGCATCGCCCAGTTGTACGGGAAGTGGTCGAAGAGCCCGGCCAGGCTGCGCGGTTCGCTCCAGGTGACGCCGCCGTCCTTGCTGGAGATGACGTACACCGTGCTGGAGTCGGCGGAGCAGCTCGTGTTCTCGGGTAACTGCACGCAGAGCCCGTGGAAGAGGAACGCCTCGCCGGTCGACCGGTCCACCACGAAGGTGGGGTTGGACCAGGACTCGCCGTCGACGGACGCCGCCACCGTCTGCGACGGGTTCCAGGTCTTCCCTCCGTCGGTGCTGCGGCGGACGAGCAGGTCGTGCGGTCCGGCGTCGCACACTTTGTGCCGGCCTTCCGTGCAGGCCAGGATCGTGTCGTCGGGCAGGACGGCCAGGCCGTACACGTGGTAGCTGGCCAGCGGATCCACGGCGGAGTCCCACAAGGTGGCCTCCGCGAAGAACGGCTGGGCCGCGGCCGGCGCGGCCGCGGCGGGGGAGGGCAGGGCGGCCGCTGCGGCGCCCGCGGCGAGCCCGAGGGCGAAGGCCCGCCGGCTGATGGGCATGGTCATGCGACTCTCCTCGGCAGGAGCTTGGGGGGTGCTCGGGTCTATTGCGGGTCGAGTGGTCCTACGAGGTCATGGATCCGGCCCAGCGCGGCGCGCAGCTCGGCGAGCTCGGTTTCGGTGAGAGGCAGGAACGGCGCCGCGGCGTGCAGTGGGCAGAGCCCCAGCAGGTGCAGCGCGGTCTTGATCACGACCACGCCGCTGACCCCGGGACGGACTGCGAAGAGCGCGGCCAGCCGGTCGACGTCGTGCTGCAGTGCCGCCGCGGTGGCGTGGTCGCCGCCACGGCCGGCCTTGAGCAGGTCGACACAGAGCGTGGGCGCGAGCATGCCCACCCCCGGCACCAGCCCGGCGGCCCCCGTGCGGAGCCCGTCGGCGAGCTGCCGTTCGGCACCCTGGGCCACCTGGAAGCCGGGGCGTTCTCCGGCCAGGGCACAGAACTCGGCGAACAGGGCGGCGTCCCCCGAGCTGTCCTTCAACCCGATGACGGCCGGCTCGTCGAGCAGGCGGCGCATCACGGACACGGGGACGGGGTTGCCGGTGTACCCGGGGCTGTTGTAGACGACCACGGGGTGGCCGTGGCGGGCGAGGTCGCGAAAGTGCGCGTGCAGCTCGCTCTCGGTGTGCCGGAAGTAGGACGGCGCGAGGACGACCACGGCGTCCAGGTCGAGCTCCGCGAGGCGGTCCATGCGCCGCAGGGTCTCCCGGGTGCCCGTGCCGGCGGCGGCCACCATGACCCGGGCGGGCGCCCCGGCCAGGTCGCGCCACATGGCGGACACCTCCACCGCGTACGCCCGGACGGCGTCGGCCGGCAGCAGCGGGCCCTCGCCGTTGGTGCCGGCCAGCATCAGCGTGGTGACGCCGGCGGACGCGAGGTGGGCCAGCAGCGGCCGGACGGCGGGCGGGTCGGGCCGCCCGCCCCGGTCGAGCGCGGTGACGAGCGGGATGATCACGCCGGTGACCGGATGGTCGGTATCCATGGCACCTCCCTCGGCAAACGCTCCGGACGGTATCCGCGATCTACGCGGGACGCTAGATGCTAATGGGTATTAGTAATTCGCTCGTGTTTCCCGCGTTCTTTTTCGCCCAGGTCCATTGACGCCTCACAGAAGCGAGGGTCAAACTTTGCGTTCGTTGGGTCAGGCGCATTAGCAGGAGGCCCGAATGAGTCGCGGACCGGTGCGGAGGCCTACCCAGGCCGACATCGCGCGCCTCGCGGGGGTCAGCCAGGCCACCGTCTCGCTCGTGCTGAACGAGCGGGACTCCGGCGTCCGGATCAGCCAGGCGACCCGGGAGCGGGTGCTGGCGGCGATCCGCGAGTGGGGTTACGTCGCCAACGCCTCGGCGAGATCCCTCGCCGGCGGCCAGAACAAGATCATCGGCGTGTTCACCTTCGAGCCGGTCTTCCCGACGACCAGCGTCGACTTCTACTTCCCGTTCCTGCTCGGCATGGAGCAGGCGGCGGCGGAGCTCGGCTACGACCTCCTGCTGTTCACCAGCCTCGGCGGCGAGCGGCAGGTATTCCGCGACGGGTCCACCCGGCTGTCGCTCGCGGACGGCGCGCTGCTGCTCGGGCGTGACCCGAACGTCGAGGAGATCCAGCGGCTGCGCGACACCGGCTTCCCCTTCGTCTACGTGGGACACCGGGAGGTGTCGGGAGAGCCGGTCTCCTACGTGGCGGCCGACTACGCCACGGCGACCCAGCAGCTCACCGAACGGCTCTTCGAGCTCGGGCACAGGCGCGTCGCGTACGCCCGCATCGGTGACGGCGACGCCCAGCCCAGCCGGGACCGGGAGAAGGGATTCCGGCGGGCGATGCCCGCCGGAGAGGCCAGGCGGCTCACGGGCCCGGTGTGGTCGCTGGAATCCGCCGACGACGTGGCGGGCCTCCTGGCCGAGATCCGGCACGGCGGCATCACCGCCGTGGTCGCCGAGCAGGTCCTCCTGGCCGAGGAGCTCCTGGAGTGCGCGCGACGGCACGGGATGTCGGTCCCGGACGACCTGAGCGTCGTCGTGCTGGGCGACTCCACCGGCGCGCACCGCACCGACACCCCCTGGACCGGCCTGGTGGTCCCACGGGAGCAGATGGGCCGGCAGGCCACCCACCTGCTGGTGCGGCTGCTGGAGGCACCCGAGCCGGACGCCCGCAGAGAGAACGTCGAGTGCCCCCTCATGCCGGGCGCGACCGTGGCCCCACCAAGGAGACAGCAGTGACCGAACCAGGTAAGCCCACATGATCCGGGTCATCGCCAAACGACTGCTCGTGGGCGTGCTGGTGATGTGGGGCGCCGCCTCGCTCATCTTCCTCATCGTCCGGGTCGCCCCGGGCGATCCGGCCACGATCCTGCTGGGCCCGGACGCGAGCCGGGAGCAGGTGGCCGAGCTCACCGGGGAACTCGGGCTCGACCGGCCGGTGTTCAGCCAGTACCTCGGCTACCTCGGCGAGGTGGCCCGGTTACAGTTCGGCGACTCCTACCGGTTCGACCGGCCGGCGATGTCGGAGGTGTTCGAGCGCCTGCCCGCGACCGCCGACCTGATGCTCGCCTCCACCGTCATCGCCGTGTCCCTCGGCCTCGTGCTCGGACTGCTGGCCGGCGCGCGCCCGGGCGGCGCGGTCGATCGGCTGGTCACGGCGGGCACCATCGCCCTGCAGTCGTTCCCCACTTTCTGGGTGGGCATCATGCTGATCCTCGTCTTCGCGCTGGCCTTCCGCCTGCTGCCCAGCGCCGGGGCGGGCTCGCCGGCTCACCTGGTCCTGCCGGCGGTCACGCTGGCGCTGCCGTTCACCGCCATCGTGGCCCGTCTGACCAGGACCAGCGTCGCGGAGACGATGCGCGAGCCGTACATCCAGACGGCCCGCTCCAAAGGGCTCACCGAGCAGCAGGTGCTGCTCGGCCACGCGCTGCGCAACTCCCTCATCCCCGTGGTGACCATCGTCGGGCTGCACATGGGCGGCCTGATGGGCGGCGCGGTCGTGGTCGAGAACGTCTTCGCCTGGCCGGGGCTCGGCACGCTGGTGGTGGACGCGGTCTCCAACCGGGACTACGCCGTCGTGCAGGCGGCCACGTTTCTGATCGCGGGCATCGTGATGCTGTTCAACCTCGTGGCCGATCTGCTGTACTCCCAGCTCGACCCGCGCATCAAGCTGGACGGTGCGGCATGACCGCCGTCGCCGTCCGCCGGCCGCTGGTGCGCGGCCGGTGGCTCAGCCGGATCCCGTACGCCGTCCTGACCCTGTACGTCGTGGTCGCCGGGGTGGGACCGCTGGTCCTCGACTACAACCCCGTGCGCGTCTCCCTCGACGACCGGCTGCTCGGCCCGGGATCGCGGCTCGCGTCGGGCGGGGTCGCCTGGCTCGGCACCGACGGCCTCGGCCGTGACGTCCTCGCCCAGGTCGTCTACGGCGCCCGCACGTCGATGATCATCGGTGTCTCGACGGTCGTCGTCTGCTGCGTGATCGGCGTGACCGTCGGCATCGTCGCCGGTTACTTCCGCGGCCGGCTCGACACGGTGCTCGCCCGCGGCATCGACATCCTGCTCGCCTTCCCGGCGATCCTGCTGACCATCGTGATCGCGGGCGCCTTCGAGCGCAGCGTCCTGGTGGTGGTGATCGCGCTCTCCGCGACGGCCTGGATCTCCTTCGCGCGGGTCACCCGCGGCGTCGCCCTGTCGATGCGGGAGCGGGCCTGGATCGACGCGGCCCGCGTGCTCGGCGTACGGCCGACGTCCATCCTGGTCCGGCACATCCTGCCGCTCACGGTCGGCCCGGTCGTGGCCCTGGCGACGCTGGAGTTCGCCCTCGTCGTGCTGGCCGAGGCCGGGCTCAGCTTCCTCGGCATCGGCCTGCCCGGCTCGTCGGTGTCCTGGGGCCAGACCATCGCGAACGGAAAGCAGTATCTCGAAACCGCCTGGTGGATCTCCACTCTGCCCGGCGTCGCGCTGTCGCTGCTGATCATCAACATCGGGATCCTCGGCGACCAGCTCACCGCCAGATACGGACGCGGACACCTCAGGTGATTGCGGCGACCATCGTCCCACCGGCACATAACCCCTTCCATCACGAGCACCCCCCGAAGAACCATCCCCGGAAGGCGGGAAGACGTCCATGACCAGACCCCTTGCCTCAGGTAGGCCGCGGCTCGCGGCACTGGCCCTCATCGCCGCCGCGACCCTCGTGCTCGGCGGCTGCAGCGCCGCCACCGGCGGCGGCACGGGCGGCGGCGGTGGCACCGGCGGCGAGATCACCGTCGCCGGCACCTACGCGATCGATAGCCTCGACCCGGCCAGCCCCACGGGCGGCAGCGCCACCGGCACGCAGCTGGCCTCCAAGGCGATCTTCAGCCGGCTGGTACGGCCCCGCCCGGACGGCACCCTGGAGGGCGACCTCGCCACCGCGTGGAAGCCCGACGGCTCCGCCTCGCAGTGGACGTTCACGCTGCGCCAGGGCGTGAAGTTCAGCGACGGCAAGCCCGTCACCGCGGACGACGTCGTGGCCTCGTTCAAGCGGATGATGGATCTCAAGAGCACCAACGCGGCCAACTTCGTCGGTTACACGATGACCGCCTCGTCGCCCACCGAGGTCGTGCTGAAGGCTCCGAAGCCGGACGCGGCGGTCCCGTACAAGCTCGCCATCTTCTACGTGCTGCCCGGCAGCCTGACCGGCGAGAACCCGGCGTTCTTCCAGCACCCGGTCGGGTCGGGGCCGTTCAAGGTGGAGAAGTTCGACCCGTCCGGCACGCTCGTGCTGGTGCCGAACCCTGACCACTACGGCGGTGCGCCCCAGGTCAAGCGGGTGACCATCCGCAAGATGCCCGAGCTCGCGGCCCGGCTGACCGCGCTGCGGACCGGTGAGGTGGACCTCGCCTGGGGCATCCCCGACGACCAGCTCGCGGAGCTGCAGCGCGACTCCACCCTCAAGGTCGAGACGGTGCCGAGCACCGCCGTGTTCACCATGTGGTTCAACTCCTCCACGCCCGCGCTGAAGGACGCCAAGGTGCGGCGGGCGCTGTGGCAGGCGGTCGACTTCGCCACCATCATCAAGCGGCTCTATCCGCAGACGGGCACCCTGGCCGACGCCCCGGTCTCGCCCGTCACGCTCGGCTACGCCCCGCAGGAGCCCGTCCGCTACGACCCGGCCGCGGCGAAGGCCGCGCTGACCGACGCGAAATTCGACTTCTCCACCAAGCTGCGGCTGCAGTTCGCCAACGCCGAGTTCCGGCCGTTCAACCAGGCGATCGTCTCCGACCTGCAGAAGATCGGCGTCCAGGTGGACCTGCTGGAGAAGGAGCAGGCGGTGTTCACCAAGGACCTGCTCGCCCTGAACTGGGACGTCAACTTCCAGCAGCTGTCGAACCCCACGTTCGACGCGGCCAACACGCTCGGCCGGCTCTACCCCTGCGCGGCCAAGCGCAACGGCTACTGCAACCCCGAGCTCGACAAGCTGCTCGCCGCCGCCGGGGCGAGCTCGGACAGCGACGAGCGGGTCAAGCTGTACGGTGAGGCCAGCAAGATCATCTGGCAGGACGCGGTCGGCATGTTCCCGATGGCGGTCAAGTACGCCTACGCCTGGAACCACCGCGTCACCGGCGTCACCCCGGACCCGAACGGGCTGCCGGACTTCGCCGGCGTGCGGGTCAGCAGCTCATGAGCGGCGTGCGGACCCCGGTCGAGACGCCGGTCGAGGTGGACGGCCTGCTCGAGGTGGCCGGGCTGGTCGTCGACCTGCCCGGCGCCCGCGGCCCGGTCCGCGTCGTCGACCGGGTGACGTTCGACATCCCGCCGGCGACCACGGTCGGGCTCATCGGCGAGTCGGGCAGCGGCAAGACGATGACCGCGAACGCCGTCATCGGCCTGCTCCCGGAGGGGGCGGCGACCGGCGGGGAGCTGCGCTGGCGGGGCGAGGACCTTCTGAAGGCGAGCCCCGCCCACCGGCGCCGGCTGCGGGGCCACGAGATCGCGATGATCTTCCAGGACCCGCTGGCCGCGCTCAACCCGACCCAGACGATCGCCCGCCAGGTGGGCGAGATACTCCGCCGCGCCGGCCGCCCCCGCGACCAGGTGCGCCGGCGGGTGCTCGAACTGCTCGAGCGGGCGGGGATCCCCGAGCCGGACAGCAGGATGCGCAGCTACCCGCACGAGTTCTCCGGCGGGATGCGGCAACGGGCCATGATCGCCCTCGCGCTGGCGGGCAGCCCGGCGCTGCTGCTCGCCGACGAGCCCACCACGGCGCTGGACGTGACCGTCCAGGCGCGCATCCTGCGCCTGCTGCGCTCCATCCAGCAGGACGAGGGACTGGCGATGCTCCTCGTCAGCCACGACCTGCGGGTGGTGGCGCACGTCGCGCACCAGGTCGTCGTCATGTACGCGGGCCGGGTCGCCGAGCGCGGCCCCACCGAGGCGGTGCTGGCCGGCCCGGCTCACCCGTACACCCGCGCGCTGGTCGACAGCGTGCCCGCGGTGCGGACCCGTACCGCGCTGGCCCACCCGCTGCCGGGCACGCCGGCCACCCCGGCGAACCGGCCGCCGGGGTGCGCCTTCCACCCCCGGTGCCCGCTGGCCCGCGAGCGGTGCCGCACCGAGGAGCCGGAGACCAGAACCGTCGCGCCCGGCCGGTGGGCCGCGTGCCACTTCGCCGAGGAGCTGCTGCAGCGATGAGCGTCGATCTGCTCGAGGTGCGGGACCTGCGGGTCAGCTTCGGCCGGCGTACCGCGTGGTTCCGGCCGCGCGCCGCCCGCCGGTCCGGGGACTTCGTCGCGGTCGACGGCGTGAGCCTCACGGTGGCCCCCGACGAGATCGTGGGGGTGGTCGGGGAGTCGGGGTCGGGCAAGACCACGGTGGCCCGCGCGATCGTCGGCCTCGTCCGGCCCGACTCCGGCGCCGTCCTGCTCGACGGCGTGCCCCTGGGGCCGGTCGGGCGGCGGACGACGGCGCAGCAGCGTGCCGCGCAGATGGTCTTCCAGGACCCGCGGTCGTCGCTCAGCCCGCGCATGACCGTCGCCGCGATCATCGACGAGGCGTGGCGCACCCATCCGAGTTCGGCCCCGTCCGGCGACCGCACCGCCGCGCTGCACCGCCTGCTCGACGACGTCGGACTCGACGCGAGCGTCGCCGGGCAGCGGGCGGCGGAACTGTCCGGCGGGCAGTGCCAGCGGGTCAGCATCGCCCGCGCGCTCGCGGTCCGGCCCCGGCTGCTGGTGTGCGACGAGGCGGTGTCCGCCCTGGACGTGTCGGTCCAGGCGCAGATCCTCCGGCTGCTGGTCGACCTGCGCGAGCGCCACCATCTGGCCATGCTCTTCATCTCCCACGACCTCGGCGTGGTGCACCAGATCGCCGACCGGATCGCCGTCATGCGCCAGGGTGTGGTGGTGGAGGAAGGGCAGGCGACGGAGGTGCTGGGGGCGCCCCGGCACGAGTACACCCGCAGCCTGCTCGATGCCGCTCTCGAGCTGTCCGGCTAGAGCGCCCCGGGGTCAGCCGGCGGTGCTCTCCCTGACGATCAGCCGGTGCGGCACGATGATCTCGGCGGGCGCGGCGGCCGAGCCGTTGATCGAGTCCATCAGCGTGTTCACCGCCCGGCGCGCGATCTCCCCCTTGTCCGGGGCGATCGTGGTCAGGCTGGGCGTGCTGTACTGGCCCTCCTCGATGTCGTCCAGGCCGACCACCGCCACGTCATCGGGGACGCGGCGACCGGCCCTGGTGAGCGCCCTGATCGCACCCAGGGCGAGCAGGTCGTTGTAGCAGAACACCGCGTCGGGCGGCTCGGGCAGGGCGAGCAGGTGCTCCATGGCCTCGGCGCCCAGCCGCCGGTGGAAGTGCGGGGTGGAGACGACGAGCCGCTCATCCACCTCCAGGCCCGCGCGGGCCTGCGCCTGGCGGTAGCCGGCGGTGCGGAGCTGGGCGGTCTCGCCGGTCGCGTACGGCTGGTCGCCGATGGCGGCCACCCGGCGGCGGCCCAGGTCCAGCAGATGGGTGGTGGCCTCGCGGGCGGCGGCGACGTTGTCGATGGCCACGTGGTGGAAGCTGCCGTTGAAGATGTGCTCGCCGAGCAGCACGATCGGGATCCGGTTGGCGCGCCCGCGCAGCTCCTCGGCGGAGATCGTCAGCGGGCTGAGCAGCAGCCCGTCGAACATCGTGGCCCGCGAGTCCCGCCCGAGCAGCTCGCGCTCCCGGTCGCCGTCGCCGTCGGTCTGGTCGACCATCACCACGTAGCCGCGGGCGCGGGCCGCCGTGATCACCTCGCGCGCCAGCTCGGCGAAGTACGGCACGTCCAGCTCGGGCACCACCAGGGCGATCATCCCGGTGCGCCCCTGCTTGAGATTGCGCGCGATGAGGTTGGGACGGTAGTCGAGCTCGTCCAGCACGGCCTGCACCCGGGCACGCAGCTCGTCTGACACCGGCGCGTACCCGTTGACCACGTTGGACACGGTGCGAATCGATACATTCGCCCGTTTGGCGACATCGCGAAGCGTTGGACCGGCCATGCGTCTCCTATACTCCCGAAGGCTCTCTCTTGGGAAGATCCTAAACCCGCTCTTGCATCGTTGCAGACAAGTATGCATTATGTCTGCATCGTTGCAGAGCCCCAACATGAGCCCAGGCCGAGGAGTCAGAGAATGTCCACACCCCTCATAGACCGGCGCGGTTTCCTCAAGGGCGCCCTGGGCATCGCCGCCGCCGGTTCGCTGGCGGCGTGCGCGCCGGGCGGCCCGAGCGCGCAGCCGAGCAAGCTGGCCGCGCCCGCCGCGTCGGCGTCGTCGGTCAAGGGTGAGATCACCGTCTGGAACCGGTCGGGCGACCTGTTCAAGGTGTTCGACGCGGCCATCGGCAAGTTCCGCGAGGCGTACCCGAACGTCAAGGTGAACCACCAGGCCGTGGACATCGACGCGAAGCTGGCCAACACCCTCATCAGCGGCACCGACGTGCCCGACGGCAGCTTCTGGGACGACGCCAAGATCGGCGGGCAGGCCGAGCACCTGTACGACCTGACCGACCTCATCGCGCCGTACCGGGACCGGACCTCGCCGTACAAGCTGTCCGTGAACACCGTGGACGGCAAGATCTACGGCGTCCCGTGGGACCTGGACCCCGGCCTGCTCTGGTACCGCGAGGACGTGCTGGAGAGCGCCGGAGTGGATCCGGCGGGCCTGGCCACGTACGACGACCTGCTCGCCGCCGCCCGGACGGTCAAGGAGAAGGACCCCAGGACCAGGCCGATCCACCTGGAGAAGACCCCGTTCCTCAGCCAGCTCTGGCTGGAGATGCTGGCCAACCAGCAGGGCACCAGCCTCACCGACGCCGGGGGCAAGCTGCGGCTGGACTCCGCCGAGTACCGGCGGATCTTCGGCTGGATCGACAGCGCGGTCAAGGACGGCCTGGTCACCCACGCCCCCTACCTGGAGCCCGCCGACGTCAACACGCTCGACAGCGGGCAGCAGGTGTTCGTGCCGTGGGCCATCTGGTGGTCGTTCGCGCCGCAGCAGCTGCTCAAGGCCACCAAGGGCAAGTGGCGGGCCGCGCCGCTGCCGGCCTGGACGCCCGGCGGCGCGCGCAGCGGCGCCATGGGCGGCAGCAGCTTCGTCATCCCCGCCAAGGCCAAGAACCCCGAGCTGGCCTGGCTGCTGTACGAGTTCCTGTGCTTCAAGGAGCCCGGCTACACCGCCGTGTACGGCCCCAACGCCGTCTACCCGGGCGGCCTGTCCACCTCGATCCCCAGCTTCACCCCCGCGCTCGACCCGGCCAAGCCGCTGTTCAAGCCCATCGAGGCGCTCGGCGGCCAGGACCTGTGGAAGGTCGCCGTCGAGGCCGCGGGCACCATCCCGGCCGCCGCGCCCATCCCCTGGTGGTGGGCCCAGTCGGTGGACTACCTCGGCAACAACGTGCAGCGCCTGATCGAGGGCAAGATGTCGCCCGACCAGGTGATCACGGAGTCGGCCGAGAAGATCCAGCGCAACCTGATCGACCGCTCATGAGGGCCACGCGGCTGTCGCCGTACCTGTTCATCGCCCCGTTCTTCCTCGTCTTCGCCGCGTTCGGGATCTATCCGCTGATCTACGCGCTCCAGCTCAGCTTCATGCGCTGGCGCGGCGCGGGCGCGGCCCACTGGGTCGGCGCGGACAACTACCTCTACCTGCTGACCAGCCCGGACTTCTGGGCCTCGCTCGGCAACAGCGCCGTCATGTGGCTGCTGATCGTGCCGATCCAGGTCGTGGCCGGGCTGGGCGGCGCGGTGCTGCTGGCCAACGCCAAGCTGCGGCTGCGCGGGTTGTTCCGGGTGGCGTTCATCGCGCCGTTCGTGACCCCGCTGGTCGCCATGGCGCAGGTCTGGATCGTGGTGTTCGACCAGGACTACGGCCTGGTCAACCACCTGCTCAACCTGGTGGGCCTGCCCGACGTGGGCTGGCTGACGTCCACGGCGTGGTCCAAGCCGACGCTGGCGCTGCTGTTCCTGTGGAAGACCACCGGGTTCGCGATCATCATCCTGCTCGCCGGCCTCCAGGCCGTCCCCGGCGGCGTGTACGAGGCCGCCGCCCTCGACGGCGCCTCCCGGTGGCGCCAGTTCTGGTCCATCACCGTCCCGCTGGTGCGGCGGAGCATGGCGTTCCTGGTGGTCGTGCAGACCCTGGCCGTCTTCCAGATGTTCGCCGAGCCGTTCGTGGTCACCGAGGGCGGCCCGTACGGCTCCACCACCACCGCGGGCCTCTACCTGTACGACCACATCACCGCCTCCGACCTGGGCACCGGCGCCGCGAACTCGTTCCTGCTGGTCCTGCTGGTCTTCGGCCTGTCGCTGGTGTCGGTCAGGCTGCTGCGGCCGAAAGACGAGGTGTCATGAACCAGACCCGCCCCGGACCCCTGCAGTACGCGGTCCTGGCGCTGCTCGCGATCGTGTTCCTGTACCCGATCTGGTGGGCGGTCAGCTCCTCGCTTAAGCCGGCCGCCGACATCATCGCCGACCCCCTATCGATCGGTGCGCTGACGCTCGACAACTACCGGGCCATGTTCGCCGACGTGCCGATCGGCACCGGGTTCGCGAACACGGCGCTGGTGCTGGTGGTCAGGGGCGCCATGACGATGTTCTTCTGCCCGCTGGCCGGATACGCCTTCGCCAAGTACGCCTTCCCGGGCAAGAACCTGCTGTTCGGCGTCGTGCTGCTGACGCTGATGCTGCCGACGCTGGTGCTGATCATCCCGCTGCTGCTGGAGATGAGCGCGCTCGGCTGGGTGAACACGTACCAGGCGCTCATCCTGCCGGGCAGCATCGACGCGTTCAGCATCTTCTGGATGCGGCAGACCATCGCCGCCATCCCGGACGAGCTCATCGACGCGGGCCGGGTGGACGGCGCGGGGGAGTTCGGCATCTTCGCCAAGGTCGTGCTGCCCGTGATCCGTCCCGGGCTGGCCGCGCTCGCGGTCCTGACCACCATGAACGTCTACAACGACTTCGTCTGGCCGGTCGTCGCCGTCAACGACACCTCGCACCAGACCCTCCAGGTGGTCCTGTCCACCCTCGCGCAGAACGTCACCGGCAACCGGATCGGCGCCGACTTCGCCACCGTGTGGGGCGAGCTGCTCGCCGCGGGCAGCATCGCCATGCTGCCGCTGCTGGTGATCTTCGTCCTGCTGCAGCGCCACTTCATCAACGGCATCCTCGCGGGCAGCGTCAAGGGCTGACCCTCACCCTTATGGAAGAGAGCATCATGGAATACCCCCGCCCCCACTTCGACCGGTCGCACTCCTGGTCGAGCCTGAACGGCGAGTGGGACTTCCGGGCCGACACCGAGCCCGGCTGGAACAGGACCATCACCGTGCCCTTCGCCTGGGAGACCCCCGCGTCGGGCATCGAGGCCCACTGGCTGCCCGTGGCCTGGTACCGCCGCCCGGTCACCGTCCCCGCCGGGTGGGCGGGTCAGCGGGTCGTGCTGCACTTCGGGGCCGTGCACCACGAGGCCACGGTCTGGGTCAACGACGTCGAGGTGGTCACGCACCGGGGTGGCTACACGCCGTTCGAGGCCGACATCACCGACGCGCTGCGCGGCGACGGCCCGCAGGAGGTCGTGGTACGGGTCTGCGCGCCGCTGGACAAGCGGGAGCTCGCGCACGGCAAGCAGCGCAGCATCCCGCGCGACGACTACGACGGCGTCTGTTTCACCCCGTCGTCGGGGATCTGGCAGAGCGTCTGGCTGGAGGCCCGGCCCGCCACGCACCTGGCCGGGCTGAAGCTGCGCCCCTCGGCCGGGCTGGACGCCATCGAGGTGGAGGCCCGGGTGGCGGGGCTGTCGGAGTCCGTGCTGCGCCTGACCCTGCGCGGGACGGACACGACGGTGGAGGTCCCGGTCGTGGAGGGCGCGGCACGGGCGGTGCTCCCCGTCGCCGGGCCCCGGCTCTGGTCCCCGGACGACCCGCACCTCTACCACGTGGACGCCCGCCTGACCTCGGCCGACGGCACCGACGAGGTCGCCGCCTACACCGGGCTGCGCCGCGTCGAGGTGATCGGCGAGGACCTGTATCTCAACGGCCGCCGCCTGTTCGTGCGCGGCGTGCTCGACCAGGGCTACTGGCCCCGCACCGGCATCACCGCCCCCGACGACGCCGCGCTCCGCCGCGACATCGAGCTGGCCGCCGCGGCGGGCTACAACCTGGTACGCAAGCACCTCAAGCTGGAGGATCCCCGCTTCGTCCACCACGCCGACATCCTCGGGATGCTGGTCTGGGCCGAGCCCGCCTCGACCGGCCGCTTCTCGGCGGAGTCGGTGACCGCGTTCGAGGAGCAGATCGCGCCGATGGTGGAGCGCGACGGCGACTCGCCCGCGATCGTCATCTGGGGCCTGTACAACGAGGAATGGGGCCTGGACTGGGACATCCCGGGCGACCCGGCCAAGCAGCAGGCGGCGGCGCGGGCGTACGAGCTGCTCAAGGACCTCGACCCGAGCAGGCCGGCCGTGGACAACTCCGGCTGGACCCACGTGAAGACGGACCTGCTCGACTGGCACTACTACGACGAGTCCGCCGCCTCCTGGGGCCGGACGGTGGCCGCGCTGATGGACGGCGAGCAGGACGACTTCCCCGTCCGGCTCGGCCCCGACTACGTCGTGCGCAAGAAGCTGGCCGGATCCCCGTCACAGCCGCTGCGCGGGCTGCCCAACCTCAACAGCGAGTACGGCGGCGGCTTCACCTGCGTCGAGCGGGCCTGGCACCTGCGCTGGCAGACCCAGGAGCTGCGCCGCCACGACCGCCTGGCCGGCTACGTCTACACCGAGCTGTACGACGTCGAGCACGAGTCCGCGGGCCTGCTGGACTTCGAACGCCGCGCCAAGGACCTGGCCGGCGTGCACCCCGCCGACGTGAACGCCACCACCACGCTCGTGCTGGACGTCGTCCCCGTCGCGCCCGGCCGCGACCTGCTGAGCGAGTCGCGCGAGGTCACCGTGCCCGTCCGCGTCTCGCACCACGGGAGCGAGCCGGTCAACGGCCACCTGCACACGGCCTGGACCCCGGTGTTCGGCCCCGCCCCTGACGCCTTCGGCGCTGCGGGCTCCTGGATCGAGGCCAAGCCGTTCCTGCTCAGCGGCCCCGCCGAGGTCGGCGCCGCGCTGCCGGACGGCTGGACGAGCGGCCGGCTGCACATCGCCCTGGTCAGCGGCGGCGAGATCGTCGCCCGCTCGGCCGTGGACGTGGACACCTGCACCGCCCCGGTCATCGGGGACGACCCGGCCGCCTGACCTCACGGCTCGGCCAGCTCGAGAACCCGTTCCACGGCGGTGTCCGCGCGGGCGGGGTCGGGTGACTCGGAGAGGAAGACGAGGGCGAGCATCACCGCCGCGTCCAGCCGGCACAGCAGCGCGAGCGGCCCGGCGTCGGGCGGGGGCTCGGCGTGGCGCGCGTAGCCGGCGCGCAACGCCTCGAGGTCGAGCTGGTTCTCCGGGAGCCTGGCGAACTCTCCCAGGCGCCCGAACTCCAGGGCGGGGTGGGCGTGCAGGGCGTTCGACCAGTCGAGGAGGGCGCGTACCCGGCCCTGGTGACAGCGGACGTTCGCCCTGCGGACGTCCAGGTGGAGCAGCGCGCCGCGGCTGAGCGGCGCGGCGATCGGGAGCAGCCGTCCGGGGGCGGGCGGCGGCGGCCAGCCGTCCCTGAGGCGGGCGATCTCCCGCCAGCGGCGCAGGATCCTGCCGACCACGAGCCGGGACGCCGTCAGGTGTTCGGCGGCGACGGGTCGCGATCCGGGAAGCGGGACCGCGTGGAGGCGCGCCAGGAGCTCGCCGAGCCGGAAGCAGTCCAGCTCCGATCCGTCGTCCTCCACGTAGCGGCTGATCAGGAGGTCCGGCTCGTCCGGGGTCTCGGCGAGGACGAGGGCGACCGGCTCGGGCACGGGCAGCCCGTGGTCGCCCAGCAGGCGGGTGAGCCGGTACTCCTGGCGCAGCAGGGCGCGGGTGTCGACCCGAGGGTCGTTGGCGTTGGAGTCGAAGCGGCGCTCGCCGACGCGGACGGCGACCGGCGGCCCGCCGTCGCCCGGGCGGCCGCGGAAGACGGAGAACTCCAGGCCCCGCCCCAGGGGTTCGAGGCCGGTGATCCCGATGTCGGCCAGACGCTCGTCCAGACTGGGCCTGCTCATGGGGCCGGACTCAGCCGTCCTCCTCCTCCAGCCAGAACCCGGACCGCTCCAGCCACCGCCCGAGCAGCGCCGCATCCCCGGAGACCTCGACGTTCGGCGCGGGACGCCGGTAGACGAACAGGAGCAGCTCACTCACCGGCCCGCGAACCGTCACCGAGGCGTCCCCCTGCCCGCGCCTCCAGACGGGCGCGTCCCCGCCGAGGTCGACCAGCCACTCGCCGTTGAAGCTCAGCGCCCGTCCCGGGCCGAGCAGCCCGTGCCCCTCGTACGCCTCCGGCACGCAGCTGAACCCCAGCCACTCCTCCAGCCCTTCGACGGCGACCTCGTCGTCGACCTCGAAGCCGTTGCCCAGGGCGAGCGCGGCGTCGGCCCGGTGCAGCACGGTCTCGAACAGCGCCCGCCGCGCCCAGAACGCCGGCGTGTCCAGCCCCTGCGGCGTCCACACGGGCCCCTCGGCCCCGCGCAACGCCTCCACCAGCCGCTCCGCGCCCTCCCCGAGCCAGGGATCGAGCTCGGCCGCCACCTCGTCCGTGTACGCGTCGAGGTCGTTGATCCGCTCGTCGGAGACCGGCTCCACGGACCGCGACGTCACGACCGTCCCCATCCAGCGATGGGCTTCGCCGACGTGCCGCAGCAACTGCCCCAGAGACCATCCAGGGCAGGTGGGCACGGGCGTCTTCATGTCCGCGTTCTTGATCAGCGATCGCAGCAGCTCGGTCTGCCCGGCGATCTCGGCCCGCATCCGGTCGTAGGTCAACAGGGACATGTCCGCCACCCTAGGGGTGATCAGGCGGCCTCAGCAATCGCCTTCCGGCGCGTCGCCCGCCTCGCGGATCGGCCCGACATGGGCCGGCTGCAGCGCCGCGTTCGCGCTCGATACGGCCGCGCACTTGCACGCCGCCCGCGAGTCAGAAGCCGAGGCCGAGCAGCACCGTGTGCGCGTCCTCCGGGCCGCGCACGTGCTTGTTCAGCCTCGCCGGGGAAGGCACCTTCTCCGCCTTGAGGACGTCGGCGAGGTGCCGCGCCAGCCGTTCGCCGTCGACCTCGCCGGGGCCGCCCGCGTCGAGCGTCCAGGAGCGTACGGTCCGCTCGACCCGCTGCGACCAGCCCTGTTCCGCGCCCGGTGAGAAGTGCCTGAACCAGCCCTCCACGGTGAGCCGTTCGGCGGAGCGGATGGCGAGGACGGAGCGGGTTCCCGCGAACAGGGTGGCGCTTACGTTCCTGCCGATCGCGCCGGTCTCGGCGGGCAGCGTGCGCAGGAACGCCCCCAGCAGCGGCGGCAGCGCCGCCCATCGGGGCACCCGCCACCCGCCCGGCGTGCTGAGCCCCTCGTTGGCGGGGGTCAGATATTCGATGACGAATCCACCCGGCGACTGCGACGGCTCGCCCCACTCGAACGTGGCCCGCCGCCACTCCTCGTAGGGCTCTGTCGGCTGCAGGGAGAGCTCCGCGCCGGTCGCGGTGGCACGTAGTTCCAGCGATTCGGCGCCGGGTCGCCGCCAGCGCAGGAAAGGGGCTCCCCATTCCGGCGACGGGTCGTACCAGGGGCCGGTCGGGCCGTGGCTGCCGACGCTGTCGGCCGGGCCGATCGCGGCCTCCACCGCCTCGGCGTGCCGCCGGAACGCGGCGGCCGGTGCGCCCTCCAGGGAGAGGGGGACGGTCAGGCCGCGATATTCACGATCGCCCGCGTACCGCCGCTCGTGCTCCGCCACCGGAACCAGCCGGCCGCGCCATTCCGCCACCGGCACCGGGACCAGCCGGCCGAGCTCCTCCGCCACCGGCACCGGCATCAGCCGGCCGCGCCCCTCGGCCGCCGGTCGCAGCGCCGCGCCGGACCAGTCGCCGGGATCCACCTCGCACCACAGCCATGTCGCGATGCCGGCGGTGTCGTCCTTCGTCATGGGTGTGACCTCATGCCTTCTCGGGGTGGCGCTGGCGTACCGGGGTGGCCAGCGCGATCAGCGCCAGCAGCAGGCAGGACGCCCCCGCGACGACGAACACCGTCGTCGCGCCGTAGTGCGCGGCGCCCCAGCCGAGCGCGGCCGCGCCCACCGGCCCGAGCGAGAAGTGGATCGTCCAGAACGCCGACGTCACCCGGCCCAGCAGGTGAGCGGGCGTCACCTGCTGCCGCAGCGACATGGAGTTGATCCCGGCCAGGCTCACGCACGCCAGATAGAGGGCCATGATGGCGGCCACGCCCCACACCGAGCCGGCGAGCCCGAGGCTGAGGATGGCCAGGCCCGACACGATCTGCGCCCCGATCCACAACGGTCCGAACCCGAGCATCCGCCGCATCCGGGCCACCAGCGCCGAACCGGCCATCGTGCCCACCGCCCCGACCCCCAGCACGACGCCCACCACGGAATCCGGCTGGCCGAGGTCGTGCTTGAGCCGGTAGATGACGATGTCCGTCAGTCCGAGCGTCATGAAGATGAAGAACGACAGCAGGATGGTCAGGGTGCGCAGCACCGGGTGCCGGAGCAGGAACTCCGCCCCGGCCAGCAGTTCCCGCCACGGCCGCCGGCCGGGCGCGGGCTCCACCGGCTCGACGGTCTCGACGGCGTAGCGGGAGGCGTGGGTCAGCAGGACGCCGAGCGCGGACAGTCCGAAGCTGGCGGCGTTGATGGCGATCGCGGCGGTCGGGCCCAGGTGGCCGCTCACCACCCCGGCCAGGGTGGGGCCGAGGATGCCCGCCGCGGCGGCCGTGGCGTACAGCATGCTGTTGGCCTCGGTGACGCGCTTCTCGCCGGCCAGGCCGCGGACCGCGGCCACGTACGTGACCTGGAAGACCATGCCCACGGCGGCGGCCAGCGGCAGCACCGCGTACAGGAGCCAGACATGCTGGCCGAACGCCCAGGCCACCGGGATCGTCACGTACAGCACGAGCCGGATGACGTCGCAGGCGATGAGCAGCCGG
Organism: Nonomuraea sp. NPDC051941; assembly: GCF_044593615.1. Lineage (NCBI taxonomy): Bacteria > Bacillati > Actinomycetota > Actinomycetes > Streptosporangiales > Streptosporangiaceae > Nonomuraea > Nonomuraea sp. NPDC051941. Next base: position 85,331 of record NZ_JBIUCF010000039.1, read on the forward strand.
CGCCGGTCGAACCGGTCGGCGAGCACCCCCGCGAACACCCCGGCCGCCACCGACGCCGCCCCCGACACGCCGGTGAGCAGCCCCATCTGGGCGACGGAGCCGGTGACGTCGAGGATGAGGAGGGGCACCGCGATGAGCGCGAACGAGTCGCCCGCCACGGACAACGTCTGGGCACACCAGAAGATCAGGAAGTCACGGTCGCGCCACAGCGACCGGCTCACCGGCGGCGCGTCAGCGCGCATCGCCCACGGGGCCTGCCTGGGATGATCGGTATGCGCCGAGCCGGGAGGAAATCACGCGGGCAACCCTATCCCTCCCGATCCGGGGCACGCCGCTCAATTTCCAGCCCCGCACCGGCGCCTCGTCCTCACCCCCTGAGGCCGCGCTCTTCCACGAGGTGAGTGACGCCCGCGAAGCGGGTCAGCTCGTCCTCGGGAACGCGGCCCGCCCAGACGGCCGTCGTGGCCAGCCGGAAGATGAGCGCGCGCGCCAGCACGTGAAGCCCTTCGCGGCCGGGCAGGACGGCCTCGATGAGCTCCGGTTCCGCCCGGTGGTAGAGCAGCCCGTCCGCGACCACGACGGCCTCGGCGTACGCGACCGGCCGCCAGTACGGCGAGAAGTCGATCACGACGGGTGGCCGTCCGGGATGGAACAGCACGTTCCCGGTCAGATCGCCGTGAATGAGCTGGCTGGGAGCCGTGACGGGACCCGCGAGCTCACCCAGCCTGCCCAGCAGTTCATCGGCGTTGGTCGGTCGCGGCGGAGCGGCCTCGCCCCAGGCGACGCGGTCAGCGACCGCCCAGGGATCGTCACGCCGGTCGAGCAGGGCCGGGCGCGGGAGGTGCCGCAGCTCCCGATGGAACGCCCTGCCGGCGGCGATCAGCGCCCCCCACTTCCCGGCCGGCCCCTCCCGACCGTCCAGGAACTCGGAGGCTGTCCATCCCTCGACGACGTAGTCCCCGTCGCGGGAGCGGAGCGGGCGGGGGACCCGGAAACCGGCCGTGGGGGACAGGCCCGCGAACACCCGCGCGGACCATTCGGCCTCTTCCGCGCCGTCCACGGGTTTCACGACCGCGTCGCCGGCCCGGAAAGTCCGTCCCCGGCCGCCGGCGAGCGGGCGGACGGGCGCGGTCAGCCCGAAGGCCGCCAGCACGCCGGGCGGCGGCTGCGTCACCGTTCCCAAGGTCATGGCGGCCATCGTGCCGGATCGCCGCCCCGCCGAGCACCCGGATTTCCGGCAGAAGGCACCATGGTCGTCATGACCGAGGAACCTCTCACCGGCGGGAACAACGCCCTGGAGGTCGTCCGGGTCGGCGACACGGTCCGCCGCACCCGCGACGTCGAGACGGCCAACCCACGCGATCAGTTGCCGCGCAGCACCGTCGTGGCCTTGTTGCCGGCGTAGTCCTCCAGCACCGCGACCACCTTGCTACCGGCGCTGGACATGGTCACCGTCTCGGCGGCCCGGGTCGTGCGGCCGCGGATGATGTACGGCTTGGCGCCCGACCCGTACGTCGTCGCGAACGACTTCGCCTGGCCGTTCTCAAGGACGGTCAGGGTGTGCCAGTCCGGAAGCGTCGGCCGGGAGAAGGTGAACGTGTTCCCGCTGATCTTCACCGCCGACGCCGGGTAGGGCGCGATCTCGGTGTCGGCGAACCTCCCGCGCACGGCGGTGGCCGTGCCAGGCCCCGCCCGCAGGGTGAGCAGGTAGCCGTCACCGTTGACCGGCACCCCGGTCAGCGTCGTGCCCGTGCCGGTCCCGGGCAGCTCGACCTCCTTGCTGTACGGACGGGACGTGTCGAGGCTCTGGACCTTCAGCGTGACGGGCCGGCCGCTCGCCGGGGGAGTCCAGGAGGCGGTCAGCGTGCCGTCCGGCTTGGCCGACGCCTTCACCTTGGCCGGCGCCGTGGCCAGGTCGAACGAGGTGGTCGCGGCCGGGCTCTCGGACCCGTCCGGGCCGACCGCCACCAGCCTGATCGTCCCCGACGTGGCCGTGAAGCGCTTGACGTAGTAGACGTCGTCGTAGATCCCGCCGAGGTAGGTGTCGTCGAGGTAGACGTCGTAGCGGCGCACCTTGTCGTACCCGGCGCTCTTCCAGGCCAGGAACAGCTCGCCGGTCTCGGGCAGCAGCTGGGTGATGCGCAGGTCCTGCGGCGCCGCGGGCGTGCGGTCCTTGCCGTCGCGCAGGGCCAGCGCGCCGAGGTTGACCTGGTATCCCTGGATCGGGCGGGCGCCGGCGGCGACGACCAGGCCGAGCGCCGCGACGCGCCGGCCGGCGTACGCCGACAGGTCCACCGACCGCGTGGTCCAGCCCGTGGTGCGCTGGCCCGAACCGGCCAGCGGCAGCTGGACCACCTTGGTGGGGTCGGAGGCGAGCACGAGGCCGAGCCGCAGCTCGGAGTCGTCGCTCGCCGAGGGCTTGGTGTAGGTCAGGTCGAGGGTCGAGCCCTTGGCGACCTGCAGGTCCGTCTTGTAGAGCCGTACGGTGTTGTCGCCGTCGAGCGTGCCGCTGAGCACGAGCGAGCTGCCGCCGTTGTAGGCGCCGATCTTCTGGTACGAGAACCGGCTCGCCGGCGTGTACGCGGGGCCGTAGTCGAAGTCGGCGCTGAGCGGCGTCCCGGCCGCCTCGATCCACCACTGCCAGGTCACCGGGATGTCCTGGAGGTTGATGTTGCCCCACTCCTTCGGGTTCGACAGCCGGCCCTTGGTCCAGGTGGACAGGCCGTGGCCGGTGTTGAAGGAGGTGGCGAACGTGGTGCCGCCGATGACGGAGCGCTCGGCGACGTACTTGGAGATCCCCTTCCAGGTGCCCTCGGGGGTCGTGGCGCCGGCCGAGGAGCCGGTCCACCAGCGGCGCTCCCGGTCGAAGACGTCCCGCTGCGCGGCGTCGTCGGTCTTGTTCGCGTAGTCGGAGGAGACGAAGTCGGCGCCGAGCGTGGCGATGGCGTTCATCGGCGCGCCGCCGGCGTCGAGGTTGTCCTCGAGGTTGTACGGCTGGTTGAACTGGTACTGCCCGGCCTCGACCCCGGCGAAGACGCTCTTGCGGGAGTCCAGCCCGAGGCCGGAGGCGTAGCTCTTGGAGTTGGTGAGCTTGGTCCGGTTCCACCAGTAGTTGAGGAAGATGGAGTCGGACACGTCGCCGAGCCGCTGGTCGCGCACGAACGGGCCGTTCACCGCGTTGAACTCGTTCTGGTACGAGATGGCGCCCGTGGAGTTGTCGATGGAGTCGTACCACTGCACGTAGATGCCGCCGTCGCGCAGCTGCTTCAGGAACTGCTTGTACACCGGGATGTCCGCCGGGGCGACCCGCGCCTCCTGGTTGATGAAGTAGCCGTCGAAGCCGTAGAACTTGGCGACCTGGATCAGCTTGGCGGCCACGGGGAAGCCCCCGGCGGCGTCGCGGACCAGCAGCTCGGAGTAGGTCTGGTCGCCGCGGTCGTTGTCGGAGAAGAAGATGCAGCCCAGCGAGCGCACCCCGTTGGCGTGGGCGGCGTTGGTGTAGCCGGGGTTGGGCAGGTTGAGCATCCCGAACTCGAACCACTTCTCCCGCCAGTCGGCGGCCGGGTCGTAGTAGTTCACCGGGACTCCCTGGGTGGGCATGCCGTGCCAGGAGCCGTAGAAGTCGGCGTACTGCCAGTAGTTGAACAGGTACTGGCTGAACTCGTTGGTGTAGGGGTGGCTCTCGAAGAAGGCGTTGCCGTAGTCGCCGGCCAGGGTCAGCAGCTGGGTGCCGGCGGGCAGCGCCGGGTTGCGCTGCGTGGCGGCGTTGGCGGCGTTGCGCTGCTGGAGCGGCACCTTGGCGCGCAGTAATTCGGCGCCGGCGTCGTCGGCGGGGTTCCAGCGCAGCAGGTCGGTGACGGAGTAGCCGTGCTGGTAGGGCTGGCTGGCGCCGACCGCGCTCTCGCCGGTCCAGGGCAGCGTGTCGCTGGCCGCGGCGCCGGTGGCGGTCAGCGCGACGGCGAGCATCGCGGCCAGGGCGGCGGTGCCGGCACGCGTCACCGCCCGTCTGCGGGTGCGATGTGATCGGGCCATCACGACTCCTCACTGTCGGGAAGGGGGTCGGCCGGTCCGGGGGAGTGGACGGCCGGGCGGATGGTTTCGTGCAGGTCCGCGACGTACAGATCGGTACGGGCCCGGTCCGCCGCGTCCTCGGCGAAGCAGCGCGCGGCGGGCAGGTCCCAGACGACGGCGGTACGGCCGCCCGCCGGGACGGTGACCCTGCGGAAGGAGAGCAGCTCGCGCAGGCGCGGCAGCACCCGGCCTCCGGTACGGCGCCCGAACAGCGGCACGACCACCTCGGCCGCGGCGCCGCCCGGGTTGGCGACCTCGACGCTCACCCGGACCGTGTCCGCGCCGGCCTCGGCGGTGAGGCGGTCGAGGAGCACGGGCCGGTAGCGCAGGCCGTGGCCGAACGGGAAGAGCACCGGGTCCGGCGCGTCCTGGTAGACGTCGCCGGCGGGGTGCCGGTCGTTGTGGCGGACCGGTACCGCGCCCGGATGGGCGGGCACGGTGAACGGCAGGCGGCCGACCGGCTCGTAGCCGCCGAACAGCGCGTCGGCGATCGCGTGGCCTCCGTGCGGGCCGGGGTAGCCGGCCCACAGCAGCGCGTCGGTGTGCGCCAGGACACCGGTGAGCACATGCGGCCGGCCGGCGACGACGACGGCCACCACGGGGCAGCCGGCCCGCGCCCGGACAGCGGCGACCAGGTCGTCCTGGCCGCCGGGCAGGGTGAGATCGGCCAGGTCGACGCCTTCCCCGGCGGTGGCCGTGGCCGCCTGGCCCGCGATCGCCCCGTTGGCCGCGAACTCCTCGGCGTACGTGCGGTGGCTCGTCCCGCCGAGCGCCAGGATCACCAGGTCGGCGCCGCTCAGGTCGGCCGCCGTGGGGACACCCGGCGGGCACACCACCTCGGCGTCCGGCAGGGCCTGCCGCAGGGCGAGGTCCAGGCCGGCGGCCGACCCCGGCGGCAGGGGCGGGACGTAGTCGCCCAGCAGGGCGGTGACATCGCGGGCGTTCGGGCCGGCGAGGACGACCTTGGTCAGCGACCGAGGTTCGAGGGGGAGGAGGCCGCCGGCGTTGTGCAGCAGCACCAGGGACTGCCGGGCCAGGCGGCGGGACAGGCCGTCGGCGGCCCGCCCGGCCAGCACGAGCGCCTCGCGGCGCTCGGCCAGAGTGAGCGCCTCGCGTTCGGCACCTGGGGCGGCCTCACCCGCGGTGTCCCCGAGCAGGCCGGCGCGGTGCTTGAGGGTGAGCACCCGGCGGCAGGCGGCGTCGACCAGCTCGGCCACCCGCGGGTCCGCCAGGGCCGCCTCCTCCAGCAGGGCGAAGGACTCGTCCCAGAGCGACAGGTCCACCCCGGCCTCCAGCGCGGCCACGGCGGCGCCCGCCGGGTCGCCCGTCATCGAGGTCAGCCGGTCCACGGCCAGCCCGTCGGCCATGACGATCCCGTCGAATCCGCATTCGTCCCGCAGGAAGCCCGTCAGGAGGTCGCGGTTGGCGCAGCACGGCACCCCGTCGATGTCGTTGTAGGCCGCCATGAACCCCAGCGCCCCGGCCTCCACCGCGGCCCGCGCCGCCGGGAGATGCAGCTCGCGCAGGTCGCGGGGCCCGATGACGGCGGACTGGCCGTTGCGCCCGCCGACCGCCTCGCCCTGGGCGGCCAGGTGCTTGAGCACGATCGCGACCCCGCCGCGGCCCACCGCGCCGCGATCGGCGCCCTGCATGCCGATCACCAGCGCCCGGGTGAGCTCGGCGGCCAGCAGCGGATCCTCCCCGAAGCACTCCTCCGCCCGGCCCCACCGCGGGTCCCGCAGCAGGTCGAGCGCGGACACCAGGGCCAGGTGCACGCCGCTCGCGGCGAGTTCGGCGGCGACGGCGGCCGCGGCCTCGGCCAGCAGGTCCGGATCGCACCCGGCGGCCACCGCGAGGTTGGTGGGCAGCAGCGTCCCGCCGAGCGCCTGGTGCCCGTGCGGGGCCTCCTCCGACAGCAGCACCCCGATCCCGTGGCCGCCGGCCCGCGTCACCTCGTCCTGGACGAGGGCGGCGACCTCGGCGCGCTCCTCCGGCCGGATCCCGTCGGCCCAGGTGCGGCCCGACCAGGCGTCGGCGCGGAAGACCCCGTACAGCGCGCCGAGCCCGCCCCACCGGTCGAGCTCGGCGCGGGCGAGATCGGTGAGACGGAATCCGCCCCGAGGGGCCCGCTCGACGGCCTGCCAGCCGTAGAGGCGCTGGTTGAGCTGGCCGACCTTCTCGCGCGGGGACAGCTTGGCGAGCAGCCGCTCGACCGGCTCAGCGGTCGGCATGGGCGGCCATCCGGTCGAGGACCTCGTCGTCGGCGACCGAACTGTAGAAGGTGCGGCCCGTGGGCTCGGCGTGGACGAGCCGTTCGATGCCGCGGGCGCGCAGCGCGGCCGGGTCGCCCGCGGTCGCGGAGGTCACCAGGGCGGGGCGGGCCCCGGCGCGGGCGCGGCCCATCCAGGTCTCGAAGACGCCGCCGCCGGGGGAGAGCTCCGCCCGGGACACGGGGACGTCGTCGGCGCCGACGGGGACGACGACGGCCTCGGTCCGCGGGGAGGGGCGCGACCGGTGCCGCAGCTCCGCGGCCAGGTCGGCGAAGCGCCGGCCGATCGGCTTGACCGCGCCGTCGGCCCCGATCAGGCCGAGGCTGTGCTCCAGGTCGGGGAAGTCGGCCAGCCGGCGCTCCACGTCGTGCGAGCACCACCACGTGACGCCCCAGAGGGCGTCGCTGTCGGCCGCCGCCCGCACGGTCCCCTCGCAGAAGCCGGGCGCCTGGTCCTCGGTGAGGTGGTTGAGCGGCGCGCCGACCTCCTGCAGCCAGACCGGACGCGCCGGGTCGAGGGCGAAGGCGCGCGACAGCTCGATGAGGTACGCGGCGTGGGTGATGCTTTCGTGTGACATCGCCCCATAGCCCTGGGCGGTGCCGTTGAAGATCCACGAGTGGATCACGCTCATCTGGCCGTGCCGGCTGGAGTGCGCCGGGGTGAAGGGGTGGTCGTCGGCGTACCAGACGGCGTCGTACTCGGCATTGAGCCGGAAGTGGCGGCGGTCGCGCGGCCCATCGCCGTGCAGCGCCCGCAGCCAGGCCGTCACCTGCCGGGCGGTGGCCGGCATCGGGCTCGGATGCAGCGCGGAGGTGAACTGGTTGACCTCGTTGCCCAGGGTCAGGCCGAGGAAGTTGGGCAGGTCGTACAGGTGCCCGTCGAGCGCCTCCACCAGCTCGGCCTGCGCGGCGATCGCGTCGGGGTCGGTGAACATGCTGCGCCGATGCCAGTCCGTCAGCCAGCTCGGCACGAAGTCGAAGCCGGACAGGTGCCCCTGCAGGACGTCCACGCTCGCATCGAGGCCGGCCTCGCCGGCGATCTCCACGACGCGGCGGACGTCGTCCAGCGCGCGGCGGCGGATCAGCGTCCGGTTCGGCTGCAGGACGGGCCACAACGGCATCACGCGTACGTGGTCCAGGCCCAGCCCGGCCAGGGCCTCCATGTCCCGCCGGGTGGCCGCCCAGTCCGGATCCAGCCAGGAGTAGAACCAGTCCTGGGAAGGCGTGTAGTTGACCCCGAATCTCAGCATTTCAACCTTTCAAGCCTCCCGCTTCGAGCCCGCGGAAGAAGTAGCGCTGCAAGATGGCGAAGAACGTGACGATGGGAACCAGGGCGATGATCGTGCCGGCCGCGATGAGGCGCGGATCGTCGTAGAAGGTGCCGCGCAGGCGGTTCAGCCCGACGGTGAGGGTGTAGTTGTCCTCGTCGGACAGCACGATGAGCGGCCACAGGAAGTCGTTCCACGAGCCGACGAAAGCGAAGATCGCCACGACCGTGATGACGCCTTTGACCTGGGGGACGGAGACGCGGATGAACCGCTGCCAGGCGTTGGCGCCGTCGACGATGGCCGCCTCCTCGAACTCGGCCGGCAGGTTGCGGAACGCGTTGCGCATGAGCAGGACGTTCAGCGCGGCCACGATCGTCGGCAGGACGACCCCCAGCAGGGTGTTGGCCAGCCCGGCCGCCCTGACCAGCAGGAACTGGGAGATCAGCACGGTTTCGGCCGGGACGAGCAGGGCCGCGACGCAGATGGCCGCCGCCACCCCGCGGCCGCGGAAGCGCAGCTTGCCCAGCGCGTACCCGGCGCAGGTGGCGCCCACCACGTTGCCGGTGACGGCCATGGCGGCCACGAGCAGGGAGTTGAGCAGGTAGTGCGGCACCGGGACGCGGTCGAGCACCGTCGCGAAGTTCCCCAGCGTTGGATGGCCGGGAAGCAGCTCGGGCGGCCGCGTGTAGAGCGCGTCGCCGGCTCCCTTGAGCGACAGCGAGACCTGCCACAGCAGGGGACCCGCGAGCAGCACGGCCATCAGCAGGAGGATGAGGTAGCGCACGACCATGCCTGCCGCGATGCGGCGTCGCGCGGACGGACCGGACATCAGGAGGACCTCTGCTTGCGTTGCAGGACGAGCTGCGCGACCAGCAGCCCGCCGAGGATGACGAACATGACCAGGCTGATCGCGCCCGCGTAGCCGGTGCGTGCCTGCAGGCCGGTGCCCTCGCGCTGGATGAGCATGGTCATCGTGAGATCGCCGCCGCCGACCCCGCCGGTGCCGTCGGTGAGCACGTAGATCTCGCCGAACACCCGGAAGGCCGCCACCGAGGACAGCACGCCGATCAGGCCCATCGTGGAACGCACGCCCGGGACGGTGACGCTGAGGAAGCTGCGTATCGGGCCCGCGCCGTCCATCGCCGCCGCGTCGTACAGGCTCTGATCGATGTTCGCCAGCGCGGCCAGGTAGATGACCATGTAGTAGCCCAGGCCCATCCACACGGTGACGAACATCGCGCTGAACAGCAGCAGCCACCGGTCGGTCAGGAAGGGCACCGGCGCGGCGACCGCTTTGAGCGTGCCGAGCAGCTCGTTCACCAGGCCGCGCTTGTCGAGCATGTTCGTCCAGATCAGCCCGACGATGACCGGCGACATGATCACCGGCAGGTACATCGTGGTGCGGAAGAAGCCCATCAGCCGGCCGGCGCCGCTCAGCAGCGAGGCGAGCACGAGCGGCAGCGCCACCATGAGCGGCACCACGCACACCGTGTAGAGCGTGGAGTTCAGCAGCGCGGTGCCGAAGCGCTCGTCGGTGAACATCCGCCGGAAGTTGTCCCACCCGGTGAACTCCCCGGTCCTGAGCAGGGTGGAGTCCGTGAACGCCAGGCGCAGCGTGTTCAGGAACGGCACGAGGACCAGGACCACGATGACGGCCAGCGCCGGCAGCAGGAACAGCCACGGGGTCAGGCGCCAGCGATGGGTCGCCGGCGCGCTGCCCTCGTCGTGGGTGGCGGAGCCGGTCATCCGTGCGCGGCCAGCCGCTCGTTGGAGTACTTGACCGACTCGTCCAGCGCCTGCTGCACCGTCTTCTTGCCCAGCAGCGACTGGGCGATCTGCTCGCGCAGCGTGTCGGCGTCGGCCGAGCCGGAGAACGCCGGGGGCCACCACACGACCGCCTTCTTCACCTGGGCGGCGCTCTCCAGGCGCACCTTCGTGGCGGGGTCGCCGTCGTCCTTGGTGAAGTACTCGTCGTCCATCGACCCGGCCGATGAGGGGAACACCGAGGCCTTCTTGGCGAAGGCGAGCTGGTTGGCGGTGTTGGTGACGTACTTGGCGAAGGCCGTGGCCAGCGGCTGGTTCTTGCCGGCGGCGTTCACGACGAGCGACTCGATGTACATGTTGGGGGCGGCGTTGCTGATCCGCGGCCCGATCCCGAGCGTCTTGTAGATCTCGGGCGCGGTGTCCTTCAGGTCGTTGAGGGTGTACGAGCTGCCCGACAGGTACGCCAGCCGGCCGGCCTTGAACTCCTCGACCTCCTTGGTCTGCAGGTTGTTCAGCGCCTCCTGGGTCAGGCCCTTGCTGGCGAACAGCTTGCGGAAGCGCTCGACGAACTCCGCGCCCTTGGCGTCGTTGTAGGTGAACTGCTTGCCCGCGGCGTCCATGAGGGGCACGCCGTACTCGCCGAACATCTCGATGACGGGCATCCGGGCGATCATCGACACGTCCGAGCAGTTCTTGGCCATGGTCTCGGCCTGGTCGAACAGCTCGTCGTAGGTGGCGGGCAGCTTGGCCGGGTCGAGACCGCACTTCTTGAACAGCGCGGTGTTGAAGAACGCCGGCCCGGTGTTCAGGTACCACGGGTAGCCGTAGGTCCCGCCGCCGAGCCCGCTGAACGTCATCGCCTGCCACGCCTTGTCCAGATACTGGCCCTTGGCCTGGGGGTCGGCCTTGTTCAGGTCGAGCAGGACCCCGGCCTGGGCCAGCGTGTAGGCGGCCTCGGGGCCCATGTCCACGACGTCGGGCAGCGCCCCCGCCGCGGCGTCGGCCGACAGCTTGTCCTGGTAGCCCTCGGCGGGCTGGTCCACCCAGGCGATCTTCGTGCCCGGGTGCTCCTTCTCGAAGGCCGCGATCAGCTCGGTGAAGTACGGCGTGAACTTCTCGTTCTTCAGGTTCCACGTCTGGAACTTGATCGATCCCGTCAGCGCCCCGCCCGAGGCCTGCGGCGCCGATCCGCCGTCACCGCACCCGGACAGCAGCAGCGATCCCAGGGCCAGCGCCGCGACGCAAGTCCGTGTTCTCATTGGACATCCTCCTTGAGTGATGCATGAGTGGCGATCCGCAGGGTCGCCACCTGGAAGGGGCCGAGGTCCAGCCGCGCCTCGCCCACGGGACGGCGCGCGCCCGCCGGGCCCAGGGCCACGGGCAGGTCCTCGTCCGCGCCGAGCTCCCGTTCGAGCAGGTCGGTCTCCCACACGACGGCTCCCGCGCCGAGCTCCTCGTGGCAGCTCAGCCGGGCGCTCGCCCGTCCGCCCCGCGTCTCGTACACGCGTACGACCAGGTCGCCGGAGCCGTCGTCGGCCTGCTTCACCCAGTCGACGAGCGCGTGGCCGGTGAGGAGCTCCAACCGGACCAGCGGCGCGGGCAGGCCGGTGAGGTCGGGCGCGTTGAACGCGTACGCGGCCTCGACCGCGGCCGGCACGTCCGCGCCGGGCAGCACCGCCCATCGGAAGGTGTGCGTGCCGAGGTCGGCGCGGGGGTCGGGGAAGCGCGCGCCCCGCAGGAGGGAGAGCCGGACGACGGTGGAGCCGCCGTCGGCGCGGGCGTCGGCCCCGTACATCGTGTCGTTGACGATCGCGAGGCCGAAGTCGCCGTCGTCCACGTGCACGTAGCGGTGCATCGCGGCCTCGAACATCGCCTCCTCGGTCGCGGTGTTGGTCAGCAGCGGGCGTTCGACGTAGCCGTACTGGGTTTCGAAGCGCGCGGTCCGCGCCAGGACCCGCACCGGGACGGCGACCTTGAGCAGGCGTTCGCGCTCCTGCCAGTCCACGGCGCACTCGGTCTCGAACCGCCCGGTGCCGGCCCGCAGCCACATGGTCAGCGTGACCGTGGACGCGCCGGTCCGCCGGACCACCTCCACGCCGGCGTCGGGCCCGCTGCGGACCACCCTGCGGCTGGTGACGTCGTCGAGCGCCCGGGGGTGGCGCAGCACGTGGCGGTCCACGTCCCAGGCGTCCCAGCGCACCGGCTCGTCGCGGAAGAGCTGCAGCTCGTTGAGGCGGCGGCCGGGCGGGACGACCTCCCGGCCACTGCGCAGGTCGAGGAGCGAGACGACGTGGCCGCCGCCGTCCACCACGACCCGCAGCAGGCTGTCGTCCAGCACGGTGGCGCCGGCCTCGCCGTCGGAGACCTCGACCCCGACCACGACCGGGGCCGCACCCGGCCGCGCCGGCGTGATGAACGGGGGCAGCCCGCCCTCGGCCCGCCCGTCGCCCAGCGCCGCGCCCGCCCGCTTGATCAGATCGTGCAGGCGCTCCTCGATCGCCAGGTAGGTGTCGCGGGCCTCGCGATGCACCCAGCTGATCGACGTACCCGGGAGGATGTCGTGGAACTGGTGCAGCAGCACGGTGCGCCAGATCTCGTCGAGGTCCTCGCGCGGGTACGGCGCCCCGCGCAGCGCGCTCGCCGCCGCGCTGAGATATTCGGCGGCCCGCAGCAGCGACTCGCAGCGCCGGTTGTGCCGCTTCATGGCCGACTGCGAGGTCAGGGTGCCCCGATGCAGCTCCAGGTAGAGCTCGCCCCGGTAGGCCGGCTCCAGCGCCCCGGCCTCCCGCAGCTCGGACTCGGCCTCCTCGAAGAACTCCGCCGGGGTCCTGGAGATCACGCGTGGCGCCCCCTCCAGGTCGGCGAAGCGGCGCAGCCGCTCGGCCATCTCCCGGGTGGGGCCGCCGCCTCCGTCGCCGTAGCCGTACGGGAGCAGCGAATGGGAGGCGATCGCCTTGTCCTTGAACGTGGCGACCGCGTGATGGAGCTCGCGGGCGGTCACCTCGGCGGCGTACGTCTCCGCGGGCGGGAAGTGGGTGAAGACGCGGGTGCCGTCGATGCCCTCCCACCAGAAGGAGTGGTGCGGGAAGACCGTGGTGTCGTTCCAGGAGATCTTCTGCGTCAGGAACCAGCGGGACCCGGCCCTGCGGGCCAGCTGCGGCAGGGCGCCCGAGTAGCCGAAGGAGTCGGGCAGCCACATCTCGCGGGGCTCGCGGCCGAAGCGGCTCAGGAAGTAGCGCTTGCCGTAGGTCAGCTGGCGCACCATCGACTCGCCGGTGGGGATGACGCCGTCAGCCTCCACCCACATGCCGCCGACGGGCACGAACCGGCCCTGCTCGACATGGTGCCGCAGCCGCTCGAACAGCTCCGGATAGCGCTCTTCGAGCCAGCTGAAGTGCTGGGCCGCCGACATCGTGTACACCAGGCCGGGGTCGGCGTCGAGGAGGGCGAGCGCGTTGGAGACCGTACGGGCGAGCTTGCGGACCGTCTCGCGCAGCGGCCACAGCCACGCCGTGTCCATGTGCGCGTGCCCGACGGCGGTGATCCGGTGGGCGCTGGCGTGCGCGGGCGTGGCCAGGACGGGAGCGAGGATCGCCCGCGCCCGCCCGGCACTCGCCTCGGCGTCCGCCTCGTCGTAGACGTCCAGGGCCTCCTCGATCGCGCGCAGCAGCCGCCAGTGACGCGGCTCGTCCGCGCTCAGCTCGGCGGCCAGGCCGCCGGCCACGTCCAGGTCGCAGCACAGCGCGTGGATCTCGGGCGAGAACGCGGCGATCTCCGCGCGGCGCAGCCTGAACTGCTCGAACGGCTCCTGCGCGCCCTTCTCGCCGTGCTCGGTGACGACGAAGGGCGGCAGGCCGAGCAGCAGGGGATTGGCCGCCGCCTCGACATACAGCACGAACGAGCCGTCGGCGCCGACCAGATCGGCCCCGTGACCTCGTAACCGGATGTCGGACTGGCGGGGGTGCAGGCCCTTGACGATGGTCCCGTCCGGGATGAAGACCAGGCCCTCGCAGTGACCGCCCACGGAGTGGTCGAACCAGCCCAGGTCCAGCACCAGGTCGATCGGGCCGTCCTGCCCCGGGTCGACCGTGCCCCGGATCCGGAACCAGGTCGTGGACCAGGCCTCGCCCCAGGCGGCGCCCAGGGGGAAGGGGCGGTAGGCGGGGGCGGCCCGGCCGGCGTCGGGTTCGAGCCCGAGGGCATGGCGGGCGCGCACCGGCTCGCCGTCGTCCGGGACCGTCCAGGCCTCGACCTCGACACCGCCCAGCCGGGTGTGGAGCCGGGGCTGAATCCGTTCCCGCCGCACGCGGGCGAGCCTCTCTAGCGTGCGGCTGAGGTGGTTGTGCATCTCGTACCTCTCCGTAGCGGAGGTATCACAATCGGCCTAATACGTTTTAGTACGTTATGATCAGCAAGCGACCGCAGACTAATACGTTTTAGGTGTTGCGGTCACCCGGGGGGCTCATCAAGTTTGCATAACGACGGTTGTCCGCCATGGAGGATCGATGCCGCCGAACGACCAGGTTCCGCTTCAGGACTCAGACGGTTCGTCCGAGCCTCCCGCGTCCCTGGCGGGCACTGCGCCGGCCCGGCTGAGGAGCACCGACATCGCGCGGCTGGCGGGGGTCTCGGTGTCGGCGGTGTCGCTGGCGTTCAACGCCCGCCCCGGCATCAGCGACGCCACGCGCAAGCGCATCCTCGAAGTCGCCGAGGAGCTCAACTGGCGCCCGCACCGCGCCGCCCGCGCCCTCAAGGGGGCCAACAACGACGTGGCCGGCATCGTCATCGCCCGTCCGGCCCGCACGCTGGGCGTCGAGCCGTTCTTCGCCCACTTCCTGTCCGGCCTGCAGTCCCGCCTGTCCAACGAGGGGATCGCCACCCAGCTCCTCATCGTCGAGGACACCGAGGCGGAGGTGGCCGTCTACCGCCGCTGGGCCGCCGAGAACCGGGTCGACGGGCTCGTGCTGCTGGACCTCACGGTCGACGACGTCCGGCCCCGGCTCGTCGCCGACCTGCGCGTCCCCGCCGTCATCCTGGGCGGCCACGGGGCCACGCTGCCGCTGACCAGCGTCTGGGTCGACGACCACGCGGCGATGACGCGCATCCTCGAATATCTCGCCGCGCTCGGCCACCGGTTCATCGGCCACGTCAGCGGCATACCGTCCTACCAGCACACGCGCCGCCGCCTGCGGGCCATCGGCGACGCCCGCGAGAGCCTCGGCATCGACATCGCCAGCGTGGCCACCGACTACTCCGACACCCAGGGCGCCTCGGCCACCCGCCGCCTCCTGGAGGCGAGCCCGCGGTGCACGGCGATCATCTACGACAGCGACGTCATGGCCGCCGCGGGGCTCGGGGTGGCCACCGAGATGGCCGTGCCGGTGCCCGGCGAGGTGTCCATCGTGTCCTTCGACGACTCCATCCTCACCCACCTGCCGCATCCCCCGATCACCGCCCTGACCCGAGACACGTACGCGCTGGGCACGCTGACGGCGACCGAGCTGCTCCACACGATGGCCGAGCGCCCGGAGCCCCGCGCGGTCCAGGCCCCGACGCCGGAGCTCGTCGTCCGCGGCAGCACCGCCCCACCGCCCGTCGGGTGATCGCCGCGTGATCGCCGCGTGGCTCAGCCGGCGAGTCATCGGTCGAACCACGCACGGGTGCGCCGGAGCAGGTCGAGCTGGTGGTCGCGGTCCTGGATGGAGTGCCCTTCCCCGGGATAGACGACGAACTGGTGCTCGACGCCGAACCGCCGCAGGGCCCGGTGGAAGTACACGGACTGGCCGAGCGGCACGTTCGTGTCGTCCTCGCCGTGCAGGATCAGCACCGGGGTGCGGATCCGTGAGGCGTACGAGATGGGGCTGACCCGGTCGTGCGGGTGCGGGCCGGCACCCTCCCAGCCGCAGCTGCCGCCGAGCCCCGCCTCTGTGGTCCCGCCCTCGCCGGTCGCGACGAGCATGCCCCAGTCGCTGATGCCGGCGCCCATCACCGCGGCCTTGAACCGGCCGGTCTGCCCCACGGCCCAGGCGGCCATGAATCCGCCGTGGCTCCATCCGCCGATCCCGAGCCGGTCCGGGTCGGCGACGCCGCCGGAGATCAGCAGGTCGATGCCGCTGAGGATGTCCGTCCATTCCTCCATGCCGACCGCGCCCGCGACGGCCGCCGCGAAGTCGTGCCCATGGCCCTGGCCGCCACGCGGGTTGGGCAGGAAGACCGCGTACCCGGCGGTCGCGAGCCACTGACCCGACGGGATCGGGGCGAGCATGAACTGGTCGGCGTGCCTGGCGTACGGACCGCCGTGCACCAGCGTGACGAGCGGGAACGGGCCGTCGCGGCGGGTCCTCCCGGGCGGCAGGAGCAGCAACCCGTCGAGATCGAGTCCGTCGGACGCCTGGTACGACAGGCGCTCCTGGCTTCCCCACCTGACGCGGCGCAGCTCGGGCCGGGTGTCGCTGAGCCGGATGAGCGGGCCGGCGGGCGGCCCGGCGTGCACGTTCATGGGCTCGTACGACGTGCTCGCCACCACGGCGGCGACCTCGCCCGACCGGCTCACGGTGAGCAACCCGGCGAAGCCTCGCACGGAGGACACCTGCCGGAAGCCCGGTGTGCCGGGATCGAGCCGGTGGACGGCGGTGTCGAGCCCGTCGGCGAACAGTGCCAGCGGTGGCCCGTCCGCGACCTGCGCCAGGCCGGACGGGCAGACGGTCATGCCGAGGGTCAGGTTGCGATGTTCCCCCACGGGGCCGCTCGTGGGGCCGCTCGTGGGGCCGGTCCCGGGGACGGTGACGTCGAAGACGGCGCGGCCTCCGACCGGGCCGGGCGGGGTCGTCGCCAGATAGCACAGGTGCCAGCCGTCGTCCGCGTTCCACCAGGTCGGAGTGGAGGCATCCGGCGCGGTCCCGCCGAGCTCCCGGACGTCGCCGGTCTCCAGGTCGATCACGTGCAGCTCGCCGGTGAAGAGGCCGGTGTCGAGGTCCGGGGCGGCCCGGCTGAGCACGGCCAGCGGGCCCCCGTCCGGACGCTGCGCCACCTCGACGACGTGCCTGCCATCGAGCCCGTCCACCGCCCGCGACCGGCCGGTGTCCAGGTCGAGCAGCCGCAACCGGCCGTACGGAACCTGCTCTCCCCACACCATGACGTCCTCGCCGGCCGGCCGGTCCGTGACCACCACCGCGACCAGCCGGCCGCAGGCGAGCGGCAGGTAGCCGGAGATCCCGCCCTCCCAGGCGGTCAGGGCCTCGGCCTCCCCGCCGTCGAGCGGGATCCGGTGCAACTGGGCGGTGCCCCGCCGCATCCGGTCCGACCCGAAGAAGAGCGAGGCCGAGTCCGGCGCCCAGAGGGGGAGGAAGTCCTTCGCCGTACCGGCGGTCAGCTTCCTGGGCGACGCGCTCCCGTCGGTCGTGGCAACCCAGATCGCGCCGCTCGGGTGCTCTCCCTTTCGCCCGATCGTGGTGACCGTGTAGGCGACCCGGCGGCCGTCAGGGGAGATCGCCGGCTGCAGCGGTACGGCACCGTCCACGATCAGTCGGGGGATGACCTCGCTCATCAGGCCGGCCCTTCTTCACAGCGGAGACCCTTGTTGATCTCACCCCCCCCTAATATCCACCTTTATGATCATTCGTCTATTAGCCGGGACGGCCGCCGGCCTGGCGCTCCTGTCCGGTACGGCGCTCGCCACGCCGGTCAAGGGTGCCCCCGAGCTCACCAGCAACGATCTCTACAAGGCCTGCTCGAACACCGCGAGGCCGGCCGGGCGCATGCGGCCGTGCTGTTCTGCGTCTTCATCGGGCACCAGCTCCGCGCGCCGCGGCCGCTGCTCGACCCCCGGCTGTTCGCGCTGCCGCGGCTGCGGGCGGGGACGCTGGGCGTGGCGGTGACGTTCTTCGGGCTGTTCGCGATGTTCTTCGTCAACGCCCGCTTCCTGCAGGAGGTCAAGGGCTTCTCGCCGCTGGTCACCGGCGTGGCCATCGTGCCGCTCGTCATCCCCATGATCGTCCTGTCGCGGCTGTCGGGCCGCCTGCCCGCTCGGCCCGCCGTACCGGCCGGGCTGGCGGGGATCGTGGCGGGGCTGGCGCTGCTGTCGTTCGCGGACGCGGCCATGCCGTACCCGGTGTACGCGGTCGGCCTGGTCGTCATGGGGGCGGCCATGGGGGTGTGCCTGCCGGTGCTCTCGCACGAGATCATGGCGGCGCTGCCGCGCGAGCGGGCCGGGCTCGGCTCCGGGCTCAACAGCGCCACCCGCGAGCTCGGCAGCGCGGTCGGGGTCGCCGTCATGGGCACGGTGATGGCCACGTACGGGATGAGCGCCGGTTACCGCGTCGTGGCGGCCGTGGTCCTGGCCGGCGGCCTGCTCGTCACCTGGTGGCGCGGCCAGGACTGAGACCCGGCCCGCCGCGGGGTCGCCGCGTTGATCCGCCGGTCGGCGAGGTTGAGGTAGGTCGTCAGCAGCTGGGCCCGCAGGAGGTCCGGCTGCCTGATCGAGAGGCCGAAGACCGCGTTCACCTCGGCCCGGGAGAGCGCGCCGTCCGGGGCCGAGCCGTCAGCCCCGTCGAAGCGGGAGTCGGTCGCCTGGATCCGGGCCAGCAGCTCGGCGCTCTGCCGGTCGGGGTGCAGCTGCCAGGACAGCTGCGGCCACGGGTCACGGGTGGGCGGCACCTCGGTGACGGTGGTCGAGGCCGTCGCGGTCACCGGCTCGTAGACGCACCCGTTCCCGTTCCGGTACGAGACCGAGGCGGCGTCGGGCAGCTCGTCCCCGGCGGCGAACAGCAGGCTGGGCCGGGCCGTGAACCGCACACCGGAGGTCGCACCGCCGTCGATCGAGCCGAGCGACCAGGTGAGCGTGGTCGTGCCGTCCGGGTCGGCGGTCACCGACGAGGGCTTGGGCCCGGTGCCCTGGTCGAGGGCCCGGCTGTAGGCGACCTCGGCCGGGAGGGTGTCGGTAAGGGTCGCATCGGTGGCGGTGCCGCTGCCCGCGTTGACGACCTTCAGGTCGATCGTCATGGCCTCGCCCGCGTTGACCGTCCGCGGCGCGGTCTTGGCCAGGGTGAGCTTCGGGGCGTGCACGGCGGTCTCGGCCTTGGCGGTGTTGTTCGCCTCGGCTCCGCCGCCGGTGTCCTTGGCGGTCGCCGTGGCCGTGTTGGTCAGGACGGTCCCGTTGGCGGTGTCGCAGGGGATCGCGTAGGTGAACGTCTCGGTCGTGGACGCTCCCGGGCCGAGGTAGGGCACCTTTCGCGCCTGGGCCGCGCCGCCGGGCGGGGTGAACCTGATGGCCGCCCAGTCGTCGTGATCGGTCAAGGGGTGTTGCCCTGAGCGCCGCCGGACGTGAAGGCGGGGACCGTGGCGCCCATCGGCGTCGAGATCGTGGAGCCGCCGGGCTGTCCTGAGATCAGCGACCGGTAGGTGCGGCATCGCCGGGCTCATCGTCGCGGATCGATGTGGATCTTCGGGCCCGGTCCGGCGTCGGCGGGGCGGTGGCCGGTCAGGATGTCGGCGGTCTCGGCCAGGCCGACCGTGGCGGCCACGAGCGGGCGGGCGTCGACCGAGCCGTCGGCGTAGGCGGCGATGGTCCCCGCCAGCCCGGCCGAGCCGCCGA
Source organism: Nonomuraea sp. NPDC051941 (assembly GCF_044593615.1). Classification (NCBI taxonomy): domain Bacteria; kingdom Bacillati; phylum Actinomycetota; class Actinomycetes; order Streptosporangiales; family Streptosporangiaceae; genus Nonomuraea; species Nonomuraea sp. NPDC051941. The sequence continues at coordinate 104,295 of NZ_JBIUCF010000039.1, forward strand.
GGATGCCGACGGCGGCGACGTCCTTGAGGAGCAGCGCGCGGGTGTCGAGGGTGCTCGGGGTGCCGGCCAGGCCGATGTAGACCACGCGCCCGGCCGGTTCGACGAGGTCGACCGCGAGTGCGGGCAGCTCGGGCGCGTTGGAGGCGTCGATGACGGCGTCCCACCGCAGCTCCGGCAGCGACGGCCGGGTCCAGGTGCCCGTGAAGCCCAGGGACTGTGCCAGGCGCAGCCCGTCGAGGTCGCGGCCCAGCAGGTGGACCTCGATCCCCTGGGAACGCGCGAACAGCGCCGCCAGCAGGCCTATCGTGCCCGTGCCCAGGATCAGCAGCCGCTCGCCGGGCCGCAGGCCGGCGCCGTGGACGGCGCGCAACGCGTTGCCGCCGGGCTCGACCAGCGCGCCCAGCGTGAGGTCCATGCTGTCCGGCAGCGCGTGCAGCGCCGTCGCCGGTACGGCGAGGCGCTCGGCCAGCGCCCCGGAGCGGCCGAGGCTGATGCCGATCTCCGACAGCTCGGCGCAGACGTGGTGGCGGCCGGCGCGGCAGCGCTCGCAGTGCCCGCAGCCGAGCATGGTGTCACCGGTGACGCGGCGGCCCAGCCAGCCGGCGTCCACGCCTTCGCCCACGTCGGTCACGCGACCGCACCACTCGTGGCCGGGGCGCAGCGGGTACCACGACCGCCCGGTGTGCAGGTAGCTCATCTCGCCGGTGAACAGCTCCATGTCGGTGCCGCACACCCCGGCCCGCTCGACGTCCACGACCACCTGCCCGGGCGCGGCGACCGGCGGCTCGACCTCCTGAACCTCGGCCTTGCCCGGCCCGGTCAGCACCAGCGCGCGCACTACCGGGCCTCCACGATCTGCGGGCGCCGATCGCTGACGTTGGCGTGGTGGACGGGGTTCCCGGGGCGGGGCACAGATACCAACATGTTCCGAACGCTAGACCACTGTTCCGAAAAGTGGAAGTTCTGCTCAATGAGAGCTTCCTGCGGGAAGTGGGTATCGGCTAATCTCGCAAGCAACTTCCATAAAATAAATCTTCGTTCCAACTATTGGAATGAAAGGACTTCATGACCTCCTCCCGCACCGCCCTCATCACCGGAGGCGTCAGCGGCCTGGGCAAGGCCGCCGCCCTCCGGCTGGAGAAGGAAGGCGTCTCGATCATCACCGCCGACATCGCCGACGGCGCCGACCTGGTCCTCGACGTCACCGACGCCGCCGCCGTGCAGGCCGCCGCCGAGGAAGTGGGGCCGGTCGACATCCTGGTCAACTCCGCCGGGATCGTCGGCCCCAGCGCGCCCCTGTGGGAGATCCCGCCGGACGGCTGGCGGCGCACCTTCGAGGTGAACGTGCACGGCACCTTCAACACCTGCCGCGCCTTCGTCCCGGGCATGCGGGAGCGGGGCTGGGGACGCATCGTCAACATCGCCAGCATGGCCGGCAAGGACGGCAACCCGAACATGGCGCCGTACTCCGCCTCCAAGGCCGCCGTCATCGCGCTGACCAAGTCGCTCGGCAAGGAGCTGGCCACCAGCGGCGTGCTGGCCAACGTCATCGCGCCGGCCGTCATCGCCACCCCGATGAACGCCACCACCGGCCCCGAGGCCCTGGCCCACATCACCAGCCTCATCCCGATGGGCCGCGTCGGCCGGCCCGAGGAGGTCGCCGAACTGATCGCCTGGCTGGCCTCCGACAAGGTCAGCTTCTCCACCGGCGCCGTCTTCGACATCAGCGGCGGCCGCGCCACCTACTGACGCGCCGGGCCGGTCTCCTGCGGGAGACCTGGACGATCAATGAGTCCGACGCATATTTGTACGCCAGGCGATCGTGATCCACGATTGATCCGTGGAGCTGCAACAGATGCGCTATGTGGTCGCGGTGGCGGAGACGGCGAACTTCACCCGTGCCGCCGAGCGCTGCCGGGTCGTCCAGTCCGCGCTGAGCCACCAGATCGCCCGGCTGGAACGGGAGCTGGGCGCCCGGCTCTTCGACCGCACCAGCCGCCGGGTCACGCTGACCCCCGCCGGCGAGGCGTTCCTGCCCGCCGCCCGGCAGGCCCTCGACGCCGCCGAACGGGCTCGCGCCGAGGTGGCGGCGGCCTCCGGGGAGCTTCGCGGCCGGCTCGCCATCGGCGCCATCCCCACCGTCACAGCGGTCGACCTGCCGAGCGCGCTGAAGACCTTTCACGTGCGCCATCCGCAGGTACGGATCACGCTGCGCGTGGGGGCGAGCGACGAGCTGGCCGAGCAGGTCCGGCAGGGCGCCCTGGACATCGCCTTCCTCGGGCTGCCGCCGAGCGTGCGGCCGAAGGGCGTCCGGGGGCTCGTCCTGGCGCGGGGCGAGCTGGTCGCGGTGGTGGCGCCCGGCCACCCGCTGGCCGGCCCGCCGGCCGAGGCTGCCGGCGTGGATCTGCGCCGGCTGTCGGACGAGGTGTTCGTCGACTTCCCTGCCGGCACGGCCGCGCGCGCCCAGTCGGACGAGGCGTTCGCCGCCGCCGGCGTCAGCCGCGAGGTCGCCTTCGAGATCACGAACGCCGACCTCATGGCGCGGCTGGTCCGGCTTGGCCTGGGCGTCGCCATGATGCCCGCCGCCTTCGCGCCCGAACTCCCCGGCGTGCGCGTCGTCGAGCTCCGCGACCCGCCCACCCGGGTGGAGCACCTGATCTGGAGCAGGGGGCGCCCGTCACCGGCCGCCGCCGCGTTCCTGGAGGTCCTGGACATCCGGGCGGAAGGGACGGATCAGGGGGCGGTCGGCGGTTCGGCCTGATAGGCGCGGTGCAGCAACCGTACGAAGGGCTCGGCCTCCGGCAGGGGCACGGAGCCGATCCGGTGGACGGGCACGCCCGGCGTCCACGAGTTCATGACCACGGCCCCGGCCAGGGCGGGCAGGTCGGCGAGGGTGATCTCCTGGGCGCGCTGGGGGACGCCGAGGCGATCGAGCCGCCGGCGGACGGCGGCCATCGTGGTCCCGGTCAGCATCTCGCCCACGGGCCACACCACGGCGGTGCCGTCCCAGAAGGCCAGGTTCCAGATCGAGCCCTCGCTGAGCCGGCCGCGGCGGTCGACGAAGGCGGCGTCGTCGAAGCCCTGGCCGGCGGCCTGGCGGAGGACGTACGTCTTGGCCACCTCGCCGACGTGCTTGACGGCAGGCAGGAAGCGTTCGTGCTCGACCGCCGCCAGCGTCAGCGGGCCCGCCGGACCGGAGGCGGCCGGCCCCGTACGGACCAGTACCTCGGGCTCCCCCTCGGCCACGGTGAACTCGCCCGCCGGTGAATGCACCGTGGCCGTCAGCGAGACGTCGGCCGGGCCGGCCCGCAGCGCCGCCCGCAGGTAGGAGCGCACCCGATCGTCGGGCACCGCACGGCCGAACAGCTCCACCGAGGCGCGCCGCAGCCGTTCCAGGTGAAGGTCGAGGCCGCGGACCCGGCCTCCGCGCACCTGCATGGCGGTGAAATGCGCGTAGCCCGCGAAGGCGAGCGGCGCCAGCTCCTCGGCGGTCGCAGGACGGCCGTTGCGCTGAGCGACAAACATTGAAATATCCCCCTTTAGATGGTGGTCAGGGGAATCGAGCCTGCCGCAGCCCGGGCGGATCGCCCAGAACCCTGCTCCGCGTACGACCGCTGTTCCTACTACTGGCAGGGTCAGCCTCGTTCGTCGTCGGGTGCGTACTATCGGGGGTTATGAGCGAGATCGGCGAATTCCTGCGCAGCCGGCGGGCGCGGCTGCGGCCGGAGGACGTCGGGCTGCCGGTCTTCAGCCGGCACCGGCGCGTGCCGGGGCTGCGCCGCGAGGAGCTGGCCCAGCTCGCCGGCGTGTCCGTCGCCTACCTCACGCGGCTGGAGCAGGGCAAGGGCAACAACGTGTCGGGCGAGGTGATCGGGGCGATCACCCGCGCTCTGCGGCTGAGCGACACCGAGCACGAGCACCTCACCCGCCTGGTCAAGTGCCGGGACCGCGGGAAGTACGGGCCGCCGCCGCTGCAGCAGGTGCGGACCGCGCTCGGGCAGATGCTGGCCTCCCTGGAGGGGGTCCCGGCGTACGTGACCGGGCCGCGCTCGGACATCCTGGGCTGGAACCCGATGGCGGCGGCCCTGTTCGGCGACTGGGACCGGCTGCCGCCCCAGGAGCGCAACTGGGCCCGGCTGGTGTTCCTGGAGCCCGGCCATCGGCGGCTGTTCGCGGACTGGGAGGCGAAGGCCGCCGACGTGGTCGGCGCTCTGCGCCTGTACGCCGGCTGCTACCCCGACGATCCGCGGCTGCTGACGCTCGTGGGCGAGCTGTCGGTGAAGAGCGAGACGTTCCGCCGGCTGTGGGCCGGGCACGACGTGAAGGAGAGCAACCACGGCACCCGGCGCCTGCGCCATCCGCTGCTGGGCGAGCTCACGCTCTCCTTCGAGTCGCTGCGGCTGCCCGACGACCCCGAGCAGTCCCTGACCGTCTACCACGCCCCGCCCGGCTCCGCCCAGGCCGAGAACCTGCGGCTGCTGGCCGGCTCCGTCAGCACTCGATGACGTTGACGGCCAGGCCGCCGCGCGAGGTCTCCTTGTACTTGTCGAGCATGTCGCGGCCGGTGTCACGCATGGTCTTGATGGCCTTGTCCAGCGAGACGAAGTGGCGGCCGTCGCCGCGCAGGGCGATGCGGGCGGCGGCGATCGCCTTGACGGAGGCCACCGCGTTGCGTTCGATGCACGGGATCTGGACCAGGCCGCCGATCGGGTCGCAGGTCAGCCCCAGATTGTGCTCGATGCCGATCTCGGCGGAGTTCTCCACCTGCTCCGGCGTGCCGCCCAGCACCTCGGTCAGCCCGGCCGAGGCCATCGAGCAGGCCGAACCCACCTCGCCCTGGCAGCCCACCTCCGCTCCGGAGATCGAGGCGTTCTCCTTGAACAGCACGCCGATCGCCGCCGCCGTCAGCAGGAAGCGCACCACCCCGTCGTCGCCGGCGCCGGGCACGAACCGCGTGTAGTAGGTGAGCACCGCCGGGATGATGCCCGCGGCGCCGTTGGTGGGCGCGGTGACGATGCGGCCCCCGGCGGCGTTCTCCTCGTTGACCGCCAGCGCGAACAGCGACACCCAGTCCATCGCGTGCAGCGGGTCCTTCTCCGGCGCCTCCGCCAGCAGGCGCCGGTGCAGCCCGTGCGCGCGGCGGCGCACACGGAGCCCGCCGGGGAGCACGCCCTCGGAGGCGATCCCGCGGCGGACGCACTCGGTCATCACCCGCCACAGCTCCAGGATGCCCGCGCGAATCTCCGCCTCGGTGCGGCCGAAAGCCTTCTCGTTCTCCAGCATCAGCCCGGAGATCGACAGCCCGGTGTTGGCGCAGTGCTTGAGCAGCTCCTCCGCGGTCGTGAACGGGTACGGCAGGACCGTGTCGTCCGCCTTGATGCGGTCCGCCCCGGCGGCCGTCTCGTCGACGACGAAGCCGCCGCCGACCGAGAAGTACACCTTCTCCCGCAGGACCCCGCCGTCGGCGCCGAAGGCGGTGAAGCGCATCCCGTTGGGGTGCCCGGGCAGCGAGATCCTGCGTTCGAAGATCAGGTCCTCGCCGACCACGAACGGCACCGGGTGCGTGCCGGCGAGCGACACGGTGCCCGACTCCCGCATGGCGAGCAGCCGGGCGTCGACGGTGTCCACGTCGACCAGCTCCGGCTTCTCGCCGGACAGGCCGAGCAGCACGGCCTTGTCGCTGCCGTGGCCCTTGCCGGTCAGCCCGAGCGAGCCGTACAGGATCGCCTCGACCCGGGCGACGGACTCCAGCAGCCCGTCCTGGCGCAGCCCCCGGACGAACCTGTGCGCGGCCGCCATCGGCCCGCCCGTGTGCGAACTGGACGGCCCGATGCCGATCTTGAACAGGTCGAAGACCCCGATGCTCACGTCACGTACTCCGCCGCCGCGTCCAGCAGCCACTCCGCCAGGTAGGCGGCGAAGGACGAGCGCACCAGCACCAGGAACCCGTCCTCCCGGGGCACGAGCACGACCTGCGCCCGCGCCAGCATGGTCTGCGCGCACCGCCCCGGCCCGAACGCGCGCGGATGCAGGTCGAGCGCGCAGCCGTGGGCGAGCAGGTCGCGGGCCCTGGGCCCGCCGACGAACAGCGTGGTGCGCTGCGCCGAGACGTCCACGATCGAGCCGTGCCGCTCGCCGAGCTCCTTGCGCAGCAGCTCGGGCCGGTATCCGGGCGGCGCGATCACCAGCCACTCGTCCGGCCCCAGCCAGGCCGCGGTGACCTCGCCGGAGGTCACCGCGGTGTTCGGCTCGACCGGCAGCGGGACGCCGAGGTCGGTCCCGGGGGGCACCCGCACGTTGACGTGGGTGAGGAAGGGGATCTCCCGCAGCGTCAGCGCCCCGCCGCGCGAGGCCGCCTCGAAACGGCCGGCGAACGCCCCGGCCGGACTCCTGCGCTCAACCATCGCGACGCGCTCCTTCGGGGTCGTACAGGACGTGAGACGTGACGGTCACCGGCACCATGGCGTCGCCCACGGGCGCGTAGAGCCGCTCGCCGTGGCGCGACTGCCCGCCCTTGAGCAGGGCCAGCGCGAACGTACGGCCGAGCGCCGCGCTGCGGTAGCTGGAGGTGACGTGCCCCAGCATGGGCACCGGCGGCTCGGGCAGCTCGGCGGAGGCCACCAGGTGGGCGCCCTCCGGCAGCAGGAAGCCGTGGTCGTCCGGCAGCAGCCCGACGAGCTGCTTGCGGTCGGGACGCGAGCTGTCGGCCCTGGCGTGGGAGCGTTTGCCCACGAAGTCGGGCTTCTTCTTCGACACCACCCAGGACATGCCCAGATCCTGCGGCGTGACGGTGCCGTCGGTGTCCTGGCCGACGATCGGGTAGCCCTTCTCGGCCCGCAGCACGTGCATGGTCTCCGTGCCGTACGGGGTGACGCGGCCATCGGACATGATCGCGGTCCACAGGCGGAGCCCGTCCCAGGAGGTCACGTTGATCTCGTAGGCCAGCTCGCCGGAGAAGCTGATGCGGCACACCCGGGCGGGGATCCCGGCCACCTCGGCCTCGCGCCAGGTCATGAACGGGAAGTCGGCCGCCGAGACCGCCAGCTCGGGCGCCAGCGCCGCGAGCACCTCGCGCGAACGCGGCCCGACCAGCGCGACCGTCGCCCACTGCTCGGTCACCGAGGTGAGGTGCACCCGCAACGACGGCCACTCGGTCTGCAGCCACTCCTCCATCCAGTCCAGCACCGCGGCGGCGTTGCCGGTCGTGGTGGTGACCAGGAAGTGGTCGGCGGCCAGGCGGATGACGGTGCCGTCGTCGAAGACCATGCCGTCGGCCCGGCACATCACGCCGTACCGGATCGAGCCGACGGCCAGCGAGCTCATCAGGTTGGTGTAGAGCCTGTCGAGGAACTCGCCCGCGTCCGGGCCGATCACGTCGATCTTGCCGAGCGTGGAGGCGTCCATCGCCGCCACGCTCTCGCGCGCGGCCCGGCACTCGCGCAGCACGGCCGCCTCCATGGTTTCGCCCGCGCGCGGGTAGTACCAGGGCCGCTGCCACTGCCCGACGTTCTCGAACAGCGCCCCGTGCGCGGCGTGCCACTCGTGCAGCGCCGTCACCCGGACGGGGTCGTGCAGCGCCCCGCGGTCGCGCCCGGCCAGCGCCGCGAAGCTCACCGGCGTGTACGGCGCCCGGTAGGAGGTGATCCCGACCTCGCCCACCGGCACGCCCAGCGCGTGGGCCACCACGGCCGAGGTCAGCAGCCCCGACGTCTTGCCCTGGTCGTGCGCGGTCCCGGCGGTGGTGTAGCGCTTGACGTGCTCGACCGAGCGCAGCCCCGCGCCGGTGGCGCGCAGCACGTCGGCCGCGGTGACGTCCCGCTGCAGGTCCACGAAGTGCCCGCCGAGGTCGTCCGCGGGGACCAGCCAGTACGGCGTCCCCCCGGGCCCCAGGGGCACTGGCCCGCCGTCCCCGGCACCGTCGGCAAGGCAGCCTTCCAGCGTGAACACGCCCCTGGCAGCCCCGGCCACGCGGACCTTCTGCCGCGAGATGCCGGGCACCAGCGCGGCCAGGTCCTCGTCGTAGCGCAGCGTCCCGCCCGCCTGGCTGAACAGGTGCACCACCGGGTTCCACCCGCCGGACACCAGCACCAGGTCGGCCTCGATCTCGGTCCCGCCGGCCACGACGGAGGAGACCTCGCCCGCGCCCCTGGCGGCCTCGACCGCCTGCCCGGCCAGCACCTCGATGCCGCGCCGCCGGGCCTCGGCCAGCGGCCCGGGGGAGGGGCGCACGTCCACGATCGCGGCCACCTCCAGGCCGGCGTCCGCCAGGTCGAAGGCGGCTGCGTAGGCGCTGTCGTTCGTGGTGAAGACCACGGCCCGGCGCCCGGGCAGCACGCCGTACCTGACGGCGTACGTGCGCGCGGCCCCGGCCAGCATCACGCCGGGCAGGTCGTTGCCCGCGAAGGCGATGGGCCGCTCGTGCGCGCCGGTGGCCAGCACGACCCGGCCCGCCCGGATGCGCCAGATCCGCTCCCTGGCCACGTGGGCGGGGGCGGCGGCGCCGAGGTGCTCCGTGCGGCGCTCGACGGCCATGAGGTAGTTGTCGTCGTAGTAGCCGAAGACCGTGGTGCGGCGCAGCACCGTGACGTCCGGCAGGCGCTCCAGGCCGGCCGCCACCGCCGCCGCCCACTCGTGGCCGCCTTGCCCGGCCGGGCTGCCCGGAATGTCCTCGGTGGTGCCCAGCAGGCTGCCGCCCGGACGGGGCTGCTCGTCGGCCAGGATCACCCGGGCGCCGTCCACGGCCGCGGCCCTGGCGGCGGCCAGCCCCGCCGGGCCGGCGCCGACCACCAGCACGTCGCAGTGGGCGTGCACGGCGTCGTAACGGGCCGGGTCGGGCTCGGCCGCCAGGCGGCCCCGGCCGGGCAGGCTGCTCGCCACGAGCCCGTCGTACAGCTCGACCGTGGTGGCCGGCCGCATCGGCTCGGGGAAGGGCCGCTCGATCTGGACGACCGCGTTGGGCTCCTCGCTGCCCGCGGCGAAGATGCCGCGCGGGCGGCCCAGCTTGACGCTGGTCGCGGCCTGGCGCACGCCGTTGGCCAGCAGCGCGGAGGCCAGGGTGTCGCCGGGATGGCCGGTCAGCTCGCGGCCGTCGAAGCGGAAGCGCAACGTGCCGCCGCGGTCGATCAGCCCGCCGGTGGACAGCCTCATCGGGCCTCCAGGATCTTGTTGGTGGCGGTGTCGCGGACCAGGTTGAACCAGCGGCGGCAGCCGGCCGCATGGCTCCACCGCTCGGCGAAGGGGCCCTTGGGGTTGTCGCGGAAGAACAGGTAGCGCGCCCACTCCTCGTCCGACAGCGCGGCCGGGTCGGCGGGGTAGGCGACGTGGGCCTGCCCGCCGTAGTGGAACTCGGCCTCGTCGCGAGGGCCGCACCAGGGGCATGGGATCTGCAGCATCGGCCGTTCCTCAGTGCGCGACCGCGGCGGCGCCGTGCTCGTCCACGAGCGCCCCGGTGGTGAATCGGTCAAGGGAGAAGGGGGCGTTGAGCGGGTGCGGCTCGTCGTTGGCCACGGTGTGCGCGAAGCACCAGCCCACGCCGGGCGTCGCCTTGAAGCCGCCGGTGCCCCAGCCGCAGTTGAGGTAGAGGTTCCGGACCGGGGTCAGGCCGACGATCGGCGAGGCGTCGGGCGAGACGTCCACCACGCCGCCCCAGGTGCGCAGCACGTGCGCGCGGGCGAAGATCGGGAACAGCTCCAGCGCGGCGGCCATCTGCCGCTCGATGATGTGGAAGGCGCCGCGCTGCCGGTAGGAGTTGGCCGCGTCGATGCCGGCGCCCATGACCAGCTCGCCCTTGTGCGCCTGGCTGACGTAGACGTGCACGGCGTTGGACATGACGACGGTCGGGTGCACGGGTTCGAGCAGCTCGGAGACCAGCGCCTGGAGCGGGTGGCTCTGCAGCGGCAGGTCGATCCCCGCGGTCTTGGCCACGACCGAGGTGTGGCCCGCCGCGCACAGCGCGACCCGGCCGGCCGAGATCGGGCCCCGGGTGGTCTCCACGCCGGTGACCCGGCCGTCGCTCACCTGCAGGCCGGTGACCTCGCAGTGCTCGATGAAGTCCACGCCGAGGGCCGCCGCGGCGCGGGCGTACCCCCAGGCCACGTGGTCGTGCTTGGCGATGCCGGCGCGGGGCTGGAAGGTGCCGCCGAGCACCGGGTAGCGCACGCCGGGCGAGATGTCCACGATCGGGCACACCTCGCGGACCTGCTCGGGGTCCAGCCACTCGGCGTCGACGCCGTTGAGCCGGTTGGCCTCGACGCGGCGCACGCTGTCGCGCACGTCCTGAAGGCTATGCGCGAGGTTGAGCACGCCGCGCTGGCTGAACAGCAGGTCGTAGCCGAGCTCCTCCTCCAGGCCCTCCCACAGCTTGAGCGCGTGCTCGTAGATGCCCGCGCTCTCGTCCCACAGGTAGTTGGAGCGGATGATCGTGGTGTTGCGGGCCATGTTCCCGCCGGCCAGCCACCCCCGCTCCAGGACCGCGATGTCGGTGATGCCGTGGTTCTTGGCCAGGTAGTAGGCGGTGGCCAGGCCGTGCCCGCCGGCTCCGACGATGACGACGTCGTAGGAGCGCCTGGGCTCGGCGGCGCCCCACAACCACTCGGGGTGCTCGGGCAGGTTCATCGCGCCTCTCCGTACAGCGGGTGCTTGCCGGCCAGGACCTCGACGCGGTCGCGCAGGTACGACAGGTCGGCCTCCGGTGTCAGCGCGGTGGCGATGATGTCGGAGACCTCCGCGAAGTCGGCCGCCTCGAAGCCGCGCGTGGCCAGCGCCGGGGTGCCGATCCGCAGGCCCGAGGTGACCATGGGCGGTCGCGGGTCGAACGGCACGGCGTTGCGGTTGACCGTGATCCCGGCCGCGTGCAGCCGGTCCTCGGCCTGCTTGCCGTCCAGCGCGGACCCGCGCAGGTCGACCAGGACCAGGTGCACGTCGGTGCCGCCGGTCAGCACCTTCACGCCCGCGGCCCCCGCGTCGGGCGCCAGCAGCCGGTCGGCCAGGATGCGGGCGCCCTCCAGCGTACGGCGCTGCCGCTCCCTGAACGCCTCCTCAGCGGCGATCTTGAAGGAGACCGCCTTGGCCGCGATCACGTGCTCCAGCGGGCCGCCCTGCTGGCCGGGGAAGACCGAGGAGTTGATCTTCTTGGCGAGCTCCTCCGTGGACAGGATCACCCCGCCGCGCGGGCCGCCGAGCGTCTTGTGCGTGGTCGTGGTGGTGATGTGCGCGTGCGGCACGGGGGAGGGGTGCAGCCCGGCGGCCACCAGCCCGGCGAAGTGCGCCATGTCCACCATCAGGTACGCGCCCACCTCGTCGGCGATCCGGCGGAAGGCCGCGAAGTCCAGCTGCCGCGGGTAGGCCGACCAGCCGGCGATGATGAGCCTGGGGCGGTGTTCGCGGGCCAGGCGCTCGACCTCGTCCATGTCCACCAGGTGGTCGCTCTCGCGCACGTGGTAGGCGACCACGTTGTACAGGCGGCCGGAGAAGTTGATGCGCATCCCGTGCGTCAGGTGGCCGCCGTGGGCCAGGTCGAGGCCGAGGATGGTGTCGCCGGGCTCCAGCAGCGCGGCCATCGCCGCGGCGTTGGCCTGGGCTCCCGAGTGCGGCTGCACGTTGGCCGCCTCGGCGCCGAACAGCGCCTTGATCCGGTCGATGGCGAGCTGCTCGATCACGTCCACGTGCTCGCAGCCGCCGTAGTAGCGCCGGCCCGGGTAGCCCTCAGCGTACTTGTTGGTGAGCACCGAGCCCTGGGCCGCCATCACGGCGGCGGGCGCGAAGTTCTCCGAGGCGATCATCTCCAGCGTCGAGCGCTGCCTGGCGAGCTCGGCGCCGATCAGGGCGTGGACCTCGGGGTCCACCACGTCCAGCGGGGTGTCGATCATATGAGGTCCTTTCCCTAACCGCGCAGCCGGGTCATCGCCGGGTCGAAGAGCGGCTCCTCGGCCACGACGGCCGGGACGCGCTGGTCGAAGTAGCCGATGTGCAGGGCCTGGCCGGGGCTCGCGAGCGAGGCGGGCAGCCAGGCGTAGGCGATGCCGCGGCCGACGGTGTAGCCGTAGGCGGCGCTGGTGACGTAGCCGACGGCCCGGTCGCCGTCGTAGACCGGCTCCTTGCCCATGACCACCTCGTCGGTCAGCAGGCAGGTGAGCTTCCTGCGGACCGACTCCTTGCGCTCCAGCAGCGCCCGGCGGCCGACGAAGTCGCCCTTGTCCAGCTTGACGGCGAAGCCGAGGCCGGCCTCGTACGGGTCGTGCTCGAAGGTCATGTCGGTGCCGAAGGAGCGGTAGCCCTTCTCCAGGCGCAGGCTGGTGAAGGCCCCGCGGCCGCCGGCCAGCACGCCGTGCTCCTGCCCCGCGGACCAGAGCGTGTCCCAGAGCTTGAGCCCCATGTCGGAGGTGGTGTAGATCTCCCAGCCGAGCTCGCCGACGTAGGACAGGCGCAGCATGGTGACGGGCACGTTGCCGATGAAGCCGCGGGCGCCGCGGAAGTACTTCAGCGCGGTCAGGTCGATGCCGGTCAGCGGCTGGACCAGGTCGCGGGCCCTCGGGCCCCACACGCCCAGGCAGCAGGTGCCGGCGGTGACGTCGCGGATGAACACGTCGGCCGGGCGGCGCCGCTCCAGCCAGTCCAGGTCCAGGTTGCCGTTGGCGCCCACCTGGAAGCGGTCGGGGCCGAGCCGGGCCACGGTGACGTCGCTGCGGATGCCGCCGTCGGTGTCGAGCAGCAGGCAGTACGTCACCGAGCCGACCGACTTGTAGACGTCGCCGGTGGTGATCCGCTGCAGGAACGCCAGCGCGCCGGGGCCGCTGACCTCCAGCCGCTTGAGCGCGCTCATGTCGTACAGCGCGACCGCCTCGCGGGTGGCCTGCGCCTCGGCGCCGACGATCGGCGACCAGTACTGCGCGGCCCACGGGCCGGGCGTGGGGAGGTCGCGCCCGTCGAGCAGCGGCGCGTTGGCGCCGTACCACTGCGGGCGCTCCCACCCGGAGGCCTCCAGGAAGACGGCGCCCAGGTCCTGCTGGCGCGGGTGGAAGGGGCTCAGCCGCAGCGGGCGCGGGTGCTCCATCGGCTGCAGCGGGTGGATGATGTCGTAGACCTCGACGTAGTTCTGGCAGCCGCGATCGCGCACGTAGTCCGGCGCCAGCTGGTGCGGCTCGAACCGGTTGACGTCGCACTCGTGCAGGTCGAACGAGGAGCAGTGGCCGTCGACCAGCCACTCGGCCATCGCCCGGCCGACGCCCGCGGAGTGGGTGACCCAGACCGCCTCGGCCACCCAGAAGCCCTCGACGTCCTGGGACTGCCCCATCAGCGGCAGGTGGTCGGTGGTGAAGGAGAACAGCCCGTTGATGCCGGACTCGACCTCCGCCTTCTGCGTGTCGGGCAGCAGCGCCTGGGTCTCCTCCCAGGCCTTGGCGAAGTCGTCGGGGGTGAAGGTGAGCACCGACGGCATCACCTCCGCCTCGTCCACCGCGAGGATCTCGTCGGCGGTGATCGGCATCGGCCGGTGGCCGTAGTAGCCGATGCCGAGCGTGTCGAAGCGCTCGCGGTAGTACAGGTCGGCGTCCTGGTGGCGGAGGATCGGCCGGGTGGCCTCCTCGGTCTGGCCGGCCAGCCCCGGCACCTGCCCGGTCCAGGCGAGCTGGTGGGCCAGCGGGGTGAGCGGCAGCTCCATGCCGGCCATGCGGGCCACCTTCGGGCCCCAGATCCCGGCGCAGCACACGACCACCTGGGCGGGCAGGTCGCCGTGGTCGGTCACCACCGCGCACACCTTGCCGTCCTGGGTCCTGATGTCGAGCACCTCGTGCCGGGGCAGCACCCGCACGCCGCGCTCCCGGGCCCTGGCCAGCTGGGCGTCCACCGCCTTGACCGCCTTGGCCAGCCCGTCCGTCGGGACGTAGAGCCCGCCGAGCACCTTGGCCTCGTCCAGCAGCGAGTGCTTGGCGGCGCACTCCTGCGGCGTGAGCAGGTGGGCCTCGAGCCCCCACGCGACCGCCCAGCCGTGCCTGCGGTGCAGTTCGGCCAGCCGCTGCGGGCTGGTGGCCACCTCGAGCCCGCCGACCTGCAGGAAGCTGTCGAGCTCGACGAACTTCTCCGCGGTGTAGCGGGCCATCTCGGTCATCGTCTTCGACCCGTTGACCTGGAAGACCAGGCCGGGGGCGTGCGAGGAGGAGCCGCCGGTGGCGGGCACGTCCCCCTGGTCGACGACGGTGACGTCGGTCCAGCCTCGGGCGGACAGCTCGTCGGCCAAGGCCGCGCCGACCACGCCCGCGCCGATGATGACCACGCTCGGGCCCGTCATAGCCACCTCCGTTGTTGCGGTATATGCAACCAAACGCGCTTTCCGCAACAAGCGTCGCTCGCCGCATTCCGGGTGTCAAGGGGTGTTCTGTCTTATTCAGTACAGCCTTTCGGCCGGTGAGCGCACGCGTACGCCCGGCCCGATCGCGGCAGGACGATCGGGCCGGGCGCACGGTGGAGGAGCGGTCAGGTCGCGGGGAGCCAGGCCTTGACCTTGTCGGGGTTGGCGGCGACCCACTTGGCGGCCGCCTCCTCGGGCGTCATCTTGTCCTCGGCGATGTACTTGGCCACGAGGTTCTGGTCGTCGTTGGTCCAGGTGAAGTTCTTGACCAGGGTGTAGGCGGGGCTGCCCGAGTCCGCGAACTTCTTGCTCACGATCTTGTCCAGCTCGTACGGCGGATAGTCGCAGGCCACCTTGGCCGCGTCGGCGTCACACCCCTTGGTGTACGCGGGCAGGTCGACCTTGACCAGCTTCACCTCGGACAGGAACCACTGCGGGTCGTAGAAGTAGCCGATGAGCGGCGTCTGCTGCTTCTCCGCCTGCCGGAAGGCCTGGATGAGCGCGGTCTCGCTGCCCGCGTAGACGACCTTGTAGTCCAGGTCGAGGTTCTTGACCAGCGCCGCGTCGTTGGTGACGAAGGACGGGTCGCCGTCGAGCAGCTGGCCCTTGCCCCCGGACTCGGAGGTCTTGAACAGCGAGGCGTACTTGTTGAGGTTCTTCGAGTCGGTGATGTCGGGATATTTCTTGGCCATCCACGGCGGCACGAACCAGCCGATGACGCCCTTGTTGCCGGTCGGCCCCGCCGAGACGGCGACCTTCTGCTCGTCGATGTACTTCTTCTTCAGGTCGTCGTGGGCCCAGTTCTCCACGACCGCGTCGACCTCACCGGTGGCGAAGCCCTGCCAGGACACCTCCTCCTTCAGGTCCTTCTTCACCACCTTGCAGCCGAGGTTCTTCTCCGCGACGAGCGCGATCACCGCGGCGTTGGCCTCGTAGCCCACCCATGGGTTGACCGCGAGGTTCAACGTGCCGCACGTCTTGCCGCCTCCCGCTGCGGCCTGCTGGGTTTCGCCGACCTTCGCTCCGCTGCACGCGCTGAGCAGGAGGCCGCCGCCGGTCACGAGCGCGAGCGCCCTGATCCTGCCGCTTCTCGACATCGCCACTTGGTCCTCCTGTGGTTCCTGTTTCTTACTTGTTCGCAAGCCCTCCGTGGGCGGCTGCGTCGGCCCGTTGCGTGGCGGCGCGCATGACGCGGTCGAGCACGATGCCGAGCACGACGATCGCGATCCCGGCGGCCAGCCCCTTCCCGCGGAGCTCGTGCTGGGAGAAGCCGGCCACCACGTCGTAGCCGAGCGCCCCCGCGCCCACCAGGCCGCCCACGACGACCATCGAGAGCACGTAGATGAGTCCCTGGCTCGCGGCCAGCGTCACGCCGCTGCGCGCCATCGGCAGCTGCACCTTGGAGATCAGCTGCCAGGTGCCCGCCCCCGCCGAGGTCGCCGCCTCCACCGTGGTGGGGGAGACCCGCCTGATCCCCTCGGCCACCAGCTTGATCGCCACCGGCGCGGCGAAGACCACGGCGGCGATGATCGCGGTGAACCGCGTCGGGCCGAACAGGCCGAGGATGGGCACCAGGTAGACGAAGGCGGGCATGGTCTGCCCCGCGTCGAGCACGGGACGCAGCAGGGTGTCGGCCCGGTCGCTGCGGCCCATCCACACGCCGACGACCACCCCGAGCGCCATCACCAGGATGGTCGCGACCAGCGTGGAGGCCAGCGTCACCATGCTGTCCTGCCAGAGCCCGAGCGCCAGCACCATCAGCAGCCCGATGGCGGTGACCAGCGCGGCCCGCGCGCTGCCCACCAGCAGGGCCACGGCGACCGCCACCAGGCAGACCAGCCACCAGGGTGAGCCGGTCAGCAGGGCCTCGAACGGGTTGAGCAGCCCGTTGGTGAGCGCGTTCTTCAGCGCGTTGGTGTAGGTCACCAGGCTGTCCTGCACCCAGGCGCTGGCGGTGTCCGCGGCGTTGCGCACGTACGAGCCGATGTTGGCCTCGATGGGGAAGTCCGCGGCCCAGAGGTAGGTGTAGGACTGGTACGCCAGCACGGCCGCGATCCCGAGCACGCCCGCAACCTCGATGCGGCGCCGGCGCGCGGAACGCAGCCGGCCCGCGCGGCGCTGGTCCTCCACCCGCCGGCTGGCGGCCGAGGTCACCCGGTCGAGCACCACGGCCATGATCACGATCGCCAGGCCGGCGTTGAAGGCGGTCCCGACGTCCAGCGTCTGCAGCGCCTTGAGCACGGTCTTGCCCAGGCCGGGCGCGTCGATCAGGGCCGCGATGGTGGCCATGGACAGCGCGGCCATGATGGTCTGGTTGACCCCCACGATGATCGTCTGCCTGGCCATCGGCAGCCGCACGTGCCTGAGCGCCTGCATAGGCGTGGCGCCGAGCGACGTGCCCGCCTCCATCGTCTCGGGCGAGACCTGCCGGATGCCGTGCGCGGTGATGCGGATGGCCGGCGGGACCGCGTAGATCATCGTGGCCACGGTCGCGCTGGCCGGGCCGATGAGGAAGAACAGCGTCAGCGGCGCCAGGTAGACGAACGTCGGCATCGTCTGCATGAAGTCGAGCACCGGCGTGACCAGCCGCAGGAACCGGTCGCTCAGCCCTGCCCAGATCCCGAGCGGGATGCCCACGGCCAGCGACAGCGCGACCGCCGTCAGCGTGAGGGCGAGCGTGTCCATGCTCTCCTGCCACAGGCCGAGCAGGCCGAAGGACAGGAAGCCCGCGGCCGTCAGCGCCGCCACCTTCCTGTTGCCGTACAGCAGGGCGACGGCCGTGGCGATCGCCACCACGCCGAGCCAGCCCAGCACGGGCAGGGGGCGGCCGAAGGACGGCTGGCTGATCAGCGCCTGGACGAAGGTCACCGCGTCGTCCAGGAAGAGCCGGATGTAGTTGATGAAGTAGAGGAAGAACGGGTTGCTGTTGCGGCTGTCGTCGATGACGTCCATGGCCTGGCTGAGGTCGCGGTGCAGCGGGGTCAGCTCGGCGCCGCCCAGCTGCTGGGTGTCGCGCCCGCCGAGCACCGCCCAGCCCACCACCCAGGCCGCGACGACCAGGGCCAGCAGCAGCCTGCGGTCGGGCAGCTTGTGCAGCCTGGCGGCGACCGCCGTGACGGCCGCCATCAGTGCTGCCCTCCGGCGATCACTTCGAGGATCTCCGCGCTGGTGACCACGCCGAGCAGGCCGTCGTCCCCGGTCACGCGCACCGGGCGGTCGGCCGACAGCACGGTGTGCACGGCGTCGCGGATGACCACGTCGGGGCCGAGCTCCGGGCCGTCGAGCGGCTCGCCCTCCAGCGGCGGGCGCATGATCCACGACAGGGTCAGCACGTGCGAGCGTGGGACGTCGCTGACGAAATTGGCCACGTACTCGTCGGCGGGCGCGCCCACCACCTCGTCGGGCGTGCCGACCTGGACCAGCTCGCCGTCGCGCATGATGAGGATCCGGTCGCCCAGCTTGAGCGCCTCGCTCAGGTCGTGGGTGATGAAGATCATCGTCTTGCCCACCTCGTGGTGCAGGCGGATGACCTCGTTCTGCATCTCGCGCCTGATCAGCGGGTCCAGCGCGGAGAACGGCTCGTCGAACAGCAGCACCTCGGGGTCGGCCGCGAGCGCGCGGGCCAGGCCGACGCGCTGCTGCATGCCGCCGGAGAGCTGGTCGGGGTAGGAGTTCTCGAAGCCGGTCAACCCGACCAGCCCGAGCACCTCGCGGGCCCGCTCGTAGCGCTCCTTCTTGGGGGTGCCCCGGATCTCCAGCCCGAAGGCCACGTTCTCCAGCACGCACCGGTGCGGCAGCAGGCCGAAGTGCTGGAAGACCATCGCCATCCGGTGCCTGCGCAGCTCGCGCAGCTTGCGGGCGTCGGCGGTGCGGATGTCCTCGCCGTCCAGCACGATCTCGCCCGCCGTGGGCTCGATCAGCCGGGTCAGGCAGCGCACCAGGGTGGACTTGCCCGAGCCCGACAGGCCCATGACGACGAACACCTCGCCCCGCCGGACCGAGAAGGAGACGTCGCGGACCGCGGCGACGCAGCCGGTCTGCTCCTTGAGCTCCGTGCGGCTCAGGGTGCTGCCGACCACGCGGCCGGCCTTGGGGCCGAACACCTTCCACAGGCCTCGGACGTCGAGAATGGGGGGTGCCTCGGTGTTGAGCGGTGTGCTTTCGGTCAGTGACGGGACGGTCATGACCACCTCTTCGTCGTCGGAGCGTCAGTTCTCTGGGAACCACCGCTGTGGGCGCGGTCGGATGTTCTGCCAGACGTGCTTGATCTCGCGGTACTCGTCCAGGCCGGTCGGGCCGAGCTCGCGGCCGTTGCCGGACTGCTTGAAGCCACCCCACTCGGCCTGCGGCACGTAGGGGTGGTAGTCGTTGATCCACACCGTGCCGTGCCGTAGCCGGCCCGCGACCCGCTGCGCCCTGCCGGCGTCCTGGGTCCAGACCGCGCCGGCCAGGCCGTACTCGGTGTCGTTGGCGAGGCGGACCGCCTCGTCCTCGGTCGTGAAGCGCTCGACGGTCAGGACGGGGCCGAAGGACTCCTCGCGCACGACGCGCATGTCCTGCTTGCACTCGTCCAGGACGGTGGGCCGGTAGAAGTGTCCGGGCCCGTCGAGGCGGCGGCCGCCGCAGCGCAGCACGGCCCCCTCGGCCAGGCCCGCCGCCACGTACTCCTCGACCTTGGCCAGGTGCGTGGCGGAGATGAGCGGGCCGGTGTCGGCGTGCGGATCGAAGGGGCCGCCCAGGCGGATCAGCTCGGCCCGCCGTACGACCTCGTCCACGAACGCGTCGTGCAGGGAGTCCTCCACCAGCAGGCGCGCGCCGGCCGAGCAGACCTGGCCGGAGTGCAGGAAGACCGCGGTGAGCGCGAAGTCGACGGCCGTGTCGAAGTCGGCGTCGGCGAAGACGATGTTGGGGTTCTTGCCGCCCAGCTCCAGCGCCACCCGCTTCACGGTGGCCGCGGCGGCGGCCATGACGCGCCGCCCGGTGGCCAGGCCGCCGGTGAAGGAGACCATGTCCACGTCCGGGTGCTCGGCCAGCGGCGCGCCGACCTCCGGGCCGGCGCCGAGCACGAGGTTGGCCACCCCGTCCGGCGGCCCGGCCTCGGCCAGCGCGCGCATCAGCAGGATGGCCGTGCTGGGGGTCAGCTCGCTCGGCTTGAGCACGAACGTGTTGCCCGCGGCGAGCGCCGGGGCGACCTTCCATGTGGTCTGGAGCAGGGGGTAGTTCCACGGCGTGATGAGGCCGCAGACGCCGATCGGCTCGTGCACGATGCGGCTGATCGCGTCGTCGCGGCCGGTGTCGACGACCCGGCCCGCGTCGGTGCCCGCGACGCCGGCGAAGTAGCGCAGGCTGGCCACGCAGTCGTCGATGTCGTACTCGCTCTCCACCAGGCGCTTGCCGGTGTCTCCTGACTCGGCGCGGGCGAAGGTCTGGCGGTCGCGTTCCAGCAGGTCGGCTACCTTGTACAGCAGTGCGCCGCGCTCGCGGGCCGGCGTCGTGGGCCAGGGGCCGCCGTCGAAGGCGCGCCTGGCCGCGGCGATCGCCGCCTCGGTGTCCGCGGCGGTCCCCTCGGCCACGGTGGCCACGAGGCTTCCGTCGGCGGGCGAGTGGATGCGCCGCTGACCACCGGCGAGTGGCCTGGTCCACTCGCCCGCGATGTAGAGCTCGGTCATCGGCACACCTCGATAGTTGCGTATCGCGCAAGGCGCTGCTTAATGAGGAACAGGATTGACTCGTCTTGGAGTGTTCGTCAAGGGTTTGCCGGAATCACTGGCCAAATAAATACGTTGTGATGAGGTTTGACCTTCTTGCCCCTTGACGTGGTTGGCCCCTGCCCTCAGTCTGTTGCGTATAAATCTCTTCTTTGCGTCATACGCAACACCGGGAGGGTGCGATGTCTCCACGTCCCGACCCTGGCCGCGAGTTCATCCTCACGGTGTCCTGCTCCGACAAGCCGGGCATCGTGTACGCGGTCAGCAGCTTCCTCGTCCAGCACGGCGGGAACATGCTGCAGAGCAAGCAGTTCAACGACCGCAAGGGTGGCGGCTTCTTCATGCGCGTGCACTTCGCCGCGCATGACGAGATCGAGCGGTTGCGCGAGGGGTTCACCTACGTCGCCGAGTCCTTCCAGATGAACTGGCAGCTGAAGGACGCGGCCACGCCCACCCGCACGCTGGTCATGGCCTCGAAGTTCGGCCACTGCGTGAACGACCTGCTCTATCGCCGCCAGGTGGGCGCGCTCAACATCGACATCCCCGCGATCGTCTCCAACCACCCTGACCTGGAGCCGCTGGCCGCCTCGTACGGCGTGCCGTACCACCACGTGCCCGTCACGGCCGCCACCAAGGACGAGGCCGAGGCGCGGATCCTGGAGCTGGTCGAGGAGTGCGACGCGGAGCTGGTGGTCCTGGCGCGCTACATGCAGATCCTCTCCGACGACCTGTGCAAGCGGCTGGAGGGGCGGGCCATCAACATCCACCACTCCTTCCTGCCGGGCTTCAAGGGCGCCAAGCCGTACCACCAGGCGCACGAGCGCGGCGTGAAGCTCATCGGGGCGACCGCGCACTACGTCACGGCCGACCTGGACGAGGGCCCGATCATCGAGCAGGACGTGGCCAGGGTGGACCACGAGCTCGACCCCGAGGACCTGGTCGCGGCCGGACGGGACGTGGAGGCGCAGGTGCTGGCCAGGGCCGTGAAGTGGCACAGCGAGCAGCGCGTCCTGCTCAACGGCAACCGCACCGTCGTCTTCCGCTGACGTTCACGCACGAGGGCGGTGGGGGAGTGCCCCACCGCCCTCGTGTCATGCCCGGTGACGGTAGAACTCGGTCGTCTGCGGCGGCAGCGGCGTGTTGCCCAGGATGAGGTCGGCCGCCTTCTCCGCCAGCATCATGACCGGCGCGTAGATGTTGCCGTTCGTCACGTACGGCATGGCCGAGGCGTCCACCACGCGCAGCCCGTCGACGCCGTGCACCCGCATCGTGTCCGGGTCGAGCACCGACATCGCGTCCACGCCCATCCTGGCCGTGCACGAGGGATGCAGGGCGGTCTCGCCGTCCTTGGCCACCCAGTCCAGGATCTCCTCGTCGGTCTCCACGGACGGGCCGGGCGACACCTCGCCCGTGCTGAGCCCGGCCAGCGCCGGTGCCCCGAGGATCTTGCGGGCCACCCGGACGGCCTCCACCCACTCGCGCCGATCCTGCTCGGTGGACAGGTAGTTGAAGCGCAGCGCCGGATGCTGCCGCGGATCCGTGCTCTTGATCTTCACCGAGCCGCGGGCGTCGGAGTACATGGGGCCGACGTGCACCTGGTAGCCGTGCCCGCCCGCCGGCGCCGAGCCGTCGTAGCGCACGGCCAGCGGCAGGAAGTGGAACATCAGGTTGGGGTAGTCGACCTCGTCGTTGCCGCGGACGAAGCCGCCCGCCTCGAAGTGGTTGGTCGCCCCCGGCCCGCCGCGCAGGAACAGCCACTGCGCGCCGATCCAGGGATGGCGCCACTTCTGCAGGTTCGGCTGCATCGAGACCGGCTCGCGGCAGCCGTGCTGGATGTAGACCTCCAGGTGGTCCTGCAGGTTCTCGCCCACGCCCGGCAGGTCGTGCACGACGTCGATGCCGAGCTCGCGCAGCTCGTCGGCGTTGCCGATCCCGGACAGCTGCAGCAGCTGCGGCGAGTTGATCGCGCCGCCGCACAGGATGACCTCGCCCGCGCGGACCCGGCCGCCGTCGAACTCGACGCCGACGGCCCTGTTCCCGTCGAAGACGACCTTCGTCACGAGCACGCGCGTCTTGACGGTCAGGTTGGGCCGCTTCATGACCGGGTGCAGGTACGCCCTGGCGGCGCTGAGCCGGCGCCCGCGCCGGATGTTGCGGTCGAAGCGGGCGAAGCCCTCCTGCCGGTAGCCGTTCACGTCGTCGGTCAGGGGATAGCCGGCCTGCTGCACCGCCTCGAAGAACGCGTCGTACAGCGGCGTGCTCGCCGCCCCGCGCTCCAGCACCAGCGGCCCGCCGTGGCCGCGCCACGGCGTGTCGGGGTCGGCCAGGCAGTTCTCCATCCGCTTGAAGTACGGCAGGCAGTGGGCGTAGTCCCAGCTCTTCATCCCGGGATCGGCGCCCCACCGCTCGTAGTCCAGCGGGTTGCCGCGCTGGAAGATCATGCCGTTGATGCTGCTGGAGCCGCCGAGCACCTTGCCGCGAGCGTGATAGATCCGCCGGCCGTTCATGTGGGGCTCGGGCTCCGACTCGTAGCGCCAGTCGTAGAAGCGGTTGCCGATGGGGAAGGGCAGGGCCGCGGGCATGTGGATGAACACGTCCCACGGGTAGTCCGATCGGCCCGCCTCCAGGACGAGCACCCGCGTGGCAGGGTCCGCGGAGAGCCGGTTCGCCAGCGCGCTGCCGGCCGAGCCGCCTCCGACGATGACGAAGTCGTATTGATGTGACGTCATGGTGCCTCGTCTCGCTCGCGCGTTTCGCCAAATCGTAGCGCTATACGCATTGCGTTTCACTACTCGCAACAGGAGATCTTTTGGTCGTGCGTTAGACGGAGTTCCCTCTAGCACTTAGAGTTTCGCTATGGGCAACGATTCGGGCAGCGGGGGCGTGCAGTCGGTCGATCGGGCGATCAGCGTGCTGGAGATCCTCTCCCGGCGGGGCGAGGCAGGGGTCAGCGAGGTCGCCGCGGAGATCGACGTGCACAAGTCGACCGCGTTCCGGCTGCTCGGCGCGCTCGAGGCGCGCGGCCTGGTCGAGCAGGCCGAGGAACGCGGCAAATACCGGCTCGGCTTCGGCATCATCCGCCTGGCCGGCGGCGTCAACACCCAGCTCGACGTCACCCAGCGGGGGCGCCCGGTCTGCCAGCGCCTGGCGGAGGAGATCGGCGAGACCGTCAACATCGCCGTGCTCCGCTCCAGCTACGCGGTCAACCTCGACCAGGTGCGCGGCGCCTCGGCGGTCACCGCCTACAACTGGGTCGGCCAGATCACGCCGTTGCACGCCACCTCCAGCGGAAAGGTGCTGATGGCCCACCTGGACGAGCGCCAGCGCGAGCGGGTGCTGTCCGATGGGGCCCTGGAGTCCTTCACCCCCCGCACCGTCACCGACCTCGACCGGCTCAGGGAGCAGCTGACCGAGATCAAGCAGGCCGGCTACGGCTACTGCCTGGAGGAGCTGGAGGAGGGGCTGAACGCCATGGCGGCGCCCATCCGCTCCTACCACGGCGACGTCGTCGCCGCGGTGAGCGCCTCCGGCCCCGCCTACCGCTTCACCGCCGAGCGCATGCACGAGCTCGCTCCCGTCCTGATCGGCGGGGCCGACGAGATCAGCCGCCGCCTCGGGTACGCCGGCTGAGCCGGACGACGATGCTCTTGGAGGTCGGGGTGTTGGAGGTCTCGGCCACCGAGTCGAGCGGCACCAGCACATTGGTCTCCGGGAAGTAGGCGGCGCAGCAGCCGCGGGCGGTCGGATAGGCGATGACCCTGAAACCCTCGGCGGTGCGCTCGCCGTCGGGCCACTCGCTGACCAGGTCGACCAGGTCGCCGTCGGCCAGGTCGCGTTCCGCGAGGTCGCCGGGGTGGACGAAGACCACCCTGCGGCCGTTCTTGACACCGCGGTAGCGGTCGTCGAGGCCGTAGACGGTGGTGTTGTACTGGTCGTGGCTGCGTACGGTCTGCAGCAGCAGCCGACCCGGCGGCACCCGCAGGACCTCCAGCCGGTTGACGGTGAAGCCCGCCCTGCCGGTGGCGGTGGGGAAGCGGCGCTCGTCCCTGGGCGCGTTGGGCAGCGCGAAGCCGGCCTCCGCGCGGCCGTTGAAGTCCTCGAAACCGGGGATCACCCGCGCGATGCGGTCGCGGATCGTGGCGTAGTCCCGCTCGAAGCCCGCCCACGGCTCCTCGCCGAACAGCTCGCGGCCCAGCCGGGCGACGATCGCCACCTCCGACAGCAGGTCCGGGGAGGCGGGCGCGAGCCGGCCGCGCGAGGCGTGCACCAGCCCCATCGAGTCCTCGACGGTGACGAACCCGGCCGGGTCGCGCTCGGTGCGGCCCAGAGTGGGCAGGATGAGCGCCCGCTCGCCGCACACCGCGTGCGAGCGGTTGAGCTTGGTGGAGACCTGCACGGTCAGCCTGGTACGGCGCAGCGCCGCCTCGGTGACGCGGCTGTCGGGGGTGGCGCGGACGAAGTTGCCGCCCATGCCGACGAAGACCTTCGCCTCGCCGTCGCGCATGGCCCGGATGGCCTCGACCGTGTCCAGCCCGTGGTGCCGGGGCGGCTCGAAGCCGAACTCCCCGGCCAGCGCGTCCAGGAAGTCCTTCGAGGGCTTCTCGTAGATGCCCATGGTCCGGTCGCCCTGGACGTTGGAGTGGCCGCGCACCGGGCACAGTCCCACGTTGCCGCGCAGCAGCTGGAAGTTGACCACCTCGCGGATGGTCGCCACGGAGTTGCGGTGCTGGGTGAGCCCCATGGCCCAGCAGACGACGACGGACCCGGCGTTCCTGACGTCATGGGCCGTCTCCTCCAGCTCCTGCCGGGTCAGACCGGTCGCCTCCAGCACCTCCGCCCAGTCCAGGCCGGTCAGGTGCGCCTTCCACTCCTCGAAGCCGCTGGTGTGCTCGGCGATGAACGCCTCGTCGGCGGTGTCGAGCAGCAGCAGCGACAGCGCCTGGAACAGCGCCATGTCGCCGTTGAGCCGGATCTGCAGGAACCGGTCGGCCAGCGCGGTGCCTGCGGCCAGCCCGGACGGCCGCTGCGGGTTCTTGAAGCGCAGCAGCCCGGCCTCGGGCAGCGGATTGACCGCGACGATCCGCGCGCCGCCGCGCTTGGCCTTCTCCAGGGCGGTGAGCATGCGGGGGTGGTTGGTGCCCGGGTTCTGGCCGACCACGAAGATCAGGTCGGCCCGGTGCAGGTCGTCGAGCGACACGGTGCCCTTGCCGATCCCGATCGTCTCGGTGAGCGCGGCGCCGCTGGACTCGTGGCACATGTTGGAGCAGTCGGGCAGGTTGTTGGTGCCGAACCGGCGCACCAGCAACTGGTAGGCGAAGGCCGCCTCGTTGGAGGTGCGGCCCGAGGTGTAGAAGACCGCCTGGTCGGGGCTGTCCAGCGCGCGCAGCTCGGCCGCGATCATGCCGAACGCCTCCGCCCAGCCGACGGGCTCGTAGTGCTCGGCGCCCGCGGGCTTGTACATCGGCTCGGTCAGCCTGCCCTGCTGCCCCAGCCAGTAGTCGCTCATCCCGGCCAGCTCGCTCACCGGATGGGCGGCGAAGAACTCGCGGGTGACACGCCGGGTCGTGGCCTCCTCGGCCACCGCCTTGGCGCCGTTCTCGCAGAACTCGGCCGGGCTGCGGTGATCGCCCTCCGGCCAGGCGCAGCCGGGGCAGTCGAAGCCGCTCTTCTGGTTGACGCGCAACAGCGTCAGCGCGGTGCGGCCGACCCCCATCTGCCGGTGGGCGATGCGCAGGGCGTGGCCCACCGCGGGCAGGCCGCCCGCCCAGTCCTTGGGCGGGCCGGCCGTCAGGCGTTCGTCGTCGTGCTCGTTCACCCGACGCGGTCCTGGACCCAGTCGTGGAAGGCGCCGATGTGGTGCTCGCTGGGCACCAGCACGCCGCCCTTGGCGTACGTACGCGAGCCCATCTGCGGCTGGCACCGCTCGCACGCCTCGAAGTCCTGCTCGTTGACCCGGTGGAACAGCTCCACCGACTTGTCCAGGTCCTTGCCGCCCGCCACGACGCCGGGCAGGTAGAGCCAGTCGCACTCGACCACCGTGCGGTCCACCGCCAGCGGGAACATGCGGTGCACGATCACGTGGTCGGGCACCAGGTTGATGAACACCTGCGGCTTGATCGTGATCGCGTAGTAGCGGCGGTCCTGCTCCTCGCTGACGCCCGGGATGCGGTCGAGCCCCTCGGAACCGTCGACGGTGAAACCCTGGATCTCCTCGCCGAACTCGGCGCCGTGGCCCACGAAGTACTGAGCCGCGTAGCCGTCAGCGAACTCCGGCAGCACCTCGGTCAGCTCGGGATGGATCGTGGCGCAGTGGTAGCACTCCATGAAGTTCTCGATGATGAGCTTCCAGTTCGCCTTCACGTCGTAGACGATCCTGCGGCCCACCTCCAGGCCGGCCACGTCGTAGTTCTCGAGCAGCTCCAGCGAGCCGAGCCGCTCGGTCACCGCGCCCAGCACGTCCTCCTCGAAGGAGGGCGGCTCGTCGGCCAGGCACACCCACACGTAGCCGAGCCACTCGCGCACGTGCACCTTCACCAGGCCGTACTCCACCCGGTCCAGGTCGGCCATCTTGGTCAGGTTGGGCGCGGCGATCAGCTTGCCGTCCAGGTCGTAGGTCCAGGCGTGATACGGGCACTGGAAGGCCCGCTTCACCTCGCCCGACTCCTCCGTGCGCAGCGTCGCGCCGCGGTGGCGGCAGACGTTGAAGAACGCGCGCACCGACCTGTCGCGCGCCCTGGTGACGAGGATGCTCTCGGAGCCGACCTGAACGGTCTTGAACGAGCCCGGATTGGGCAGGTCGGCCGAGCGCACCACGCAGAACCACATCGCCTCGAAGATGTTCCGCTGCTCCGCGGCGAAGATCTCGGGGTCCACGTAGTAGCGACCGGGGAGGGTGGGGATCACGCTTGACGTGGTGGTGGTCACGGGCAGTACTCCTCTGAGACAGGCCGGGTCAGTGCCCTCGGCGGATCCAGTCCTCGAGCTGCGGAGCCTCGGCTCCGATGCTGGTGTCCTCACCGTGTCCGGTGTGCACCACGGTCTCGCCGGGCAGCGTCAGCAGCGTCCGGCTGATCGACGAGATGATCGTCGGGAAGTCGCTGTACGACCTGCCCGTCGCGCCGGGGCCGCCCTTGAACAGGGTGTCCCCGGAGAACAGCACGCCGAGCTCCGGCACGTACAGGCACACCGCGCCCGGCGCGTGCCCCGGCGTGTGCAGCACGTGCACGGCGGAGCCGCCCACTTTCAGGAGCTGCCCGTTGGCCAGCGGCCCGCCGGGCGTGGCCGTCCGGTGGGTCAGCTTCCACAGCACCTCGTCGTCGGGATGGAGCAGCACGGGTGCTCCGGTGAGCTCGGCCAGCTCGGGGGCGGCGTTGACGTGGTCGTCGTGCGCGTGCGTGCACACGATCGCGCTGACCCGGCGGTCACCCACGGCCTCGGCGATGGCGGAGGCGTCGTGGGCGGCGTCGATGACCAGGACCTCCTGGTCGTCGCCCACCAGCCACACGTTGTTGTCGACCTCCCACGTCCCGCCGTCCAGGCTGAACGTGCCCGAGGTCACCAGGCGCTTGACCCGCATTACTGTGCCTCCTTGGCCGGGCTCCGCCCGGCGGTGCTGTGATGGATGTCCTCGCTCCGCTGCGGATCCATCACAGCGCCACCACCGACCGCAGCACCTCGCCGCGGTGCATCTTGGCGAAGGCGTCCTCGACGTCGTCCAGGCCGATGGTCTCGCTGACGAACGCGTCGAGGTCGAGACGTCCCTGCAGGTAGAGGGAGATCAGCATGGGGAAGTCGCGGCTGGGCAGGCAGTCGCCGTACCAGCTGGACTTCAGCGCGCCGCCGCGGCCGAACACGTCGAGCAGCGGCAGCTCCAGCGTCATCTCCGGCGTGGGCACCCCGACCAGGACCACGGTCCCCGCCAGGTCGCGGGCGTAGAAGGCCTGCTTGTACGTCTCCGGCCGGCCGACCGCGTCGATCACGACGTCCGCGCCGAACCCGCCGGTCAGCTCCCTGATCGCCTCGACCGGGTCGCCGTCCTTGGCGTCGACCGTGTGCGTCGCGCCGAGGCCGCGGGCCCACTCCAGTTTCCGGCCGTCCACGTCGACCGCGATGATCGTGGTCGCGCCGACCAGCCGCGCGCCCGCGATGGCCGCGTTGCCGACGCCGCCGCAGCCGATCACCGCCACCGAGTCGCCCCTGCTGACCCCGCCGGTGTTCACCGCGGCGCCGAGACCGGCCATCACGCCGCAGCCGAGCAGCCCCGCCGCGGCGGGGGAGGCGGCCGGGTCGACCTTGGTGCACTGGCCCGCGGCCACGAGCGTCTTGTCGGCGAACGCGCCGATGCCCAGCGCCGGGCTGAGCGGGGTGCCGTCGGTCAGGGTCATCTTCTGGGTGGCGTTGTGGGTGGCGAAGCAGTACTGCGGGCGGCCGCGCAGGCACGCCCGGCACGAGCCGCACACGGCCCGCCAGTTCAGGATCACGAAGTCGCCGGGCGCGACGTCGGTGACACCGTCGCCGACCGACTCCACCACGCCGGCCGCCTCGTGGCCGAGCAGGAACGGGAAGTCGTCGCTGATGCCGCCCTCGCGATAGTGCAGGTCCGTGTGGCAGACCCCGCAGGCCTGGACCTGGACCAGCGCCTCGCCGGGTCCCGGGTCCGGCACCAGGATGGTCTCCAGGCTGACCGGCTTGCCCTTGCCGGTCGCGACGACCCCGCGTACTTCATGAGCCATGATTCACTCCTGTCTCAGCCGACCTGAACCGGCGCCGTTTCGAGCTGCCGCCGCCACCGGGTGAACAGCCGTACCTGGTTGACCCCGAGGACCGCGACCGGGCGGTCGCCCTGCCGGTAGACCGCGAGGAAGCTGTGCTCGGCCGGGTCGCCCTCCTCCACGCTGACCGTATCCGCGTCCGCGGCGTGCCCGATGAACTGGATCTTCACATCGAACTGGTCGGACCAGATATAGGTGGGCCGCCGCGCCTCGGCGCGGGCGGTGCCGCCGGACAGCAGCGTGGCCGCCGCGACCGAGGCCCGCTGCCGGGCTCCCGTCCAGTGCTCGATCCTGTGGTGCCTGCCCTGAACGGGGTCGAACCAGGCGGCGCAGTCGCCCACGGCCACGATGCCGGGGGCGGAGGTGCCGCCCGCCTCGTCACACAGTACGCCGTCGCCCAGGTCGAGGCCGCTGCCCCGGAGCCAGCCGATGGCGGGCGCGGCGCCGATCCCGACAACCACGACGTCCGCGGGCAGGTGGGTGCCGTCCGCCAGCCGTACCCCGTCCACCCGGTCATCGCCGGTGAGGCCGGACACGACCGTGCCGGACAGCAGCCGCACCCCGCGCCGCTCGTGCAGCGCGGCCAGCGCCTCGGCCATCGGCACGCCGACGACGCGGGCCAGCGGCGCCGGGCCGGACTCGACCAGCGTCACGTCCAGGCCGAGGTCGCGGGCGGTGGCGGCGACCTCGGCGCCGACGAAGCCGCCGCCGATCACCACCAGCCGCCGGCCCGCCTCCAGGTCGGCGCGCAGGGAGCGGGCGTCGTCCAGGGTGCGCAGCGTGTGCACGCCGGCCAGGTGGGCGGCGGCGGGAAGCCGGCGGGCGGTGGCGCCGGTGGCGATGACGATGCCGTCGGCCCGCACCGAGGTGCCGTCGCTCAGCTCGACGCGGCGCTCCCCGGGGTCCAGGGCCACGGCGGCGACGCCGAGCCGCCACTCCGCGTCCAGCTCCTCGCCCTCACCCTCGTTCTCCAGGGCCAGGTCGGCCTCGGCCAGGTCACCGCGCAGGAAGTCCTTCGACAGCGGCGGGCGGTCATAGGGTCGGTGGCGCTCGTCCCCGACCAGCACCAGCCTGCCCCGGTAACCCTGGGCGCGCAGCGCCCTGGCGGTCAGCAGCCCGGCGAGGGAGGCGCCGACGACGCAGATCGTGTTCACACCTGCCCCTTGACGGTGACGCCCGGCGGCAGGTTGGGTGGCGCCTCGGACTGCTTGACATAGATGACGCCGTCGTCGACCACCACCTCGTGCGTGCGCACCGGGCGCTTGGCCGGTGGCGCGTCCACCTGGCCGGTGCGCAGGTCGAAACGCGAGGCGTGCAGCGGGCACTCGATCTCGCACCCCTCCAGCCAGCCGTCGGCGAGCGAGGCGTCCTGGTGGGTACAGGTGTCATCGATGGCGAAGATCTCGCCGTCCTCGGTGTGGAAAACCGCGATCGGCGGGTCGGCCTCGACGCGAAGGGCCTCGCCTCGAGGGAGTGACGCCAGTGGGCACGCTGGGATCATCCTGTCACCCCGGTTTCGTAAAGAGAAACGTCTAGCGCTATACGCAACAGAGTGAGGGTGTGGCGGGGAGATGTCAAGGCTGATTTGTCGGACTTAGACCCCAGTGTCCGGCCGCCTCACCGCGTCCGTGGATGCCGTGCGCCGACGGGGAAGGCGAGGAATGCCAGACCCCCGGCGAGCACGGCACCAGGACAGCACCGGCGACCGCTCACCCACGACGCCCGGCACCGCCGCGGAGGCCGGCCGGCCGCTGCGCGCCGCTTCCCAGCAGCACGGGCAGGACCAGGAGCGCCGCCGCACCGGAGGGATGCCCCCGTGCGATGAGCTTCCCGCCGATGAGCGAGTAGGCGTCGTACGACAGCCCGGCGAGGGGCGCCACCACCGCTCCGCGCCCGGGGGGCAGTTTGTCGATCTTGCGCCAGACGCTGACGAAGGTCTCGGCGGCCACGTCGGCCGCGTCCTGCGGCGAGTCGCAGCGGCGTCCGGCGTAGGCGGTGATCTGGTCGTAGGTCGCCCGGTAGACCGCTTCGAACCTGTGCGCGTCAGCTGACACAGGCGGTTCCCATGTGGCGTCCTCCACTTCCGGTACGGGTACGAACGCTCTCGTCATGGGTGGAGGCGCCCCGATCATTTCGCCCGGAAGCGGAAAATCTTGGGCGGCCTCGCCGCGCTCCGATCCGGAGTGGATCGCGGAGAGCAGCGAGGCGCGCGTCACGCGGGAAGAGGCTCAGCCCGTGTAGTCGGTGGCGTGGGTCTCGCCGGACGGCCACAGGTATCTGCCGTGGTCGGCCGTCGTGAAGTTCTTGTTGTCGTCTCCCGTACGGGCCTGGATGAGGTTGCGGCGCCAGGTGGAGCCGCGCGCCGACCCGCCCCAGATGTTGCCGTACAGGAAGCCGTACAGCTGCTCGAGTTCGGCCGAGAAGACGTTGTCGGTGACGGTGATGTTCGTGGCGTTGTTCTCGACACCGATGCTGAGCGCGTATCCCCAGCCGGAGACGTAGTTGTTCGTGACCGAGATGTGGTCGTACACGCCGTTGCCCTGCAGGGCCAGGCCGTTGGTGTTGCCCAGGGAGGCCAGGGTGTTGTGGTGGACGATCATGGGGCCGCCGTTGCCTTCGCTCTGCGGGCCTATGCCGTCGTGGTGGTATTCGTCATGCGACGTATCCGCCATGTCGTGGATGTAGTTGTTCGTCCACGTCGACGGGCGGTCCGGGAAACCCGTCACCATGATCATGCCGGCGTTGCCCCAGATGTCGTTGTGGTCCATGACGGCCACGGCTTCCTTCATCGTCGTGGCGAGCTGCCAGGAATCTTCGAAGGGCGTGCCGGGCTTGGTGTGGGACGACGAGACGGTGCCGTCGTTGCCGGGCGGCATCGCGTAGGAGCTCGGCTTGAACGTCGAGTACAGGAACTTGATGTTGTTGTCCGAGTAGATCTGGACGAGGTTGTCGTTGGGGTTGGTGCCCTCGAACAGGCAGCCGACGAACGTGAGGTTGTCGCCGTAGATCAGCACCTTCAGGCCGAGGAAGCGCTTGTAGGAGATGACGCTGTTGTCCGGGAATTCGAGCCTCAGCGGTTTGTCGGCGCTCATGCCCGCCGCGTAGTCGGTGAGCTTGCCCGGGTACGCGCCCAGCCCCAGGCCTCCGGCGTTGGCCGGCGTGGTGGCGTAGCCGGTGTTCGAGAAGTCCGGCCAGTAGCCTGAGCCGTCGTTGGGCCGGGCGTCGATGGGGTTCACGACCTCCTCCGCACCGCGCGCACGGAATTCGCCGCCGGTGACGACGCTCGTGGAGAGGGCGGCGGCGAGGCAGGCGAGGGCGACGGCGGCGGAGAAAGAGCTCCGGGCGAACGCGCGGACGAGGGGTAAGCGCCGGCGATTCTCGACGTCCTGGCGATGTGATGTCTTGATGTCGTGCTCCGATCGGATCGACTACGTGTCCCACCCCGTGCCGTCCAGCGGCAGAGGCGATCTTTCGGCACCACGTAGTGTGCCGGGGAGCCCCGGTGTTTCGGGCGATTTCTTATGACCACATGGCGCAGCCGAAAACTGTCTCCCCGTGATCACCCGCGCTCTTGCTGGGGGAAAAGGTGTGAGTCGAGGCGAAACGAGCGGAAGGTTTGCTCACCATTTCTTGATGTCAGAGAATGCACCCGAAGTGGCGGGCGATGCGCACCGGTTCACCGGTATGTACGACGAATGCCGACAACGCGTCTGGGCCTACGTGGTCAGTCGCACGGGACGGCAGGTGGCGGAAGAGGCGACCGAGCCCGATAGGCGTCCTGCGGGCGCCGGCCGCGCTGCCGGAGGAGGACCGGGGGATCCTCGTCCTGGGCGCCTGGCATGCTGTCCGCCAGGGAGGCCGCCCGCGTCATCGGCTGCTCGCCGGCGGCGTACCGCGTGCGGCCGCATCGGGCCCGTAAGCGGTTCAGGCGGGCCATGGCCGGCGAACTGGCCAGGGGCTCGCATCGCGGTGAGCCCGCCCAGCCGTCCCAGCCCCACGTGCGGAACTCCAGCGGGGAGTGATCATGAATCTCATGGATGAGCTTCGGGCCGCGCATCTCGGTAATCGGCCTGTGGACCCGCGTATCGGGGCCGCCGAGCTGTCCTGCGCCATGTCGAGGCCGCCGCCGGTGCGGCGCCGGCGCAGGGCGGTCAAGCCCGGGTAGGTCCTCGGCCTGGCCGACCGCGCCGACCGCGGTGGTCGCGGTCATGGCGGGGAACGGCACGGTGCCGACGCCACGGGGCCCCGAAGGCGGCAGTCCGATCACCGTCACTCCCAGGACCGTGCACCGCGATCCGCCCAACCCGTCATGGCCGGCCCACTGCACGCGGCCCGACGCCGCCACGGACGCCGGCTCGGCCGAGAGGCTCACCCGCCCGGTGCGCGGCCCGACGCCGCCACGAACAGCGCTCGGCCGAGAGGCTCAGCCGCCCGCTGGGCGTCACCAGCCCGTCCGGGTACGAGACGTCCGGCAGCAACCGCCGCGTGTAAGCCATCGGCAGGAAGATCAGCAGCCGCTCGGCCGGCCACGGCTCGACGCCGGCCCCGGCCAGCCGCTCCCATGCCTCCTTGTCACGCGGCGGTTTCCCACCTCGACAGCCGCGTCAACCCCCGTCGGCGCAACCCTGCTTCCGGCCCGAGGGTGCCCATGTCCAGCTCGAACCGTCCGTACGGCGGTCGCGCCGCATCGGCTCTCAGCGGACCTGCGTCCAGGCCTCGACGACGTGGCAGCCTTGGGCATCGCCGGAAGCGGTGGACCACGTCCCTGGCTGGCCGGAGACCTTGGTCACCCACGGGCCGACGATCGTTCTCGTGTAGGGGTAGTGAGCCGAGTTGCACTTCGCGGCAACCCGGTAGCTGCCGAAGCCGGACGAGCACAGTGCGCCCGCCACGTTCGTCGTCGTGTTAACGGAAGTGAAGCAATTCCATACTTCGGCGTGCGCCGGGGTGGCGGTACCGGCGAGGACTATCGCGCCGGCTGCCGCGGCAGCCAGGGCCCGGAGGACGTTACCCATGGCGTCTCCTTTGCGCCTTCAGCTTGGCTTACGCGCTTCATGCTTCCGCGTGCGCATGATCCGAGGACAGGGCATCAGGAGGGCATCTACCGGCCATTTCGCGTCAACGCGAGCACTCCGGTGCCGGCTGCGAGTCGCCTGACCCGGGAGCCACGGGGACTCACGAGGTCAGGGGATGAGGGAGACATCAGGGAAGCGGGCGTCGGGGCCCTCGAACAGGCGGGTCGGCTTGCCCCGCAGGTGCAGGTCGAAGAAGGCCCCGACGTAGGCGCGCTGGGCCGCCACCGAACGGCCGGGATCGATCGTACCCACGTAGTCCGCGAGCGGCACCCTGGGGAGCTTGGCCGCGATCTGCGGCAGCAACGGCTGCAGGTCGGTGAACGAGCCGTGGGCCGCACCCTTGAAGCGCAGCTCCCGCTTCCACCCGGTCGAGGCCCGCCAGAACGACTTCCAGCTCGGCTCGCCGGCACGCGTGTGGGTCTCGGCCGCCAGCTGCAGGAACGGCCTGGTCACACCGCGCGTGGCCACCGGGCCGACGTAGGAGCCGTCGAAGTTGACGGCCGCGTCCACGCGGGCGTCGCGGGTCAGCTGCGCGGCGACCGACCCGCCCAGCGACTGTCCCAACGCCCCCACCCGTGAGGCGTCAGGCGCGCCGAGCATCCCCTCGGGCAGTTCGCCGCCGACCGGGCGGCCGTGGGCCAGGGCGGTGACCTGGTCCAGGACGTACCGCATGTCCGCCAGGCGCGCCCGCGCGTGGTCGGCCAGCAGCTTGGCGATGACCTTCGGCGTCAGCTTCGCGGGCAGCGGCAGGGCGCGTACCAGGCGTCGGCCGGGAAACTCCACCTGGTCGGCCTCGTAGGTGTGGTCGACGGTGACGACCAGGTAGCCGCGCGAGGCCAGGTCCTCGACCAGGGCGGTGCCCAGCGTACGCGGCCCGCCGTCCCCCGAACTGAACAGCACCACCGGCAGCCTGCCCGCACGCGGCTCGACCGGCGCACCCACGCGGGCGTGGGTGCGCGTGGCGGCCCAGGCGACGGCGCCCTTGGCGATGCCCAGGGGCGGAGCCGAGTGCCGATCCCAGTCGGCGGCGGCCAGCGGCGCCATGTGCGGCGCGAGCGGCCCGCCGCCTGCCGCCGGATACCACAGGCTGATCATCAGTTCTCGGTACGGCTTGGCCGCCATCAGCGGATCGGGCCGCGAACGGTCCACCAGCCGCATGGCCACGGTCCCGACCGGATACGGGCCGCCGGGCACGGGCAGGCTCACCCTGATCGGGCTCGCGGCGTCGGCACCGGCGTCGGCACCGGCACCGGCACCGGCACCGGCACCGGCACCGGCACCGGCACCGGCACCGGCACCGGCACCGGCACCGGCACCGGCACCGGCACCGGCACCGGCGCTGGACGCGGGCAGGGAGACCGCCAGCACCAGCACGGCCAGCCCGGCGACCCTGCCCGCGACCTTGCCCGCGACCTTGCCCGCGACCTTGCCTCCGACTGTGCCCGTCACTGTGCCCGCGGTCGTGCCTGCGGCTTTTGCGACGGCGGACGCTGGGCTCTTGGAGATGGCGGACGAACCGGTGGCCTGGGCGCCCATGGCCAGATCAGGATTTTTCGTGACAACGGACATGCGAAAGCTCCTTCATCGGAAAGGGATGTCCGACAGGCTGACAGCCGGCACGCCCGCGGGACAGCGGCGGAGGTAGCACGCGCGCCTGCGACTTTCGGATGACGGTCATCCCCGAGGACGAGCGGGAGCGAACTCGCAGGACAATTAGGGTGAAGCGCATGAACCCAGCCGACCGTCTGGCGGCCCGCCTCACCGCGCTGAGCCGATGGTCGACCCTGCCCGCCGACGCGCTGCTGGCCGCCGCGCTGTTCCTGGCCACGCTCGGACCCGGCCAGGTTCTGTCAGGTCCCCCATGGCTGCTCACGCTGCAGACGGCGCTGGTCGCGCCGCTGGCCTGGAGACGGCGCGCTCCGATGACGGTCCTGGGCACGATCGGCCTCGCCGCCGCCGTCCAATGGGCGCTGGACGTACAGCTTCCCGCCGACGCCGCCCTCCTGGTGGCCCTCTACACGGTCGCCGCGCACCGCCCGTGGCGTCACACCCTGCCGGCGGCGCTCGCGTTGCAGGCAGGGGTGCTGCTGGCCGCCGCCCGCTGGGCGCCGCCCGGCCAGTTCCCCTTCACGGTGGCCGCGCTGAGCGCGATGGCGGCCGCCGCTCTCATGGCCGGCCTGTGGATGCGGGCACGGAGGGCGTACGTGACCTCCCTGGAACGCGACCGCGAGCAGCGGGCCCGGCTGGCCGTCGCTGAGGAACGCGCGCGGATGACCCGCGACATGCACGACATCGTCACCCACAACCTCTCGGTCATGGTGGCGCTGGCCGACAGCGCCGCTTACGTCCGCCACAGCGCGCCGGATCGGGCCGCGGCGGCGATGGAGCACATCGCCGCGATGGGACGCCAAGCCCTGCAGGACATGCGCCGTTCCCTGAGCACCGGCCACGCCACGTCGGACGAGGACTGCCTCGACGAGACGCTTCAGCCCGCGCCCGGGATCGCCGAGCTCGCTCCGCTGGCCGAACGGATGCGCGCGGCCGGGCTGGCGACGGGTGTCCGGGTGGCCGGTGACGCCGGGGCGGTGCCCGCCGCCGCCCAGCTGACGATCTACCGGCTGGTTCAGGAGGCGCTGACGAACACGCTGCGGCACGCGTCCGGAGCCCGCGCCGAGGTACGGGTCGACGTATCGTCGCGCCGTGCCGAGGTGGAGGTCATCGACGTTCGCGAGCCGGTCGTGCCTGGCGACCCCGGGCCCTTCGACGCCGGGCCTCTCGACGCCGGGCCCCTCGTTCCCGGACCCCTTGCTCCCGGGACTCTCGACTCCGGGACCTGGGTGTCGGGGCCCCGTTCCGGGCTCCGGGGCGATGGGCGCGGGATCGCGGGTATGCGGGAACGGGTGGCCGCTTACGGCGGGACCCTGGACGCCGGGCCGGTGGCGGGCGGCGGATGGCGGGTGCTGGCCGTGCTGGACCTGGGAGCGCCACGATGATCCGGCTGCTGATTGCCGACGACGAGTCGCTGCTGCGGATGGCCTTCCGCATGGTTTTCGAGGCCGAGCCGGACATGGAGGTGGCCGGGGAAGCGGACGACGGCGAGCAGGCGGCCCGGCTGGCGCGGCACCTGCGTCCGGACGTGGTGCTGATGGACGTGCGCATGCCCGGCCTGGACGGCATCGAGGCCACCCGCAGGATCGTGCGCGACAGCCCGCGCTCGCGCGTGCTCATCCTGACCACCTTCGACCTGGATGAGTACGCCTTCGCCGGGCTGAAGGCCGGAGCGGCCGGGTTCCTGCCGAAGAACACGCGGCCACCGGAACTGCTGAGCGCGATCCGCAACGTCGCGGCCGGAGAGGCGGCGCTGTCGCCGCGCGTCACCCGACGCGTGCTGGAGAGGTTCGCGCCGCAGATGACGCCGGGGCCCGCCGAGCGGGATGAACGGCTGGCGCAGCTGACCGCGCGCGAGCACGAGGTGCTGGTGCAGGTGGCGCGCGGGCTGTCCAACGCCGAGGTCGCCGCGGCGTTGCACCTGGCGGAGGCGACGGTCAAGACGCATCTGAGCCGCGTACTGGTCAAGCTCGGGCTGCGCGACCGCGCCCAGGTGGTGGTCTTCGCCTACGAAACCGGCCTCGTCCGCCCCTTCACCCCCGGCTTCTGACCACCGCGCAGGCGGCGATGATGCCGAAGAAGCCGGATGAGCCGCCCGCCGGTCGCTGACGCGCAGCATCGGGGCGAGGCCCTGCCGCAGGTGCTACCGGTCGGGGTCGGCACCGGCACAAGGCCGTCGCTGCTCAGTGGCAGCGCAGGTCGAACCCGGGTTCGTGATATCCGTCGAAGAACTCCACGATGACGCCCTTGAACCCGCCTCGCCATGATCCGCTCGGGTTGACGTACACGGTGCCGGAGAGCGCGCGGCCTTCGACCCCCTCGATCGCGGCGAACTCGTAGTAGCGAGCGATCTCGGCGTCCGGCAACTTGGTGAGCAGGGACATGCGGACCAGATAGTCGCAATGATTGCTGTTGCCGGACTGAATACCCACCGTGCCCTCAACGCCGCGATCACCTGGCTCCGTGTCGGGCGGGAGCGGGAACATGCTCACCCGTTCCTCCATCCGGGCCAGCCTCTCGTCGTTCCGCCACTCGGGGACCTTGAACAGCAGGACGTAGGCGACGACGCAGGCAAGGAGCCCCAGGCACACGTAGAACGGCCACCTGCTCCGCTGCTTCGGTAACGCCTCCGGGGCCGCCTCGGTCAGCACCATGCCATCCTCCAGCGCGTTCGTAGAGTGATCACCATTGAACAACACGGACCGATGAGGGGGTACGCCCTCATGCTCTCCGAGGCCCACTGGGAAGATGTGGAGGTCGTTCCCCTCAACGAAAGAGAATCCTCAGCATGGCCGTCATCCACCGCACCGACCTCAAGCCGACCAAGCTGGAACTGCTCACCTCCTGGCTACCCACCCGGCCGTGGTACCTGGGCGGAGCGGGCGAACCGGAATTGGCCAAAGCCGGCGGTTTCCGGCTGGACGACCCCCAGGGTGAGGTCGGGATCGAGTTCATGGTGGTCACGGACACCTCGGGCACTCAGCCGATCAGCTACCTGGTACCGCTCACCTATCGGGGTGCCCCGCTCGACGGGGCGGAGCACGCCCTCGTCGGCACCATGGAGCACGGGGTGCTGGGGCGGCGCTGGGCTTATGACGGCTGCCACGACCCGGTGCTGGTCGCCCAGTTGCAGGCTCTGATCGAGGGCCGGGTCCAGGCCCAGGACCAGAACACCAGCGACACTCCCGACCGGGAGGTCACCCGCTCCTACCTCGGTGGCAGGCCCGTCCCCACGGACTTCTCCGTCACTGCCGTCGACGACCACGAGGGCACTGAGCTGCCCGCACCGGACGGCACGACCTTGCGTTTGCACCGGGTCCTGCGGCCTGCCCCGGACGACGCGCCGGAAGCGACTGGCCACGTCGCCGGGTCCTGGCAGTTGCCGGACGGCACCCGCGCGCGGGGGCTGTTCGTGGTCTTGCACACCGGCCCTCGTACCTGAGGAACGCCCCGATCGTGCGTGGAGCCGCACGACTGCCCGCTGGTATCCGTACGGATCTGGCGCGGCTGGTAGTTCTACAGGAGGCGCCCGTAGCCGGAGGCGGCATGCTCTGAGTCATGCAAAACGTGGAGATCTGGAGTGAAGAGTTCGGCGCGGCTGCTGACGAGCCGATTCTGCTGGTGATGGTCGAGGGCATGGGGCATACGCTGCCGCCGGAGGTGCACGAGGAGTTGGCGGCCGCCATCCTCGCGCACACATCCACGTGACCCGCGTCGTCGAACACTGCCCCAGATGAAGCGTCCGAGGCAGATCAACACGGAGCACGGCGGGCTGGACGGGCCGCCAGCGAGCCGTACGGCGCGTTGAGCATCGTGCTTCGTGCAACGGCCACCGCGAACAGGGCGCAGGCACGATCGCGGCAGCGCCGAAGGAGTTGAACTGAGCCGATCATGCGCGCGCGGCCGGAATGCGGTACAGCGTCGTGGGTGGTTGCTCGGTGCAGGGGGAACGCTGGATGAGCGGCAAGGGGTGACTCAGCTCATGCCGACGGTCTGCCGCTCGGGCTCGATGACGGCGACGATGCGCTCCTCATCTCGGTTGTAGGGCCTGCCGATGTACTTCGTTGAGATCTGGTCGATGATCTCCCAGGCCGCGTCGCCGTCGAGCCATTCGATGACCCGGCCGCGGACGATGACGGGCTGGAACGGGTTGTCGGCGGGCGTTATGGATAGGGCCACCCGCGGGTCGCGGCGCAGGTTGCGGGCCTTGCGCGACTGCGGACCGGTGAGGAAGACGATGTGGTCTCCGTGGGTGCCGACCCAGAGTGGGACGGTGTGGGGCGAGCCGTCTGGCAGGACGGTGGCGAGGTGGGCCAGCGAAGTGCCGTCGAGGACGCGGCGTACGTCGGGGTTGAGCATCTTCTTCTCCTTGCAGGGGTTGCGGCGATTGCGGTGGTGACGTTGTAAGGGACCTGGTGGCAATTCCTTCCTTGAGTTCCTTGAAGAGACTTTACGACCGTAGCACTTTAAGTTCCTTAAGGGAACTCCAATGAGTAGACTGACCCCATGCAACGCACCAACTTCGGCGACATGGCCTGCTCCATCGCCCGCACCCTCGACGTCATCGGAGAGCCCTGGTCACCCCTGATCCTGCGCGACATATGGGCCGGCCTGAACCGGTTCGACCACCTCCAGGCCGACCTCGGAATCTCCCGCAAAGTGCTGACCGAACGCCTCAACCACCTCGTCGACCAAGGCATCCTCGAACGCCGCCC